>NZ_FNOL01000002.1:0-531873 GCF_900106655.1 Variovorax sp. YR634
TCATGGTGGACGCCCCTTTCAGTTCAAGTGGTTGCTGACACTTCCACTTTGGCACATCGATGCCGGTACGGGTGGGGGCGTCCATCCCATTGGTTGTGGCCGACTGCAGCCGAAGTACTGTCGGCGGCGTGAGCCCATACGTGACCTTGCGCCCCATCGAAACCAGACATTGCACACCGACCAGCGCTAGCTATCTTTCGCGGACCTTGATTTCTGCCAACAATGCAGCATCGTTCTCCAATGGCACCCACCCGAAAGAGCCCTCCGTCGCATTCACAACAAGAAATGGCACGATTTGCATCGTATCCAACCCCTTATTTCGAATTTTGTACCACAGCCTAGGCGGACTATTGCTTCCGACTCTAGGCAACCAGATTCCGCCTTCTCCACCCGGAAAGCCAGCCATGGCTCGCGGGATCTCTCCAGATTTAAGGAAATGGTCTGCTCGTTCAGTACCGAGTTGGATTACGCAATCTCCCTCTCCTTGAAAATAGCGTCCATCTCGATCTTCCCCGACGGAAGAGTACGTTCCTGCACGAAGTCCAATGACGTAGTTGTAAGGAATCAGACCTCGAACCTCGGCGCGCGTATAGGTCTTGTCAAGCACGAAATACTCATCCTTGGATGGCTTCGAGATGCTTTCCATAGACGTGCATCCGACCACAGCGATCGGCGCAAGAGCAACAGTCAAGAATCTTCGTCTTCTCATATGCATCCGTACACGGTTGTTTTTCTCTATCAGGAAAGTCGGTTTTTGGCCGCATTCTGCCGTAGACGCGCCGCCGTCAGTGGGCCCACAACAGATACTCCACCCGCTCTTAAGCGGGCTTACTGCTGACGGTCCTCTCACCTATATCGGCAAGGATGTCCTTCGCCAACTCCGCTATTTCCTGATTGGGGCCGGCGGTGTACCCGAACAGTCGCGGGCGCTGCGCGATGACCATACGCCGCAGTTCTTGAAAAGTTGCCGTCTCATCTGGTCGGTCGAAGTGAACGCAGCGCCAGACAAGCTCGAGGAGTTCAGTCGTCAGTTCTTCATCGGCTTGAGGCAAGACGTCGAGAACAAACGGGAGCGCATGAATCGCTACTGACGGAGGGCCGATACCACTCGAAACCAAATCGCACCAGAGTTCGCGGCTTGCAGCGAGTGCGGCGGCCGAATCCGTACTTGCGAGGCGTTCCAGTACTTCCCCCATCTTGTCCGCTGGGCCGAGGCAGGTCTTGAAATCGCTCCAAGGAATCGCATCCAGTCGCGCCCGAAGCGAGGTTTGTGTGGGTTGGGACATGGTTCAATCTCCACGCCTCTCTGGCAGGTAAGCCAGAGACAGGGATAGCTTCAAAGTAACTGGCAAAAGGCCAAATGACTGGTTGTGGCCGAAAGCAGCATAGCCTCAACGAAGTTCAAGGCGGCCATCTGAAAGGCGTATCGCCTCCGCCCGCCAAAGCGTCTCATCCATACCTTCGTCGTTCTGTATGCCGAAGGTCTCGATCCGCCCCTCCGCTGACGACGGGTCGGCCGCCCACCAAGCAGACTCGTAGAGCGTGTCGCCGCGCTCATGCGTGTAGCTGATTTCTACCGGCTCGCTGGTTTCGGCGGAAACGCCGTGGAGCCAACGGAGGAAGTCTAGATTCCACCTTCCGATGAAGCCCACCTTTTCAGGGTCGCCAAGATCTTCCTCGTGGAGCACAGGGCGAGCGCCTTTCGTCCGCCAGAGAACTTCATCGGAGGTCGACTGTTCCTGGATGCGCCCGTACGCATCTTCGAGAAGCAACACGCACTTCACGTCGACGAACAGAAGACCGTCACTTACCTTCGCCTCGCTCAAGGCAGCACGCAAGCCCATGCAATGTCGAAGGCGTTCAACTGTTTTGCCGTCTGCGGGGACGGAGAGTTGGGCGTCTATTGGCATGAAATCGCGGCGCCTTGAATGTCCGGTTCTGGTCGACTTCGGAAGTCTAAGCGCGACTTACGACCGTCCGCCGAACAGACTCACTTACTCACCTAAGCCACCTCCCGCACCGCCGCCCGCGCACAAACCAAAAACGGCTCAATCAACGGACTATCCCAATCACTCCGCCAGCAAGCCGCAATCTCCATCCGCGCATCGACATTGCGCAAAGCCCTGAACACCACCCCGGGCGGCCGCCCGATCTGCGCGCAGGCGGGCAATATCGCCACGCCCTTCCCCGCCAGCACCAGCGCCAGTGCCGACACCATCGTCTCGACCCGCTGCGCAATCGGCATGCTCACGTCATGCCGACGCAGCAGCGACGCGACGACCGATTTGTCTACGTCGCCCTCGGGCATGGGCAGCCCGATGAGCGGCAGGCCCGAGAGGCGCGCCAGCGGAATGCTGGGCAGTCGCGCCAGGGGTGAATCGGCGCGCACCGCAAGCATCAGCGGCTGGCTGCCGATGCGCTCTGCCGCAATGCCCGCCTGCGCAATGGGAGGAATACAGATGGCCACCGACACGTCGGAGTTGGTGAGGGCCGATACGTTGTTGACGGCGTTCAGCTCCGCATACTGGATCTCCACCTCGGGCAGCCTGCGCCGCAATTCGTTTTCGAGCCGCGGCAGCACGAGGTAAGACAGCACGACCATCGTGCCGATGGTGAGCCGGCCCCGGCTGCCCGAGCCGACGGCGCGCGCGGCGTCGAAGCCTTCGTTAGCCAGCAGCAGTGCCTCTTTCGCGCGCCGAAACAGTGCATTGCCAGCATCGGTTATTTCCATGCCGTGCGCGGCCCTGCGAAAGAGCGGCGTGCCCACCGCCGCCTCGAGGTTCTTGATGTGAACGGACAGCGGCGGCTGCGCCATGTTGAGCCGGCGCGCGGCCTTGCCGACGCTGCGCTCCTCGGCAACGGCCACGAAATAGCGAAGGGTTCGAAGGTCTGGGGTAGCCATACGCTGTGCATATGCCTTTTCTGGAAAACAGTATTGGACGACTTGTTGCGGCGCATCAATCATTTGCGCCATGAAAAACTTTCCCGTCCTTCTTCCAAAGTCCGAGATCTGCGAGATGCCAGCAACAACCATGCGCAGGCTGGTCGCGCAGCGCGAACTCTCGCCGGTGGAGATCGTCGAAGAGGTGCTGCGCCGCGCCGATGCGCTGCAGCCGCACCTGAACTGCTTCATCACGCTGTGCCATGAACAGGCGCTGCAGCAGGCCAGGGAGGCCGAACAGGCGCTGATGCGCGGCGAGGCTTCGGGCCTGCTGCATGGCCTGCCCTTCACGGTGAAGGACATCGTCGACACGGCGAAGGTGCGCACCACTTACGGCTCTTTGCTGCACCGCGACCATGTGCCCACGAAAGACGCCGTGGCCGTGGGGCGGATGCGCGAGGCCGGCGCCATCCTCATCGGCAAGACCACCTCTTCGGAATTCGGCGCGAAGTGCCTGACCGATGCGCCGCTGTTCGGCAGCACCCGCAACGCGTGGAATGCGTCGCGCACGAGCGGCGGCTCCAGCGGCGGTGCGGCGGCGTCGATGGCGGCGGGCATCGCGCCGCTCGCCATTGCCACCGACGGCGGCGGCTCCACGCGCATTCCCGCCGCGTGCAACGGCGTGGTCGGCCTGAAGCAGAGCCTGGGCGTGGTGCCCCACAGCCAGGTGCAAGACGCGTTCGGCAACTACACCTACGTGACGCCCACCACGCGCAACGTGGCCGACACGGCGCTGATGCTGCAGGCCATGACCGGCGCGCACGGGTCCGACCCGTGGTCGCTGGGCGTGCCGGCCCAGCGCTACTTCGACGACCTGCAAGCCGGCGGCGACCTTCGCGGCAAGCGCATTCTTTTCTGCGCCGCGCCGGTGGGGCGGCCGATTGCGGCAGACGTTGCATCTGCCTTCGAAGCCGCTCTTGCAACGCTGGAGTCGATGGGTGCCGTGCTGGAGCCGATGTCGGGCGAAGGCTTCGACGTGGAGCCTGTGTGGCGCGTGATCAACCACACCAGCTGGCGCGGCCGCTTCGCGCCCATGGCTGCGGCGCATGGCGACCAGATGAGCCCGTCGCTGCTGCAGCAGCTTGCGCTGGCCGAGCATGTGGATGGCGTTGCGTTCCAGCAGGCCATGTTCGCGCGGACCGCGTTGTTCCGCGAGGTGCAGGCGCGGCTGGAAACGCACGACTTCATCTTCACGCCCACGCTCTCGCGCACGGCCCTGCCCATCGACCAGGACCTGTTCGGCAGCATCGAGATCGACGGCAAGGAATACGCCGAGGTGCGCGCGAACTGGTTCCCCTGGACGATGCCGTTCAACCTCACGGGTCACCCCGCGATCAGCCTGCCCTGCGGCGCGGACCGTGAGGGCCTGCCCATCGGCATGCAGTTGGTCGGCCGCTTCCGCGAAGACGGGCAACTGCTGCAAGCCGCTGCCTCGTTCGAAGCAGCGCACTGGCCGGCGAATCCGCTGCCGGTCGTGGCTTTCTGAAGCCACCGCCCCTTTTTGCCCTTTTCTCTCTTCCGATTTTTCAACCAACAGGTAGCCACCATGACCTCGTTCCTGAAGACACTCGTGCTCGGCGCGTCGATTGCCCTGGCCGGCATCACCGCGCACGCCGACAACGCGCCCGTGCGCCTCATCATCGGCGTTCCGCCGGGCGGAGCGCTCGACAACCTGGCACGCTCCATCGCCGAAGAATTGCGCGGCTCGCTCAAGGAGCCCGTTCTGGTGGAGAGCCGCCCCGGTGCGTCCACGCGCATTTCCATCGAGGCGGTGAAGGCCGCTCGACCCGATGGCCGCACGATCCTCATCGGCGCAACACCGCCCTTCGTGCTGTTTCCGATGACCTATGCGCGGCTGAACTACGACGTCGACAAAGACTTCATTCCCGTCGCGCATCTGGCCAACGTGCCCAGTGTCGTTTCCACCGGCGCAGACCAGCCGTACAAGACGATTCCCGAATACATCGCGTGGATCAAGAAGAACCCCGCTCAGGGCAGTGTGGGCATAACAAACCTCGGCGGCGGCCTGCACTTCAGCGTGTGGCAGCTGTCGAAGGCCATCGGCGTGCCGCTCACGGCCGTCTCTTACCGGGGCGGCGCTCCGCTGGCGACGGACATCATCGGCGACCACGTGCCGCTGGGCGCCGACGCGCTGGCCACCCAGCTGGAGCTGCACCGCTCGGGCAAGCTGCGCATTCTTGGCGTGGCGGGCACGAAGCGGCTGAGCTGGCTGCCCGATGTTCCGACCCTCAAGGAAGCGGGCTACGACGCCTTCGACCGTGCCAACGCGTCCTATGCCGCCTTCGTGCCGGCGGGCACGCCGAAGGACGTTGTCGCGAAGCTTGAAAAAGCCTTCCTGGCCGCAATGCGCAGCCAGCAGGTGCGCGGCCAGCTCGACCGCATGGGGCTCGACGCGACCGGGCTGCCCGGCGCCGAAGTGACGCGCCTCATGAACGAAGACCGCGAGTACTGGCGGCCCATCGTCAAGGCTTCGGGCTTCAAGAGCGATGAGTGACACGGCGGCGGAAGACGAGGAAAGGGCCGCATGGGCGGTGCTCGTTGTTGCAAGCCTGGGTGCGTTTCTCTGCTTCCTGAATCTCAGCGCGCTCAACGTGGCGCTGCCTTCGGTGGCGCGCGGCCTGAACGCTTCGCCATCGCAGGCGAGCTGGATCCTGCTGTCTTACATGCTGGTCAGCACGGTGTGCATCCTCAGCTTCGGGAGGCTGGCTGATCTGTGGGGACGGCGGCGGCTTTTTCTTGCGGGGCTGGGGCTCTTTCTGATTGCGTGTGCGGCCTGTGCGGCCGCAACGAGCTTCGGCGCCATGCTGTTCTTTCGCATCTGCCAGGCCGTGGGTGCGGCTGGCGTCATGGCCAACTCCAGCGCATTGGTGGGCGATGCCTTCGGCCGCAAGAAGGTGGGGCTGGCGCTCGGCGTACTCGCCATGGTGGCCGCGCTTGCGCAGGTCGTGGGGCCGCTGGCTGGCGGCTTTGTCGTGTCGTGGTGGGGCTGGCGCGTTCTCTTTGTGCTGAACGTGCCTGTCGGGCTTTGCGTGCTGGCTTGGTCATGGCGGGTTCTGCCGAAGAGCGCGGCGGCGGCCAAGGCCGAGCGCTTCGACCTGACCGGTGCCCTGCTGTCGTTCGCCGGCATCGGAGGCGTGATCTATGCGCTCTCGATGGTGGGAACGCGCGGCTGGGCGAGCACGCCGGTGTGGGCCTTCATGCTCTCAGGCGTCTGCGCCCTCCTCTTGTTCGCCAAGGTGCAGCAGCGCACGGCGAGCCCCTTGGTCGACCCGGCGTTGTTCAGGGACTCGGGGCGTCGCACGGCGTACGCAGGCATCCTGCTTCTGTCGATGTCGCAGGCTGCGCCACTGCTGCTCGTGGCCCTGTATCTCCAGGCTTGCGCGGGGCTGGCGCCATCGGAGGCGGGCATGCGCATCGCGCCGGTCGCGCTGGGGATGCTGATGGCCGCTCCTACAGCCGGCAGCCTGATGCGGCGCTTCTCGCCCGAAGCCATCTGCATGGCGGGCATGCTGCTTGCCGCAGGCGCGCTGGCGCTGTTGGCGGCAATGCTGCAGCCGGCCATCGGCGCCGGGCAACTGGCCGCATGCCTGTGGATGCTGGGCCTGGGCATCGGGAGCTTCGTGACGCCCAACAACGCGTCGATTCTGCAAAGCGTGGTGCCGCAGCGCCGGGGCATTGCGAACGGCGTGCGCTCGACGCTGCAGAACACCGGAATCATGATGGGAACGGCCCTGGCGTTGAGCGTGGCGATGGCCGGTCTGCCCTACAGCTCGCAGCTCATGATTCTCGGGAATGGCGGTTCAGGGCTCTCGGGCGTCGATGTCGCTGCATTCACTCAAGGGGCGAGAAATGCCTTCGCGATGCTCGCCTGTCTTTGCCTTGTGGGTGCGGCCCTGATCCCGAACTGGAAGCCGTAGAACCACGCAATGTGGTTTTGGGTCTGCTACGATGCCGCTCGCGGGAAAACAGCCTCCCGTTCTGCAAAGTCAGACGGTGTCCCGTCCAAGCGCTGGTGACTCACAACGGAGCTATCCGTGGACACCGCCTTTCCTGACGCACCCATTGCGCTTGCCGCGCCACCCCAGCCCATCTCTCTCATCGAAGCCCCTGCGCTTCTGGCTGTGAAAACCCGATGAGCACCACTTCCGCATCTCGCCCACGCATGGGTTTCGCGCGCCTGCTGCCTTCCGGAGTCGATCCTGGCGCATTGCCCTTGCTCGCGGCGCGGGGGCTTCGCGCCTTCGGAGACGGGTACATGGCGGTACTGCTGCCGGCCTACCTGCTGTCGATCGGGCTCGGAACGCTGGAGGTAGGCATCGTCAGTACCGCGACGATGCTGGGCTCGGCGCTGGCCACGCTCGCGGTCGGCGCTTGGGGATACCGCTTTGCTGGCGGTCGGCTGCTGCGCGGCGCTGCTTTGCTGATGGCCGCTACGGGCCTGGGCTTTGCGGGCCTGTCTTCGTTCTGGCCGTTGTTGGTGGTCGCACTGGTCGGCACGCTCAACCCCAGTTCCGGCGACGTCAGCGTGTTTCTTCCGCTTGAGCACGCCCGCCTGGCAGCGGCGGCACAAGGCCATGCACGAACAGCATTGTTTGCACGCTACAGCCTCCTGGGTGCCCTGTGCGCAGCCTTGGGCGCGCTGGCCGCCGCCGTGCCGGACTGGCTGGTTCGGCACAGCGAGCTCGCGCGGCTCGACGCGCTGCGCGGGATGTTCGTGGTCTACGCGGCAATCGGGCTGATCGTCTTCTGGCTCTATCGGAATCTGCCGGCCCACGCCGGCGCCAACAACGCAGACAGCCTGCCCGTCGCGCCAACACCCCTGGGGCCGTCGCGCCGCGTCGTGGTGCGATTGGCGGCACTCTTCAGCGTCGACGCGTTTGCCGGCGGACTGACGGTCAACGCGCTGATGTCGCTGTGGCTGCTGGAGCGATTCGGCTTCTCGCTGACCCAGGCCGGCGTGTTCTTCTTCTGGACTGGCTTGCTCAGCGCGGCGTCGCAGCTCGCTGCACCGCTGGTCGCCCGACGCATCGGGTTGCTCAACACCATGGTCTTCACGCACCTGCCGGCCAACGTCTGCCTGGTGCTGGCAGCGCTGGCGCCAAGCCTGCCCGTCGCGCTGGGCCTGCTGATGATCCGCAGCGCACTGTCGTCGATGGATGTGCCCACGCGAACGGCCTACGTGATGGCGGTCGTGACGCCAGCGGAACGCAGCGCTGCGGCGAGCTTCACCGCCGTGCCGCGGAGTCTGGCCGCAGCCATCAGCCCGACGCTCAGCGGCGCGCTGTTCGCAGCCGGATGGATCTCATTGCCGCTCGTCGCATGCGGGTTGCTAAAGATTTCCTATGACCTTGCGCTCTGGCGTGCCATGCGGCGGGATCGACTCGACGAGGAGTAGCCGCTCGGCCCTGATTGCGAAGAACTGGCGTGCCGTGGCTTTCAGGGAAGCTTCGCAATCACCTTGATCTCGAACTTGAAGCCATAGAGCCACGTCACGCCGATGCCGGTCAGCGTTGGGTGCGGCGCGCCGCCCCAATAGTCCGGCAGCACCTTCCAGACCGTGTCGAAGTTCGATTCCGGGTCGACGATGAAGACGGTGACGTCGACCACGTCGTCGAACGTGCAGCCCGCGGCCCCCAGGATTCCGTTCAGGTTTTCGAACGCAAGCCGCACCTGCGCCTCGAGGTCGGGCTCGGGCGAGCCGTCTTCGCGGCTGCCGACCTGCCCTGAGACGAACAGGAAGCCGTTGGAGCGGACTGCCGGCGAGTAGCGGTTCTTTTCATAGAGCGCCTGACGCCCGGGCGGGAAAACGACGTCGCGTTTGGCCATGAGTTGCTTCTTCCTTCTTTGATGGCGATGAAGGGACTTTAGGGAGCCGAGCCTTCCCGATAAACGGGCAAAGCCAACAATCACTGTTTGCAGAACCCAAACAATCGTCGGATCAACAGGAACAGCAGGCATGGATCGTTTTGACGCAATGCAGGCATTCGCCCGCGTGGTGGAAGCAGGCAGCTTCACCAAGGCGGCCGAGACACTGCACATGAGCAAGACCAGCGTGACGCAGCTGGTGCAGCAACTGGAGGCAAGGCTGCGCGTGAAGCTGCTCAACCGCACGACGCGCAAGGTGAACGTCACGGCCGACGGAGCGGCCTACTACGAGCGCGTGGTGCGCCTGCTGGCCGACATGGACGATGCGGAGACCAGTCTGTCGAGCGCCTCGGCGTTGCCCCGCGGACGGTTGCGGGTGGATGTGCCCAGCCCGCTGGCCCGCATGATCCTGGTGCCGGCAATGCCGGCGTTCCACGCCCGCTACCCCGACATCCAGCTCGACATGGGCGTGAGCGATCGCATGGTGGACGTGATCGGCGAGAACGTCGATTGCGTGGTGCGCGGCGGCGAGCTCACCGACCAGTCACTCATGGCGCGCCGCGTGGGCGACCTGCAGTTGGGGGTTTACGCGGCGCCGAGTTATCTGGAACGCGCAGGCATGCCTTCACACCCGCGGGAGCTGGAAGACACGCATCACCGCATCGTGGGCTTCCTGTGGTCGCGCAGCGGCAAGACCTTTCCGTATGCCATGCGCCTCGGCGACGAGAGCATCGAAGTGCAAGGCCGCTACGTGCTGTCGGTCGATGACGGCAACGCCTACCTCGCGGCCGGGCTGGCGGGCATGGGGGTGCTTTGGCTGCCGGACTACATGGCCGAACCACATCTGCCGAGCGGCGAGTTGGTGCCTCTGTTCGAAGGCTGGCAACTCGATCGGATGCCCTTGTACGTGGCGTTTCCGCCGAACCGGCATGTCAGCGCCAAGCTGCGGGTGTTCATCGATTGGGTCGTCGAGCTGATGGCACGCCACGCGCCTGTCGACGGCCGAAGCGATGTCAGGCCGCGACGGTAACGCCGTTGCGCTCGAGCACCGCCAGCAGTTTTGGAATATCGGGCGGCCCGGCCGGGATCTCGTGGTCGACGGCGGCGAACATCTGAGCGGCCAGCGCGTTCTGCCCGGTGATCTCGAGCATCTGCCCGCCACCCTTGCCGTAGTGAAAGCCGTGCACCGTGCCGCGCGGTACGTGCACGAGCGTGCCGGGCCGGCACATGTGAGCGGCGCCATCGCAGAGAAACTCGACCTCGCCGCCGAGCACGTAGAAGGATTCGTCCCAGTCGTGGCTGTGCGGCGGCGGCCCGGTTCCTTCGTCACCCCGCTGCAGGGTGATGCCATAGCTCTGCGTCGCCGCGTTCGATGCCAGCACCGTCACCTTCGTGCCGAGCACGTTCAGAGGAAGTTCACGCCGGTCGGGCGTCAAGACAAAGTACGGAATCGTCATGGTCAAGTCCTCGGGAGTGCGAGCGCGATTCTGCGCGCCCGCGCTCCAGTAGACATATGCCGATGCTCCGGATGCAGCCTTTTCATTCCGTTACCGACGGTGGCCCCTGCGTCTTCGACGACCTCAGGGTGCGCGAACCGGCGTGACCTTGCGGATCAGGTTGCCGAAGGTGTCGGCCACGTACAGGTTGCCGGCAGCATCCACCGTCACCCCGTAAGGCTGCTTGAACGTGGCAGCCGCGCCGATGCCGTTCTGCGCGCCCAGCACACCGGGCTGGCCGGCGAGCGTGGAGACCACGCCTGCCGGCGTGATCTTGCGCAGCAGGCTGTTGCCTGTGTCGGCCACGTAGACATTGCCGTCGCTGTCCACCGTCAAGCCGCCGGGCCTGCTGAAAGATGCCGAGCTGCCGGCCCCGTCGGTCGCACCAACCTGGCCCGAACCAGCCAGCGGCATGACCACGCCGCCGGGCGTGATCTTGCGGATCCGGTTGTTGCCGCTGTCGGCAACGTAAATGTTGCCGGCCGCGTCAGTCGCTATGCCGTAGGCCTGCCCGAAAGATGCCGCAGTCCCCGTGCCGTCGGCGAAGCCTGCAGTGCCCGAGCCGGCCAGCGTGGTGACGTCCTCGGCAGGCGTGATCTTGCGGACAACGGCGCCGATGAATTCGAGCACATAGATGTTGCCGTCGGCGTCCGTGGCCACCGACGAAGGGGTATTGAACGTGGCAGAGGTGCCGTGGCCATCGAGCGACCCGATGGCCCCACTGCCCGCGATCGTGATCACGTCGGCCGCGGGCGTGATCTTGCGGATGCGGTTGCCGCCGAATTCCGCAGCATAGGCATTGCCCGTGGAGTCCAGCGCAAGACCGGACAGGCCCGAGAACGAGGCTGCAGTGCCGTTGCCGTTTTGCGAAGTACCGCTGCCGCCACCGCCCGCAAATGTCGTGACATCGCCAGCGGGCGAGATCTTTCGCACAAGGTTCGTTGCCGTATCCGACACGAGCAGGTTGCCGCTCTTGTCGACGACCACGCTGTACGGGAGATAGAACGATGCGGCGGTACCGTTGCCATTGACCGAGCCGGGAGTGCCGGACCCAGCGAGCGTGGACACCTGCGCCACCGCCGCCGAGCAGGCGACCGCCACGTCGCCGATGTCGGCCGAGGCTTTGCCGCTGCCCTTGGTCACGGTGCAGAACTGCCACAGGGGCTGGGTGCGCACGCTGACCTCGTAGGCCGAACCTTCGGTGAGCGCGGCGGCAAAGGTGAACTTGCCGTCGGCCGTGAGTTTCAGGTCGTCGCCCGCATTGTTCTGGAGCACCAGGCTGCCGGTGAGGCCGGTGACGGTGCCGCCGACCGTATGCGTCACGACGACGGGGGTCTGGGGTTGCGCCGGCGCGACGATCGGCACGAAGCCCGAGCCGCCGCCACCCCCACCGCCGCAGGAAGCCAGCAACACGATCGCACTGGCCACGGCACCGCAGCGCCCGTAAAAACTCACTTGACTGGAAAACATCCACTGCCCTCTTTGGTTTTGTCGATTCACGAAGAGAAACCCGCGCTCCGGTCGAAGTGCTACCGGCGGTTTCAGATCGTTGATTTTTGTTAACTATTTGTTTCTTCGCCATCACCGGAACTAGGTAGATGGCGGAGCGAGGCACGGCTGCGCCCACCCGCGCGGCGCCGCGGCGGGCAGAGTCTTCAGGGCCGCGAGGCGGACACTTCGCGCAGGCGCTGATGCGCTGCACCATCCCACGCCACGGGCTGCTGGTTCTTCGCGCTCAGATAGTGGTGCGTGAACACCACCAGGTAGGCATCCAGCGTCTGTTCGGCGGCATGCTCGCCTGCCAGGTTCATGCACATCGCGGCCACCTCGCTGGTGCAGAAATGGTCGTCGCGGCCGGAGTTGCGCAGCTTGTACTGCGTGATCTGCTCCGGCTGCAGGCTCAACACCGGCAGCCGGTCGAGGTAGGGGCTCCTGCGAAACATCTTGCGTGCCTCGGCCCATGTCGCATCGAACAGGATGAAGAGCGGGCGTTTCGCGGTGCCGCTGCTGGCCTGGTCAGGCGACGGAACGGTCAGAACCACGCGCTCGGGCGCCGCGTACTGCCCCGGGAACACCACGTAGGGTTGCCATTGCGGGTCGTTCAGCAGTGCCAGCAGCGCGGGATCGGTTTCGGTACGGGCCCAGCCGAAGGCGAAGGTATCGGCCACCACGTCGGCGACCAGCCAACCGGTGTTGGTGGGCTTGAGCGGCTCGATGTCGGCCATGAGCAGGCACACCCCCGCGCGCGTTGCCACCGAAGGGCGCACGGCGCACATGCAATGGCTGGGCACCAGGCGGCAGCCCGCGCAGCGCTCGCGCTTGAAGCCACCACGGGCGAGAAAGGGCTTGGCGCTTCGCGCCAGGCGGGCGGCGCGAAGGAGGGAGACGGCGTGGGGCATGCGCCGATTCTCGGTCCCACCGGAATCCGTAGAAATTACACATTCGCGCCGATAGAGGCTCTGGCAGGCCCTGCGCTGGAGGAAAATCCATTGCATACAAAGGCAATACACCCATAACGCCATGACACTCGACGAACTCTTTGCCAATGACGAGTCGCTTCCCACCGTGCCGAAGGTGGTGTCCGACCTGATTGAGATGCTGCGCGACGACGATGTGCCTTTCGCGGCCATCGCGCATCGGATCGAGCTTGACCAGGTGCTCGCGGCCAGGGTGCTGCAGATGGTCAATTCGCCGTTCTTCGGGCTCCGGCGAAAGATTTCTTCGATCCAGGGCGCGATCCTGATGCTCGGGCTCTCCGCCATCCGGTCATTCGTGGTGAGTTCGGGTCTGTCGGGCGCCTTCCGGAAGGTGGACGGAGTCAACCTTCCGGCCTTCTGGGCCCACAGCTTGCGCGTGGCGTCGGTCTCGAGGTATCTGGCTTCGAAGACCCGGCACGTCGACCCCAACCTGGCGTTCACCGCGGGCAGCATGCATGCCATCGGCCACCTGATCATGGCGCAGGCAATGCCCGATCGCATGGCCGCGCTGAATGCCGTTCACCCCTTGGACGCACTGGGGCGCGCGCAACTCGAGCTTGTCGAATTCGGGTATCACTACGGCGACGTGAGTGCGTCCCTGGCGCAGCGCTGGGGCTTCGCTCCCGACCTCGTCGGTGGGCTTTCGAGCTTCGTGAGCCCGGCAAAGTCGGAACATGCCGATGCGCTCGGCGGCATTCTTCATCTGGCCGTGTGGCGCGTGGCACTGGAGCGCCAGGGCGTGGACCTGAGCAATATCGGCGGCTTCTGGCCGAGCCAGTCGGCGCTGGCCGTCGGTATCACCGAGGACATGGTCCAGGAAATGCCGGCGCCGCGTGAACTCGCGGCGGACCTCGAGTCGATGATCGCCTGACCGTACTTCGCGTACTTCGGCTTCGGCCTTGGCCTCCGCGCGCTAGACCAGCTGCAGGTCTTTCGGCGCCACGCCATCGAACACCCGCGCAAGCTGCGCGGGCGACAACCCATACATCCGCTTGAACAGCCCCCCGAACACCGCCCGGTACTCATTGAGCACCGGGTAATCACGGTTCTGGAACAGCGTGGCCTGCGTCAGCGCCTGCTGCTCGCCCACGACGCGCCCGCCGGCCTGCGCCGAGAGGCCGCCGCCGAGCACCCAGTAGACGGTGCCGTGCCCGTGGTCGGTGCCGCGGTTGCCGTTCTCGCGGAAGGTGCGGCCGAACTCGCTGATGACGACCACCACGGTCTGGTGCCATGCGTCGTCGCCCATCTCCTGTGCGAAGCCGGCTACGCCGCGGCCCAGTTCTTCGAAACGGTTGGCGAGGTAGCCGGTAGCGCCGCCCTGCCCCACGTGCGTGTCCCAGCCGCCGACGTCGACAAAGCCGAGGTCGAAGCGGTCGCGCATCAGCAAGGCCATGCGGCGCGCCACCAGCTCGAAGCCTTTGGCGGTCATGGCGTTGCGGCTGGCGGCGTCCATCTCGGCCTGCACCGCCCGCGTTACCTCGTCGCGCACCTGGAAGCCCTCGGCCACCGGCTGGGCCAGCGCGGTGTTGCGGTACATGCTCGTGATGATCTGGCTCTGCCGCGCGTCGATGCCCGAACGTGCATTGCCCGCGATCGCCATGTTGGCGGCCTTGGCGCTGCCGCGCATCGAGATGGGCAACTGGTCGGTGAAGGCGATGGGCGACACGTCGGTAACGGGCCCCGCGCCGAGTACGCCGGCCAGCCGGTTGAGAAAGCCCGAGCGGTAGTCGCGCCGCTTGTCGAGCGCCTGGCCGAGCTCGATGGAGTCCTGCGTTTCGAAGTGACTGCGCGTGAGGTCGTCTGTGCCCGCGAAGGCGATGAAGGAGGCCTGCTTCTGCTGGAACATCGGCATCACGCTCTGTGCCAGCGCGGGGTGCAGGCCCCAATTGCCGTCGAGCGGCAGCGCGCCGTTGGGCGTGCCGGGGCGTGCAATGGCGATGTTGGGGCGCGAGGCGTAGTAGAAGTCGCTGCTCGTTGGCACGAGCAGGTTGCTGCAGTCGTACGCGCCGCGCAGGAACACGACCAGCAGCTTGGCGCCTTCGGCCGCGGGCGCGGCCATCAACTGGCCGGCGGCGCCCGCGAACGGGGCGGCGGCCATGAGCTTCAAGAGTTCTCGACGTTGCATGACGGTGTGTCCTTCTTCTTGATCAACGACGCATCAACTCCGGCGATGCCAGCAGGAAGGTGTTCCACTCCTGCGGGTTCTTCGCCTGCGCCAGCGCCTCGCGCGTGTCCGCGCTCATGCCGACTTGCATTGCGCGCACCGCGTGCGAATCGGCCAACTGCGGAAACGCGGGTTTTTCCAGCGGCGCCTTGTCATCCGTGCGGAACAGCACGGCGCCGTTCGCACCGATGGCACGCGCGATCTCGAAGCGCGTGTTCATCTGCCCGGCGCTGGCCCAGGCTGCCTCGTTGAGCGGATAGCCGTCGGGCGTTTCGTGGCCGTACAGCTGTTCGCCCATGCGGTTGATCCAGTTGAGCATCGGGTTCACGTTCACCACCACGCGGTCGTCGTAGGCGAGCCGCACGCCGGCCATCACGTAGTGCACCGGGTCGCGGAACTTGCGGCCCAGCGAGGCGGCGAACTCGGGCGACTCGAACAGCGCCTTCAGCGTGATGGCGATGTCGCCGTCGCTGCGGGTGAAGGCCGCAGCCATGCGGTCGACCAATACCTGCGGCGGATCGTCGGAGACGAAGTACACGGCGAGCTTGCGCGAGATGAAGCGCGCGGTGGCCGGCGCGCGCGCCAGGCGGTCGAGCGCTTCGTCGGCCTCGGCCAGGCCGCTGCTCTTGATGGGCTGGCCCAGCAGCGTCTTCGGCCCGTAGTCGTGACGGTTGGGGTTGAACTCGAACAGGCCCTTGCGCACGTAGTCGGCGCGCACGGCCGGCCGCACGTTCGGCGGCGGCGCATCGAGCGGCTGGTTGCTCACGCCAACGCCGGTGAGCACGCGCGCCAGCTCCTGCACGTCGGCCTGCGAATAGCCGCCGCCCACGCCCAGCGTGTGCAGCTCCATCAGCTCGCGTGCGTAGTTCTCGTTGATGCGGTTGGCGGCGTTCTGCGCGTTGTCTAGGTAGCGCAGCATCGCCGGGTGGTGCAGCGTGGCGCCGAGCAGGTCGCGGAACTTGCCGAGCGCGTGCGGGCGAATCGCGTTCTCTTCGTAGTCGCCCACCATCGCGCGGATGTTGTCCTTGCGCAGGTTGACGTTGAAGTGGTTCATCCAGAACCACGTCATCTGCTCCTGCAGCTGGTTGGGCGAATACAGGGCGCGCAGCACGAAGCGCTGTTGCGCCTCGCGGGCCAGGTCGTTGAGCCGCTGCTGGTAGGCCTGTCGCGCGGCTTTCTTCTGGTCTTCGTCGGGCAACGCATCGGCCGCCTTGCGCTGAGCGTCGAGTTCGGTGACGAGCTGGTCGAGCGGCGTGCGCGAAATGCTCATCGCGTCGATCTGCGCCTGCGCCGCGGACGGCAACGGCGCGGGGCGCGGGTTGAGCTGGTCGCGCATCCACAGCGACAGGCCGCGCTTTGCGAGCTGCGCGTCGCTGCTCGCGTTGGCACCCCAGCTCACGCGGTCGAGCCAGCGCAGGCGGGCGGCGTCATTGAGCGGTGCGGAAGGCAACGACACTGACACCACCGGCCGCTGGTCGCCCGGTGCACTTGCGCAGGCCGCGAGCAAGGCCAGCGCACATGCACCGAGCGCCATCGAGGCGCGACGCATGGAGAACAACGAGGCGGCGGCCGGCACCGCCATCACTCCCTGCGCATGTCGTGATGGCGCACGTCGCCGATGGCGTGCTGTGCGGTGTTGAGCGCGACGTCGACGTGCGCCAGGCCGCGTTGCTGGAACGGCCGCGAGCGCGGGTCGTCTTCTTCGCGCGCCACATCGGAGCGCACCTTGCGCAGCAGGTCGGCCGCGGCATGCAGGCGGCCTTCGCGCGGCAGCCACGCATCGGTGGGCTCGCGCCATTCGAGGGGCTTGCCGTCCAGCCATGCAGCGTGCTGGAGATCGCCGATGGCGGCGTGGATCTCGTCGACCACCACCTGCTCGTCGCGCGAGATCTGCCCGTCTTCGGGGCGGCGATGCTCCACCTTCCAGGCGGCCGTTTGCAGGTCGGACAAGGCGTGGAGGTAGAACGGGTGCCTGCCGTATTCGTCGGCCAATGCGGGCAACGAAGCCGCAGCCATGAGGGCGAGTGCGGCGATTAGGCTTTTCTTCTTCATCTTCGGAGCTCCTGGGAGTGATGGCGAATCGAGGACGCATCCTCAACCATCGGGACCCGCTCCGCGTTGACGCTCTTTACCCTCGTAACGCCGCGCAAAGGCAGCGCCTAAGCGCCAGCTAAGTCAGGCTACAGACAGGCTGGACGGCGCAGCACCGGCAATCTGCCGCAGGGCGCGCTCGAACACCTCGACGGGCTGGCCACCCGAAATGAGGTGCTGGTCGTTGATGATGATCGCGGGCACCGAGTGGATGCCGGCGTCGGTGTACATGCGCTCGCGTTCGCGGGTTTCCTGTGCGAACTCGTCGCTGTTCAGGATCTCGCGGGCACGGGCTGCGTCGAGCCCGGCTTCGGTCGCCGCGCGCACCAGCACTTCAGAGTCCGAGGGGTTCTGGCTATCGGTGAAGTAGGCCTTCAGCAGCAGCTTCTTCAGCGCCGCCTGCTTGGCCGGGCTTTCCAGCTCGGCCCAGTGCAGCAGGCGGTGTGCGTTGAAGGTGTTGTAGACACGCGGACGGCCTCCGGGGCTGAACTCGAAGCCCACTGCCGCGCCGCGCTGGCGGATCATTTCGCGCGCCTCTGCTTGCTGCTCGCGCGTGGAGCCGTACTTCTGGTTCAGGTGCTCGAAGGTGTCCTGGCCTTCGGGCGGCATCTGCGGGTTCAGCTCGAAGGGCTGGAAGTGCAGCTCCGCGGTGACCTCGGGGGCCACCTTCCTGAGCGCCGCCTCGAGCGAACTCAGGCCGATGGCGCACCAGGGACAGGACACATCGGAGACGAAGTCGATCTTGAGGTGGGAAGAGGTAGAGGTAGTCATGGCGCCATTCTTCACGGCGCCACAACCCTTGGTGCACGAAAGGTTTTCAGGCCGCGGCCTTGGCCAGGCGCGCGTCCTGCAGCGTCTTCTCGCGCATGCGGTCGTACTCCTGCTTGTCGACCGGCACCGCATCGGGCTTGCCGAGGTCGTTCATCCGGATGCGGTAGGTTTCCCGTGCACTCAGTGCGGCCAGGGCCGCCAGCACCGTCACCGCGAAGGTGATGGCACCCACGGTGAACCACACGTTGGTCGAGCCGGGAGGCGCCACGGCGGCGAACAGAGCGGGCAGCAGTGCGGTGAAGGTGGTGCCGATGTTCTGCGAGATGGCCATGGCCGAGACGCGGTTGCGGGTGCGGAACAACTCCGGATAGAAGCTCGGGAAGGTCGCGTTGTAGCCCTGGTACACGATGCCCCACATCAGCAGCGACATGACGATGGCCAGCTGCACGTTGCGGATGCTGATGGCATACAGGTACACGAAGGACAGCAGCCCCGAGAGCAGCGCACCGACGATGATCGGCGGGCGGCGGCCGATGCGGTCCGAGAGGTTGCCCACGAACGGGATCACGATCACGGCCAGGATGTTGCCGAGCACCGGAATCCACAGGTACACGTCTTTCTGGAATCCGATGCCGTAGGCCGCCTGCACGGCATAGGCCGCGCCAAACACTGTGGCCACCACCGGGATGACGTTCATCAGCGCCATGCAGACCACGCGCAGCATGTCGGCCCAGCTGTCGGTGAAGGCCTGGATGATCGGTGCCTTGGCCACTTCGCCCTTCTTGTCCACTTCAGCAAAAGCCGGCGTCTCGTCGACCTCGCGGCGGATGATGTAGCCCGCCACGATGACCAGGAAGCTCAGCAGGAAGGGAATGCGCCAGCCCCACGAGTTGAAGGCCTCCTCGGGCATGTAGTGCGCCAGCGGCAGGAACACGGCAGCCGCCAGAATCTGGCCGGCCTGCACACCCTGCAGCGTGAAGCTCGCGAAGAAGCCGCGACGCCCGAACGGTGCGTGCTCGAGAATCATCGAGCTCGCGCCCGAGATCTCGCCGGCCACTGCAAAGCCCTGGATGAGGCGCAGCAGAACCAGCAGCACCGGAGCCAGCAGGCCGACCTGGTCATAGGTAGGCAGCAGGCCGACGGCCACGGTCGAAAAGCCCATCAGGAACATGCAAAGCACCAGCACCTGCTTGCGCCCGTGCGTGTCGCCCCAGTGGCCGAGCACGAAGGCGCCGATGGGACGCGCGACATAACCCACGCCGTAGGTCGCGAGCGAGGCGACGATGGCCGTCGTCGGGTCGCCCTTCGGGAAGAAGATCTGCGGAAAGATCAGCGCCGCCGCGGTGGCGTAGATGAAGAAGTCGTAGTACTCCAGCGCCGAGCCGATCCAGCCGCTTGCGGCGGCCTTCTTCGACTGGTGCCTGCCTTGCGGCTCATGGGCTGTGTTGGTTGCCATGTGTTGTCTCCAGTGTTGACGAAAAAATCAGATCAAGAAATCAAATCAATCCTGCGCCTGCGAAGCCATGCGCGCCGGTGCGTTGAGGGCACCGTAGGCGTCGTAGTTGCCCACGCGCTGTGCGACCTCGAAAAACAGTCCGCCCTCGAAACTCTCGGTATAAATGTGCAGGTAGTCGCCGGCTGGCGAACGGTCGAACAGCACGCCCGCTTCGCGCATGCGCGCCAGCAGTTCGGGCGCGACGTCGATGCGCGTGGCCAGGTCGTCGTAGTAGTTGTCGGAGATGGGCACGAAGCGCGTGCCGTTGGCGCGCAGCTTGGCGGCCGTCTCGAAGATGTCGGCACAGCTCAGCGCAATGTGATGCACCGCGCCACCGCCCGTCACGCTCAGCGTGCGCGCGGTGCGGGTGCGCTGGCTCAGCGACACGTTGAGCACCAGGCGCAGGCTGCGGTCGCTGTTGGCAACGCCGCGGCTGCGGATCAGGCCGAAGGGGTCGGCCAGCTCCAGACTCTCGCCGGGCTCCAGGCCGAGCACGGCGCGCGTGAACAGCACCCAGGTGTCGAGCTGGTCTAGCGCCAGGCCAAGAGCCACGTGGTCGATGCGCTGCAGGCCTGCGTCGTTCGCGCCGGCACCGTCGTCTTCGAGAATGAAGTCGGCTTCGTACAAGCCGTTGGCGCCCAGCGCTTCGGGCACGAAATGAATCAGGTTGCCGCCCGGCGCAACGATGGCCGGCACGCGCAGTTCGTTGGGGCCGACCGGGCTGTCGTGCCGCTGCGAACGCATGGCGGTGGCTCGGCCCACGGCCGCGATGGGATCGTCGCAGCGCACACCCAGCGCGCACACCGAGGTGCCGTGCGCCTCGAAGCGGCCGCGCGCAAACGAATCGGGCTGCGCGTTGACGATCAGGTTGATCTCGCCCTGGCGGTACAGCGTCACGGCCTTCGAGCGGTGCTTGCCGATGCGGCGGAAGCCGAGTTGCTTCACCAGCGTGGACAGCGTTGCTGCAGATGCCTCGTCGGCCGCAAACTCGATGAACGACAGGCCGGAGAGCGCCGGTACCGGCGGCGGGTTGAACAACTGCACGGGCTCGACGTCGTCCAGCCGCTGCCGCGCTTCGCTTTCGAGGTACAGCAGCGAGCGCATCGCATCCACCGCGGTACGGCGGTTCGGCGTCTCGCGAAAGATGTCGTTGAAGATCTCCAGCGACAGCGGCCCGGTGTAGCCCGCGCGCAGCACCTGTTCGAAGAAGCCGACCACGTCGAAATCGCCCTGCCCCGGAAACGAACGATGGTGGCGCGCCCACTGCAGCACGTCCATCGACAGCAGCGGCGCGTCGGCCATCTGCAGAAAGAAGATCTTGTCGCCCGGAATGCTGGCGATGCCGGCCGGATCGTCCTTCAGCGACAGCGTGTGGAAGCTGTCGAGGATCAGGCCCAGGTGCGCGTGGTTCGCCTGCTTCACGATCTCCCAGGCCTGGCCGTACAGCGAGGTGTGGCGGCCCCAGGCGAGTGCCTCGAAGCCCACGCGCAGGTTGCGGCGCGCAGCGCGCTCGGCCAGTTCGTGCAGTTGCGCGGCGGCCAGAGCCCGATCGTTCACCGACAGCGGCGAAGTGTTGGAGCAGCACAGCACCATCGGCGCACCCATGGCCTCCATCAGGTCGAACTTGCGCTCGGCGCGCTCCAGGCTGCGACGAAACTGCGGCTCGGGCATGCCTTCGAAATCGCGGAACGGCTGGTACAGGTCGATGGTCAGGCCCAGATCCGCCGTGATGCGGCGCAATTCGGTGGCCGTGCCCTTGAAGTTGATGAAGTCGGCCTCGAACAGCTCGATGCCGTCGAAACCGGCGGCGGCGACGGCTTCGAGCTTCTGGCGGAGCGTGCCGCTGAGCGAGACGGTAGCAATGGAGCGATGCATGGGGGTGGACTTTAGGAACACCCGGGCCCCGCCACAATCTATTCAGCGAGCTTTTGATCGATCATCGATCACATACGTGCATTATTCGCACGAAATACGGGATACACCTAGGCCGGCTGCCCGGCCAATAGCCCTCAAAGGCTGCGCCAGAAATCGATCAGCAGCTGTGTGAACTCCACCGGCCGTTCGACCGCGCTCAGGTGCGCAGCGTCGATGGTGGCCAGGCGCGCGCCTGGAATGGCACCCACCATGGCCTGCGACATGGCCATTGGCGTGGCCTCGTCCTGCAGCCCGCCGATCACCAGCGTGGGCACTGCAATGCGATGGTTGCTCTCGCGGAAATCGATGGCCGCGACGGCATTGCAGCTCTCGATGTAGCCCTGCGCATCGGTGCGCACCAGCACGTCATGCAGCGTCTTCGCGGCGACTGCGCCTTCGGGCGTGCCCACGTAGGCTGGCGTGAGCCAGCGCGCCACGGCACCCGGGGCGATGGCGGCCACACCCTTGGCAGCCACCGTCTCGGCGCGTGCACGCCAGGGGGCCTGGTCGGGGTAGTGAGCGGCCGAATTGGCGATCACCATTGTCTTCAGCAGCTCGGGGTGCCGCACCGCCAGCGCCTGCGCGGTCATGCCGCCCATCGACAGGCCGACGAAATGCACGGGCTCGCCGTCCGCCTCGCGCTGGATGAGTTCGGCCACGTCCTGTGCCAGCGTCTCGACGCGCAGCGCGCCGGGCACCACCTCCGACGCGCCGTGGTTGCGGTGGTCGTAGCGCAGCACCGTGTGGGCGCGCGAGAGCTGCGCGGCCACGCCGTCCCACATGCTCAGGTCGCAACCGAGCGCATGGCTGAGCACGACGATCGGGCCTTCGCCCTCGCGAACGACATTCAAACGGGTCATGGTGTGGTTTCCTTTTTCGGGTGTTGAAGACGCGGCAGCCAGAGGAACGCGATGGCCATCAGCACGCAGCCGGCCAGCAGCATCGGCACGACCATCGGCCAGGCGCCATTGGAAAAATCGGCATCGACAAATCGCGCTGCCAGCTGCCCCACGCAGAACGCGACCATCATCATGCCGAAGCCCGACCAGGACACGGCCCGGCCCGCCAGATGCGGCAGGTCGCCCACCGCGCCCGCCTGCCCGCAGGGCTGGTGGATGCCATGGCCGAGGCAGTACACGGCGTGGCCGAACAGCAGCGGCACGGCGCTCAGCGGCATCAGCCAGCAGCCGAGCGCCTGGATGACGGCGCCGGTCAGGCTCAATGAAGCACCGAGCCGCACGGTGCGCACCGGCCCGTAGCGCCGCAACAGCGTGCGGCACATGGTGGTGCTGAAGATGTAGACCAGCGAGCCGCCGGCCGGGATCCAGCCGTACCACGCGGGCGACCAGCCCAGATAGCCGATGTAGACCATCGGCGACAGCAGCAGAAAGCAGAACAGCCCGCCGTAGGTCGTCGCTGCCACCGAGGCCCAGGCGCGGAAAGACCGGCTCGCGAACACCGCGCGCGTGCTGCCGCGCGGCGCGGACGACTCACCCTCGCCCAGCATCGGCTTGCGCGTTTCGCCGAACGAGCGCCAGCACAGCGCGAACAGCAGCGAGGCATAGACCGCCATCGCGACCATCACCCAGCGCCAGCCCGCGCCCTGCACCAGCCACGCGCCGAGCAGCGGCGCCATCAGGCCGACCACGCCCAGCCCGGTGAGGCCGCGCGCCATGACGTGCGGGCCTTCGTGCGCGGGATACAGGTCGCGCACCGCCGCGCGCGAGCACACGAGAATCGCCGCCATCGAAAAGCCCTGCAGCGTGCGCCAGCCCGCGAGCAGCGCCACGCTGCCTGCGAACGCGCCGCCCAGCGCGGCAATGGCATAGCAGCCGAGCCCCGCCAGCAGCACCGGCCTGCGACCGAAGCGATCGGCCAGCGGGCCGCACAGCAACTGCGCAAAGCCGAAGGCCAGCACGAACAGCGTGAGGCTGGTGCTGGCCGAACCGAGCTCCTTCGCAATGGCGGGAAGCGCGGGCAAATAACTGTCGGTGGCCACCGGCTGCGCCGCCAGCAGCAGCGGCAGCAGCAAGGTGAAAGTGACGTCGAACCGGCCCTTCTTGCGGGCGACCGGCGCGGTCACTGGGGCAACGCAGGCAGCAGGCCTTTTTCGCGCAGGATGCCGGTCGCGATGCCGAAGGCGTGGTTGGCCACCGGCACGCCGCAGTAGATGGCGGCCATCATGATCACTTCCTTGATGTCGTCCGGCGTGAGGCGCGACTCGGGCGGGCCGTCGAGCGCGGCACGCACGTGCATCGCGAACTCTTCATACGCGTGGATGCCCAGCATCATCGACAGCACCATGTAGCGGCGCGTCTTGTCGCCCAGTGCGGGGCGGCCCCAGATGTCGTTCCACGCGTGGCGTGTGATGAGTTCCTGGAACTCGGCGTTGAAGCCGTTGCGGTTGGCGAGCGACTTGTCGACCCAGGCATCGCCGAGCACGCGGCGGCGGTTGACGAGGCCGGCTTCGTAGTCGTTGGCCGGGGTTTCGGGGGCGGTCATTGGGCAAGTTCCTTGTCTGTGAGCCGGGCCTGCAGCGCCTTCACCTCGGCGAGGGCTGTCTGTCCGGCGTTGTGAGCGAGCGCGGGGTCGAACCATTCGTCGGCCGCGTCGCGAGGGAGTTCGGCGCGCAGCCGGTCGATGTTGGCGCGCATGCGCGCGGCGTCGACCTGCAGGCCGGGCAATGCGCCTGCCATTGCGCGCACGCTGCCGTGCGCCGACATCAGCAGCTGCGGCCATTCGGCCAGTTCGGCCTGCCAGGCGCCGAGGGCACGTTCGTGCTGTTGCGGCATGGCGCCAAGCAATGCGGCCACGCGCTGCGGCGCACGGTGCGCGGCGGCGATGGCGACCATCGAAGCCACCGGGTTGCGCTTGTGCGGCATTGCCGACGAACCACCGCGGCCCGGCTCGCTGGGCTCCGCGACTTCGGCCACTTCGTACTGCCCGAGAAGCGCGATGTCGACCGCGATCTTTCCGAGGCTGCCGGTGATAAGGCCCAGCTCGCAGCCGAGCGCCACCCATTCGTCGCGCTGCGTGTGCCACGTTGCGCCGGGGTCGCCCAGGCCAAGCTCCTTGGCCATGCGCTTGCGCACGGCAGCGCCCTGCCCCTTCATCTGCGCCAGCGTGCCGACGGCGCCGCCCAGCTGCAATTGCAGTGCGTGCTTCGCGGCATCGCGCAGCCGGATGCGGCTGCGCACCAGCGGCGCGGCCCAGCCCGCGCACTTGAAGCCGAAGCTGGTGACCGAGGCCGGCTGCATCAGCGTGCGCGCGAGCATCGGCGTTTCGGCGTGCGTGACGGCCAGGCGCAGCAGCGCGTCGGCGGCCTTGGCAAGATCGGTCTCGATGAGCGCGACCGCTTCGCGCGTGACCAGCGCCATTGCGCTGTCGATCACGTCCTGGCTGGTGCTGCCGAAGTGCACGAAGGGCGCGGCGTCGGCATTGAAGAGGCCGACGGCTTCGCGCAGCGCCTTCACCAGCGGAATCGCGACGCTGCCCGCGCGGCCGCTCTCGCGCACGATCTTGGCAACATCGAACAGCTCGACCTTGCAGCTGCTGACGATCGAATGCGCAGCGCTCTCGGGGATCAGTCCTTCGGCAACCTGTGCGCGCGCGAGTGCCGCTTCGAAGCGCAGCATGGCGTCGACGAAGGCGCGGTCGCTGAAAGCGCCGAGCGTTTCGGACGTGGAGAGGAAACCTTCAAAAATACTCATGCGATGACCTGGCCTTTCAGTATTTCAATTGAGCCACGGCACGCAATTCCTCCGGGGAGGCAGTGCCGAATCCGAAGAACTCCAGGTAGGCCGGGATCATCTCGAACAGCATGTCGGTGCCGACCTGCACCTGGCAGCCCTTGGCCTTGGCGGCCTGCAGCAGCGGCGTGTATTCGGTCTTCATGACCACCTCGCCGACGAAAGTGCCGGGCTCGATGCGGTCCACGTCGAAGGGCAGCGGGTCGCCCTCCTTCATGCCGAGCGGCGTGGCGTTGACGACCACGTCGTAGCCGGCCGGGTCTTTCGACCCCGTTGCCACCTTCATTTGCGGATAGTGCTCGCGCAGCCGTGCGGCCAATGCGCCGGCCGAGGCCTCGCTCATGTCGAACAGCATCAGCTCGGCGGCTCCGGCGGCGGCAATCGATGCGGCAATGGCCGAGCCAACGCCACCCGTGCCCGACACCAGCACGCGCGTGCCCTTGAACAGGCGCCCCTTGCGCTCCACGCCACGCACGAAGCCCGCGCCGTCGAACTGGTCGCCCAACAGCGTGCCGTCGGGCCGCTTGAGGATGGCGTTGCAGGCGCCCGCAACGCGCGCCGTGGGCGTCACCTCGTCGACCAGCGACATCGTCGTCACCTTGTGCGGCATGGTCACGAGCGCGCCGCGCAGGTTGCTGAACCTGAAGATCTGCGGCAGCGAGGCCGCGTAGTCCTCGGGCTTCACGCCCATCGGAACCACCACAGCGTCGATGCCGTGCTTGTCGAACCAGGGGTTGTAGATCATCGGGGCCTTGAAGGCCTCGGTGGGATAGCCGATGTGGGCGATGAGCGTGGTCTTGCCGGAAATCATGTCGGTTGTTTCTTTGAAAAATCGGGGCTCAGGCGACGCTGGGCGAGTGGTAGCGCAAGGGCTGCGCAATTTCGGCGTGCATTGCCGGCGGATAGATGATTTCGCGCAGGAAGTCGGCGTCGGCTTGCATCGCGGCGGCCGCGTCGAGATGGCCGAAGTAGCGGAAGTAGTGCGGCATCTGCTGGATGAGCATCTCGAAGCCCGCCTGTGCGTTGAGTCCGCGCGCTCGCGCTGCCTGCACCAGCGGCGTGGGCTGGTTGCGCAGAAGAATGTCGAACAGTGCCGCATGGCCGTCCATGCGCGACACGTCGAGGGGCAACGCATCGCCTTCGACCAGCCCCAGCTGCGTGGCGTTGATGACGAGGTCGTAGCCCTCGGGCGCGTTGCTGTCGGCCGAGACCACAGTCGCATCGAAGAAGGCGTTGAGCTTGGCCGCCACACCGGCCGCCTTGCCTGCGGCGCTGTCGTAGAACGCGATGTACTCCGCGCCGTTCACCGTGCCGCCTTCGGCCAGCGCAACGCCGATGGCCGCCGCACTCACGCCCGCGCCGAGGATCAGCACGCGCTTGCCGCGGAAGGGAATGTTGTAGTGGTCGAGCGCGCCGATCAGGCCTTCGCCATCGAACAGGTCGCCTTCGAGCTGGTCGCCCTCGGTGCGGCGCACCACGTTGACCGAACCGGCCACGCGGCCGAAGAGGCCGCAGCCGTCGAGCAGGTCGACCACCAGCGGCTTGTGCGGCGGCGCGATCACCATGCCGCGCACGTTGCGCGCGAGAAAGGCCGATTTGAAGAACACCGCGAAGTCGCGCACCGGCACCTGCATGGGGAGCAGCACAGCGTCGATGCCGAAGCGCTCGAAGGCGGCGTTGAACATGCGGGGCAGCCGCACATTGCGAACCGGGTCGCCGGGGATCAGGTAAGCCTGGGTGCTGCCGCGGATGGAATGGCTCATGTGCGTGCTTCCGTTCGTCAATCGCTCTTTTCGAGGGCGGATGCCGAGCTTTATAGTCGCTTCGCCTGAATCACGCAGCCATTGGCACCAATAATCGTGCGATTATCGAACTCAAAAAATCACTGATCGTTCAATTCAAGGGTTTTCACTGTCATCAAATGCAAACTCCGAACCCATCCACGCAGGCACACTTCCGCCCATGAGCAAGGACAGCAAGGACGACCCGGCGCCGCCGCCCGGCCTGGACAAGCGCGACTGGATCGCCGGCCTGGAGCGTGGCGTGAGCATCATCGAGGCCTTCGACGACGCCAACCCGCGCCTGACTGCCAGCCAGGCCGGCCAGCGCACGAACATGACCCGCACCGCCGCGCGGCGCTATCTGTTGACCTTGCAGCACATGGGCTATGTGGCGAGCGACGGCAAGCTGTTCTGGCTCACGCCGCGCGTGCTGCGCCTAGGCCAGTCGTACCTGGAATCGGCCCGGCTGCCGCGTGTGGTGCAGCCCTTTCTGCAGCGGGTGGCGGCGGGCACCAACGAGATCGCCTACCTCAGCGTGATGGACGGCGACGAGGTGGTCTACATCGCGCGCAACGGCCCCAACCGCAGCATGAGCACCGGCTACGTGCTCGGCGCGCGCGTGCCGGCGCAGGTCACGGCCTCGGGCATGCTGATGCTGGCGCTGCGCAGCGACGCCGAGCTGAATGAATGGCTGACGACACGGCAGCTGACGGTTTTCACTTCGCACACCATCGCGAGCATGGAGCGCATGAAGCTCGAGCTCGCGCGCATCCGGGCGCAGGGCTGGGCACTTTCCGAGCAGCAGCTCGACCTGAACTCTCGCGGCATCGCGGTGCCGCTGCGCGACCGGCACGGCACGCTGGTGGGGGCGCTGAACATCACGATGCCGATGGGGCACGAGAGCTCGGAAGACGCTGTTGCGCGAGTGCTGCCGGTGCTGCGCGAGACGGCGCAGGCGATGCGCAATCTGATCTGAGAAGCGCCATGACCGTAAACGCCTCGGGTTCTTCGAGCCAGACGACATTGCCCGACTGGGCGGCGCAGTCGGAGCCCCTGGAAGACGTGCACATCGACATTGCATTCATCGTCGAGCACTCGTTCTACTACGGCCCGTCGTCGCGCATCTCGCCTGAACAATGGGCGAACCTGTGCGAACCGCTGTACCAGCCGGCAATTCCGGGCGCGGCACAAGGCTTCGTGCTGTCGGCCGACTGCGTCGGCCACGAGGACGAGCTCGGCAGTCACTACCGCGACCTGCTGGCCAAGGCCGCGCGCCACGGCAAGGACCCGGCCGAAGGCCCCTACTTCTGGAACAGGCCGGTAGTCCATGCGCCCGGCCGCTTCCTCCTGAGCTTCCCATGGCACGACCGCTTCAGCGAGGGCCGAGCCTTCATCGAATCGCTGACCAGAGGCACACCCGGCGAAGTCTTCTCCGATTACGAGCAGGGCTGGTTCCTCGACCTGCGGCTGCACGACGGCACGCTGTACCTGCGCGATGACGACCCCGACGAAGGCAAGACCTTCCACAACCTGCGCTTCGCATACGCTCCAGTGCGCGCGCAGGTCGAAATCGTGCTGGCGCGCGTGGAAACCTTGATTGCCCGGCTCGCGGGCGAATTCGGTCGGGATTACTGGACGAACCGCAACTGACAGCTTTCCGACAGCATCGACCGGGCAGGATGCGCGCTTTCAATCCAAAAGCGCTGGAGACACAAGCACCATGTCCGATCTCTTTTCCCCTGACGACGCCCACAGCCTGAGCCGCCGCCACTGGCTGCAAGCCGGCGGCGCCCTCACCCTCGGCGGCCTGCTGCCTTCGCTGGCCTCCGCCCAGGACACCTGGCCCAGCAAGTCGATCCGCTTCGTCGTGCCCTTCGCGCCGGGCGGTAGCTCCGAAATCGTCGCGCGCTCGACCGCCGCCGAACTCTCGCGCACGCTGGGCCAGAGCGTTTTCGTCGACAACAAGCCCGGTGCGGCCGGCAACATCGCGATGAGCGAAGTGGCGCGCAGCACCGACCAGCACACGATCATCCTCGGCCACATCGGCACGCTGGCGGTCAACCCGTACATCTTCGCCAAGCTGCCCTACGACGCGAACAAGGACTTCAAGCCCGTGAGCCTGCTGGCCAAGGTGCCCAGCCTCTACGTGGTGCACCCCGACGTGCCGGCGAAGAACCTCAAGGAGTTCATCGCGTACGCCAAGTCGAAGCCGGGCAAGCTCAGCTACGGTTCGGCGGGCAATGGTAGCGCGGGCCACCTGGCCTTCGAGTACCTGAAGATGACGGCCGACGTGTTCATGCTGCACGTGCCCTACCGCGGCACCGGCCCGATGGTGACCGACCTGCTCTCGGGCCGGCTCGACGCATCGGCCATCGGCGCGGCGGCGATCATTCCGTTCATCAAGGCGGGCAAGGTGCGCTGCATCGCGACCGGATCGGCCAAGCGCCTGCCCCAGCTGCCCGACGTGCCGACCGTGGCCGAGCAAGGCTTCCCGGGCTTCGAAATGACTCAGTGGTACGGCATGCTCGCGCCCGCCAACATCACGCCCGCCAACCTGGCCAAGCTCTCGGCCGAGACGATGAAGGCGGTGAAGTCGCCCGACTCCATGCAGCGCCTGACGGCCGATGCGGCCGAAGCCATTGGCGGCACGCCCGAGCAGTTCGCGCAGTTCATCGCTGCCGAGCAAACCCGCTGGCAAAAGGTCATCGCAAGGGCAAACATCAAGCCTGATTGATCCCGGCAGGCCCTAGCATCGGCGCCATGCGCATCCTGCTGGCGGAAGACGAACACACCCTGGGCACCTGGCTCTGCAAGGCGCTGGAGCATGCGGGCATCCAGGTCGAATGGGTGGACGACGGGCGCCTGGCCGACCGGGCGCTGCAGCAGCGCGACCACGATGCGCTGGTGCTCGACCTGGGCCTGCCCGGGCTCGACGGGCACACGGTGCTGCAACGGCTGCGCGAGCGTGACCAGCGCTTGCCGGCGCTGATCCTCACGGCGCGCGACTCGCTGAACGAGCGCGTGGCTTCGCTCAACGCGGGCGCCGACGACTTCCTCGCCAAGCCCTTCGCGCTGGCCGAGCTCGAAGCGCGCCTGCACGCGCTGGTGCGGCGCGCGCGTGGCGTAGAGCATCCGCGGCTGGCCTGCGGCCCGCTGGTGTACGACGGCGCGCGCCGGCACTTCACGCTGAACGGCGAGGCGCTGGCGCTCTCGCCGCGCGAACTGGCGGTGCTGCGCGTGCTGGTGCAGCGCAGTGGCGAACCGCTGTCGAAGCAGCAGATCCTCGAACGCGTGTTCTCCGACGACGAAGAGGTGCACCCGGAGGCGGTCGAAGTCTTCGTCTACCGGCTGCGCAAGCGACTCGACGGCACCGGGGTTCGCATCGTCACGCTGCGCGGGCTCGGCTATGTACTGGAAGCAGACTGAGTGAGCGGCCTGCGTGAACGCCTGCGCCGCGCCAGCCTCTGGCAGCGGCTCGCGCTGCTGCTCTTCCCCGCCCTGCTGGTCGTGACCGGCCTGGAACTGTGGATGACGCGGCACGACGCGCTGGCCGCGGCCAACGCGGCCTACGACCGCTCGCTGCTGGGTGCGCTCAAGTCCATCGACGCCAACATCTCGACCGCATCGGGCGGCCTGTCGGTCGAGCTGCCGTACACGATGTTCGAGTTCTTCGAGCTGACGGCGAGCGGCCAGGTCTTCTTTCGCGTGTCCACGTCTGACGGGCTGGTGGAGCTCGGCAGCGCCGACCTACCCGCGCCGCCCACCGAACTGGCGATGGGCGTGCCGGCCTTCTACGACGCCACCTACTTCGGCGAAGCAGTACGGCTCGCGGCCTACCGCCGCGATCTCGACCGCGCGCCGGCCGGCAGCACCGGGCGCAGCGTGCTGATCCAGGTGGGGGAAAGCACGCGCTCGCGGCAGGAGTTCAGCGCGCGCTTTGTGCGCAGCGCGGCGTTGCGCGACGGGCTAGTGCTGGCGATGCTGCTGTGCGGCACCGCCCTGGCACTCGCGGCGGCGCTGCGGCCGCTCTCGCGACTGGCGCGCGAGGTGGGCTCGCGCACGCCCGACGACCTCACGCGCATCGCCGAGACCGACCTGCCTGCCGAGGTGCGCCCGCTGGTGACCGCAGTCAACCAGCAGATGTCGCGCACGCAAGACCTCGTGACGCAGCAGCGCCAGTTTCTGGACGACGCCTCGCACCAGCTGCGCACCCACCTCACCACGCTGCAGATGCAGGCCGACTACGCACGGCGCGAACAAGACCCGGCGCAAGTACAGGTGGCGCTCGACGCGCTGGGCACCGAGATCGGCCGCGCGACGCGCAGCGCGCAGCAGCTGCTGGCGCTGGGCCGCAGCGACACGGTGTCGGTGGAGCCCGCCGAGTTCGACCTTGCGGCGCTGCTGCGCGAAGTGGCGGTCGACCTGCTGCCGCTGGCACGCGCCAAGCGCATCGACCTGGGCATTCATTCGCCCACGCCGGAGTTCCTTGCCGTGGCAGACCGGGGGCTGATGCGCGAGGCGCTGGGCAACCTGGTGAGCAACGCGATCACCTACACGCCGGCCGAAGGCACGATCACGCTCTTTGCCGCGGGCGACGCAGCGGGCTGGAGCCTCAACGTCGAGGACAACGGGCCCGGTCTCAACGACGAAGAGCGCGCCGCGTTGGGCCAGCGCTTCCGGCGCGGCGCGCGCGCCGGCAAGGGCGGCTTCGGGCTCGGGCTGGCCATTGCGCGCTCCATTGCGCAGCGGCACCGGGGCGAACTGCGACTTGAGGCGCGCGAGGCCGGCCCGGGGCTGCATGCGATCATCTGGTGGCCTCGCCCGGCCGCCACCTGACGGGCCCATTTCCATGTCCACGCCGCCCACCCGCCGCCATGCACTTCGCGCGTTGTGCGCGTTGCTGATGCCTTTCAGCGTGCGCGCGATGGCCGCCGCGAACGATCCCTCCGAAAACGCTGCCGACTGCGTGATCCCCGCCAAGGCCGGCGGCGGCTTCGCATTGACCTGCGCACTGGCGCGCGACGCGCTTCAGGCCGTGCGACCCGCGCGCCCACCGCTCACCCAGCGCTACCTGCCGGGCGGCATTGGCGCCGTAGCCTTCGACCGCGTTGCCACAGGCAAGCTCGGCGGCCCGGGCACGCTGGTGGCGTTTTCCAGCGGCTCGCTGCTCAACCTCGCGCAAGGCCGCTTCGGTCCGCATTCGCCCTCGGCTGTACGCTGGATCGCCACGCTGGGCACCGACTACGGCGTGATCGCGGTGCATCGCGACTCGCCCTACAAGCGCTTGCAAGACCTGGTCGCCGCGCTGCGGCAAGACCCGTCGCGCATCGCCTTCGGCGCGGGCGGCACTGTGGGCAGCCAGGACTGGGTAAAGGCCGCGCTGCTGGTGCGCGCGGCGGGGCGCGATCACAAGGCCATGCGCTTCGTGTCGTTCGAGGGCGGCGGGGACGCGCTGGGTGCGATGCAGGGCAAGCATGTCGACGTGTTCCCCGGCGATGCAGCCGAAGCCCTGCAGGCCATTGCGGGCGGCGCGGCGGTGCGCCTGCTGGCCGTGCTGTCCGACAAGCGGCTGGGCGGCGCGCTCACCGGCGTGCCGACCGCGCGCGAGCAAGGCATCGACCTGGTGTGGCCGACCGTGCGCGGCCTGTACCTGAGCGCTGACGTGCCTGAAGCCGCGGTACGCGCATGGGTCGCGGCCTTCGGCGAAGCGAGTGCCGCGCCCGGCTACGCCGCGTTGCGCGAGCAGCACGGCCTGTACCCCTTCGCGCTCACCGGCGCAGCGTTAGACGACTACGTGCAGGCGCAGATCAAGGCCTACCGCCGGCTGGCGGACGAACTGGGACTGCGGCGCTGGCCCTCCTGATGAACGCAGGCAAGATCGCGCTCATGACCGAAGACGCCATCACCCAACACATCATCGACATGCTGGCCGGCGGCCACTTTCAGATCGCCGACGACAACACCTTCTTCTTTCACGACGGGGACAACAAGTTTCCTTTCGCCACGATCGTGACGAAGGACAACGACTTCGACAGCGCCTCGCAGCTGAACCGCCCGGGCGTGTTTCGCCTGAACATAGGCGTGGGCAAAGAGACCTTTCGCGCACTGTTCGGCGAAGTGCCCGCTACCGCCGACCACGCCGCGCTCGACACGCTGATGCCGCACCCGGTGTATGCGAAGATGTACTGGGTCAGCGTGATCAATCCGAGTGCGAAGACCTTCGAGACGGTGAAGCCGCTGATCGCCGAGGCATTGAGCCTCGCGCGCTCGCGTAAAGCAGGTTAGGCCGCCTTCAAAAACACATCGTGGTCCGGCGCAAAGTTCGCGTGCAGCGGCAGCATCGCGCCGCCCAGCGCACAAGCCTGCGCCCCCGCCTTGCCGCCATGCAGCCGCGGCTGCCACAGGCCTTCCCAGTTGCAGCGGTCCAGCGCGGCGCGGGTCTGGTCGAGCAGCGCCTGCAGTAGCGGGCGCGACATCGAGCCGTCCACCACCACATCCGGCAGGTCGAGCATGGCGGTGCCGCTCACGATGGCATGCGCCAGCGCCTGCGATGCGCTTTCCAGCCACGCTTGCGTCGTCGCGGCATAGGGAGGCTGCAAGGCGCGGTCGTCATACGCGGCCATGGCGTCGAGGCCTTCGCCGATCAGGCGCTGCTCCAGCTCCCAGAGCGACGCTTGCGCAACCAGTTGAGGCGGCAACGCACCGCGACTGCCCGGTGGCTGCATCGGCAATGAAGCGAGCGCGCCCGCATTGCCGTGCGCACCGGTGTGCAGGTGCGAGTTGATGACCAGCCCGCCCCCCACGAAGGTGTCGACGAAGATGTACAGGAAGCTCTTGAGGTCGTGCCCTCGCCCACCCACCAGCTCGGCCACGCAGGCGGCCACCGTGTCGCGCGCGAAGCTCACCGGCACGTCGGTGCGCGCGCGCACCTCGGCGGCCAGGTCCATCTGGTTCCACAGGTCGGACTGCGCTTTCGACAGGCCCAGCGTGCGGTGCCAGCCGCCGAGCTGGAACGGTGCGGCCAGCCCGGCCCCAACGTTGCGCGCCGCCAGCGGCCCCAGCCCGTCGCGCAGCCGGTGGATGTGCTGCGCGATGGCGGGCAGCAGCTCGTCCACGTCGGGAAAGTCGTAGCTGATGGCATGGCGCTCGCGCACCTGCGTGGTGAAGTCGATCAGCAGCCATTCGGCGCCGCGCCGGCCCACCTTGATGCCGATGGCAAAGGCGCCGTCCGGGTTCAGCGCCAGCGGCACCGAAGGCTGCCCGATGCGCCCGCGCACGCGGCTTTGCTTGACGATGAGTCCGTCTTCTTCCAGCCGCGCGGTGATGAGCCCGATGGTCTGCGCGCTGAGCCCGGTCAGCCGAGCGAGGTCGGCCTTTGGCAGGCTGGTGTGAACGCGCAATGCCTGCAGCACCGTGCGTTCGTTGAACTGGCGCATGCCGACCTGGTTGGAGCCACGGGGCCGCAACAGGTCGGGCGTGCGCGCAGAAGTGTCCGCATCAGGCATGCGCCTCCGCGGGCAACTGGTCGGCCGTCATGGCGCCGGTCATCACGGCGACCGTGTCGCTCATGCTGATCTTCTTCGGGTCGAGCACCGCCGCGCGCTTGCCGAGACGCGCCACGTGGATGCGATCGGCCACCTCGAACACGTGCGGCATGTTGTGGCTGATGAGCACCACGGGCAGGCCGCGGTCGCGCACGCGGCGGATCAGCTCCAGCACCATGTTGCCCTCCTTCACGCCCAGCGCGGCGGTGGGCTCGTCCATGATGACCACATGCCGCGCGAAGGCCGCGCTGCGCGCCACCGCCACGCACTGGCGCTGGCCGCCTGAGAGCGTTTCGACCGCCTGCGTCATCGACTGGATGCCGACCTTCAGGTCCGCCATGCGGGCCGTGCTTTCGAGCAGCATCTGCTTCTTGTCGAGCATGCGCAGCACGCTGCCCAGGAAGCCGGGGCGACGCAGCTCGCGGCCGAGGAACAGGTTCTCGTAGATGGTCATGGCCGGGGCCACGGCCAGGTCTTGATAAACCGTTTCGATGCCGGCGCGGCGCGCATCCAGCGGATTGCGAAAGTGCACCGGCTGGCCGTCGAGCAGGATCTGGCCTTCGTCGGGCACCACCGCGCCCGACAGCGCCTTGATGAGCGACGACTTGCCCGCGCCGTTGTCGCCGATCACCGCGAGGATTTCTCCTTCACGCAGTTCGAAGTCGACGCCGTCGAGCGCCGTGACCTGGCCATAGCGCTTCACCAGGCCCTTGGCCTGCATGACGATCTTGGGGTTGGTGACGGTGTTCATCAGCGGGCTCCCCGGCGCGAGAGCTGGTCCGCGGCCACCGCGAGAATCACAAGCACGCCCGTCACCAGCACCTGGTAGATCGACGACACGCCCATCAGCGTGAGCCCGTTGCGGAACACGCCGACGATGAGCACGCCAATCAGCGAACCCAGCACGATGCCGCGCCCGCCGAACAGGCTGGTGCCGCCGAGCACCACCGCCGTGATGGCGTCGAGGTTCTCGGTCTGCCCCGCGTTCGGGTCGCCCACGCCGGTGCGCGCCACGGACAGCAGCGAGGCGATACCGTACAGCACGCCCGCCGCCACGTACACGCCCAGCAACACACGCTGCGTCGGAATGCCGACCAGCCGCGTGGCCTCCGCGTTGTTGCCCACCGCATAGATGTGCCGGCCCGCCGCCGTCTCGCGCAGCACGAACCACGTGAGCGCATAGAGCACCACCATCAGCACCGAACCCCACGCCACCTCGGCATTGCCGATGGTGAAGGTGGTGCCCAGGCCCGTGAGGCCGCCGGGCAGGTCGGTGATGGTCTGCGACGACGAGTACAGCTGCGTGATCGCGAAGGCGATGTTCAGCGTGCCCAGCGTCACGATGAAAGGCGGCAGCTTGATGCGCGTGACCAGCAGCCCGTTGAGCAGGCCGAACAGCGTCGTCACGCCGATGCCGCACAGAATGGCCACCGGCACGGGCAGCCCGAGTTCGGTGGCGAACTTGCTCATGATGATGCTGCCCAGCGCCATCACCATGCCGCACGACAGGTCGATGCCCGCCGTGAGGATCACCAGCGTCTGGCCGATGGCGATCACGCCGACCACCATCACCTGCTGCAGGATCAGCGAAAGATTGCCGCCCGTGAGAAAACGGTCGGACTGGGTTGCAAAAAAGATGCACGCGCCAAGAAGGGCCAGCCACGGCCCCAAGGCGCCCCACGGAATGTGGTGCGTCGCAGATTTCGCCATCGAGATACTCCCTGGGGGCTGTCAGCTATTTACTTCTTGCCCCAGCACAGCTCGGCGCCAGTCTTGGTGTCCTTGCTGTCGACGCCCGCCACACTCTTGCCCGCGATCAGCGTCACGCCCGTGTCGACATAGCCCGAGGCCTTCTTGCCCGTCTTGGCGAATTCGACGCCCGCGGCCACGCCCATCGCGGCCATCTTCAGCGGGTACTGCTGCGAGGTCGCGGCAATGATGCCGGCGTTGGTGTCCTTGATGCCCTGGCAGCCGCCGTCGACCGAGACGATCAGCACGCCCTTCTCCTTGCCCGCGCGCTTCAGCGCGTTGTAGGCACCGGCCGCGGCGGGCTCGTTGATCGTGTAGACCAGGTTCACGTCAGGCGCCTTCTGCAGGCAGTTTTCCATCGCCGTCTGCGCCTTGGCCTGGTCGCCATAGCTGTCCGCCATGCAGACGATCTCGGGCGCCTTCGACAGCTCGTTCGACTTCGCCTCGTTGGCCGGCAGCCCGAAGCCCTTCATGAAGCCGTTGTGGCGCTGCGCGCCCACCGGGTGGCCCGGCAGCAGGTCGAGCGCGATGATCTTTGCGGGCTTGCCGGCCATCGCGGCCTTGGCGTATTCGCCGATCAGCACGCCGGCCGTGTAGTTGTTGGTGGCGAAGAGCGCGTCGGTCGCATCCGGCGGATCGGCCGGGCTGTCGAGCGCGATCACCATCACGCCCTTGTCGCGCGCCTTCTTGATCGCCGGCACGATGGCCTTGGCATCGCTCGGCGTGATGAGGATGGTCTTGGCGCCGGCCGCGATCATGTTTTCCATCGCGGTGATCTGACCCGCGTTGTCGCCGTCGGCCTTGCCCGCGCCGGAGAGCAGCTTGGCACCCTGCTTCTTGGCTTCTTCCTGCGCGCCTTCCTTCATCTTGACGAAGAAGGGGTTGGTTTCGGTCTTGGTGACGAGGCCGATGATGGGTTGGTCTGCGGCGAAGGCGGTGGACGATGCGGTTGCTGCGGCGAGGGACAGGGCCGCGACGGCCAGGATGGTGCGGGGGCTGCTGCTGGGCATGGTTTGTCTCCTTGGGCGGGCGCTGGGTGATGCGCCCTGCGGTTTTGGATCCGGATCGCTGGCCTTGCAGGTGGGCGTCCGGGCGCAAGGGGACTATCGGGCAGCGGGGCGACTAAATCAAGGCGATTTAGTTATCGGAAACCCGAAGATGAAAAAGAGGTTGATGTGCTCACACCAGCGAAAAGACGAGTCGGCCTCATGGAGACCTTCAATCAAACAGTTTCGAGGCTCCCCCTGAGCGTCGCATGGCCGGTGCCCGGCGCGTCGCAGTTGAAGGCGACGGTGATGCCGCTGTGGCCAGTCACCCCCGTCATGGGGAGGCCATCCCCTGCGAAGACGGTTCGCCAACCGCTCGCGCTCGATCATGTTGCCGCGCTCGCCGTGGTCCCGTTTTCGAAATGCATGTGCTCTTGCGCCGCACTAGAAAAGTTCCCGATGAAGTCCGGCGTCGAATCTCTTTCCAACCTCACTTGGAAATTTCCGCTTTGAATTGACCACTCATAAACTGAAACACCCACGGGATATTTGGTCAAAATTCCAGTTAATCTATATTTTTCTATCCACTCCAGGGCATTCTCCTTGGCCATAAAAATCGCAGAAGGAAATTTCGCCCTAGACCCATTAAAAACCCAAACCTCTTTAGCCTCATCCATTTAGAGCCTCTACGCTAAAAAATAAAAATTAATCATTTACTGGCATCAAGAAAAAATTTCAAACGTGACGGATCGAGCACATCCAACACCTCACCCACAGCTTTGGCATGCTCTCCGTTCAATTCGGCATAAAAAACCCACAATCCTTCCAGAGCGCGAAATTGAACTCGCTGCTGCATTTTCTTATATTCCTCATTTGCAGACTCTGCAGCAGCACCAACAACAATCTGAAATATAAGTTCAAGCACGTCAATTTTAGTATGCCTAGGGCGAGCATTCAAAAGCGAGGCAATGAGCACCTGAAGCGTCGGTTCGGCAGCGCTAAACAGCCGCCCTTGAACGACAACATGATTTTCAATTCTCCAATAATATTTTTCTGCCTCTTTTATTGGGGAAGTCAACAAAGCCTCCAAGGCGAGGGGGACTGAATCCGCTCGCCCTTGGATCACTTCGTACTTGCTCCAGTCAATCCTGGAACATTCAATCAATGCGAAATCAATCATTTTTTCCATGATGTCGTAGACGCCGCCGTTGGCCTCCATCAGCGCCTCGCGTCCGTCGTCTCGCTCCGCGCCACCGCGGTCGCCCGGCGCACCTGCACCAGCGGCGCGAACGAGGCCGCCTCGTGGATGTAGCGCTCGCCGCCCTTCTCGATCACCGACCTGCCCTGCGTGCTCTCAAGTGTGAGCACGTATCCGTCCCAGCCGAACAGCGCCGTGGTCTCACCCGAGCTTTTGGAGAGGCGCCGCCCCAGCGCGTCGTAGCTGAAGGTGGTGGTGAAGCCGCTTTGGTCGTACCAGTTGGCCAACTATGTCGAAGCGGCATCCACCACCTCGCCGGTTCGTACTTCTGTCGCCGGCTAAGTCACTCAAAGTCCGGATGAATTACTCACTTAACGAGGGACCAAGCAAGGACCTTTGCGCGTACTTCAAGAACTCCACGCCCACAGTAGGAATAATCCGCTTGAGGAGAAAGAGATAAAGCGGCATTGGGGTCACACTTTCGCTCGTGTCTGGATCCCATCCAGCCTCATCGTAAAAGCAGCAAACAGCGCACCGGATAAGTGCAGCCAGAGCTGGGTTTTCTTTTTCAGAACAATCGAATAGCGTCCAAAGCTCAATCCTGTGCGGCCTCCGTAACTCGTCACTATTGTCGTGACCCAAGCCAACTATTGCCACCTGCAAATGCTCAGCAACACTATCCAGTTGCGCGGATGAAGCGGCCTCGTTGAAACGTCCCGCCAGAATGCAATTACGCAGAAATTCCGCATACATTTTCATCATTCGGGGAAAGGGAACGTTTTTTTCCATCAACTGATCTTCAATGGCATCGAGGAATTCCGCCTCATGTTCACTATATGGTTCTGTCATTTTTTTACTCCGTCACAGACGCCGAGCCGGCCCATAACAATGCTGCACGAGCGGCAGTACGGTAGGAGCTTTCCATCATTTCGTTCAGTCATCGATGTCGCCCCTTGAACGACGCTACGAAGCTCATCAGCATTAGCTACCTTATGAGCATCAGCAATTTTGCTGAGTGCATCTGGCTCACCACACCAAGCATGCGTCTCAGAGCGTTGGTCGACTTCAACGTCGTCGTACATTTGTTTAACGACAGGGTTTTGCGCCCCCTTTCCGCCAGCCCCGCCGCTGTACCCGACCGCAGGCTCGGAAAGCTTCCCTCCTTCAATGGTGGTCCGAGTACCTCGGTCATTTGGCGTGATCCCTTTCTTTCGAGCAAGGCCCAGAGGATCTATCCATATGACCGGGTTAGACGCAAACTGGTGAAGATTGAGGCCACCAATAAGACCAATGGGGTCTCTTGAGACAAACCGCCCCGCCTGCGGGTCGTAGTATCGGTATCGGTTGTAGTGCAGCCCCGTCTCTTCATCCCAATACTGCCCCTGGAACCGAATCGGATTCCTGAACCCCGCCCTCCTGCCAGCCTCGCTGATCGCCTCCCGCGCCTCGCCCCACGCCCTGTACTGCGCCGACCACGCGACCTGTCCGTCATGGTCTGTCAGCTCTTGCGGCGTGCCCAGGTGATCGCACTGATAGAACGCCATCTCCTTCCTGTCGAACGCACGCGGCACATGCCTCTGCTCGCCGTTCCACAAAGGATCCTGCTCGATGTCGTAGACGCCGCCATTGGCCTGCATCAGCGCCTTCGCATCCGTCGTCTCACTCAGCGTCATCGCTGTTGCCCGGCGCACCTGCACCAGCGGCACGAACGAGTTCGCCTCATGGATGTAATGCACGCTCCAGCCGTGCTCACCGCCCTCTTCGATCGCTAACTTGCTTTGAGTGCTCTCGAACGCGAGCACGTCGCCATCCCAGCCGAACAGCGTCATGGTCTCGCCCGAGCGCTTGGCCAACCGACGCCCTAGCGCGTCGTAGCTGAAGGTGGTGGTGATGCCGCTGTGGTCCGTCGCAGCCGTCATCCGGTTGAAGCCGTCCCACGCGAAGACGGTCCGCCAGCCGTTGCGCACGCGCTCGGTCATGTTGCCGCGTTCGTCGTAGCGGTAGCTGGTGCCCGCGTAGTTCTTCAGCAGGTTGTCCAGCAGCTTGTTGGCTGGATGCCTGAGCGGGTCGCCGCTCGGTGGAGCGTCGACGATGTTGCCAGCAGGATCGAAGGCGAAGATCTCACGTCCGACGCGGCTGTTGGCTTCGAGCAGGCGGCCCACCGGGTCGTAGCGGTAGCTGAGGTTGCCGCGCCGGCTGTCGCCGATGGCGACTAGTTGGCCAACCTTGTCGTAGCTGTAGCTGCGCTGGATGCCAGCGCTCGACTCGATGGCGCCGGGCCTGGTGCGCGAGATCTGCTGCTCGAGCAGCCGCCCGGCCGGGTCGTACTTCTGGCGCTGGCTCAGTCCGTTGCCTTGTTCCCGTGTGACCTCGCGGTGCAGGTCGTCGCGCTCGAAGCCGAGGATGTCCTGGCCATCGAGCATCAGCCCGTGCACATGGCCGGAGCCGTACGTCAGCCACTGGGTCACGTGGCCGTCGGGCCGCACGGTGGCGATGCGCTGGTTGAGTTCGTCGTAGCGGTGCTGCCAGACTGCCGTGCGCTTGCGCTCCAGGTAGTGGTGGTGTTCGCGCGTCAGGTTGCCGGCCGGGTCATAGAACCACTGCAGGCGTGCGTCGCTGTTGGTCGCCTCGAGCAGGCGGCCGTTGCGGTCGTAGGCAAAGCGCTCCGACCGATCGCCGGCTCGGCGTTCGCTCAAACGGCCGAGCGGATCGAACTCGAGTTCGGTGCGGTGCCCCGCTTCGATCACCCCGGCGAGGACACCGGTGGTCTCCTCATGGATGTACTGCGTGGTCTTGCGGTCGAAGCCGGTTTCCTCGAGCAGGCGGCCCACCGGGTCATAGCGGAAGTCGTAGCGGCTGCCGTTCTCGTTGTGCAACTCGGTCAGGCGGCCCAGCAGGTCCCAGTAGTACTTGAGCGAGCGGCCCGCCGCGTCGGTGCGACCGGCGATCAGCCCGGCGCGCGTGTAGCTGTAGCGCGTGGCTCGTCCGAGCGCGTCTGTGTGCGTCAGCAGGCGGCCTTCGGCATCGTGCTCGAAATGCTCGCTCGTCTCGTCGGGCTGCACGATCTGTTCGAGCTGGCCGGCTGCGTAGCGATAGCCGGTGGTGTTGCCGGCAGCGTCGGTCGCCTTGGCAAGACGGCCCCTTTCGTCGTACTCCCAGCGGCTGGTCTTGGCAGAGCAGTCGGTGTAGCTGAGCAGTTGCCCCAATGGGGAATAGGCGAGCACCTTGACGCCGCCCTTCGCATCGGTGATCCGTACGGGCCTGCCGGCCTTGTCGTAGGCGTACTCGGTCTTGTGGCCGAGCGGATCGATCTCTTCCGTGAGATGGCCCTGTGCGTCGTAGTCACGCTTCCACACGCCGCCTTCGGCATCGAGGATGCCCGTGAGGCGATGCAGCTTGTCGTATTCGAAATACACGCGGCTGCCGTCGGCACGCGTGTGCGTCTGCAGGTTGCCGTCTTCGTCGTACGTGTAGTCGTCGGTGCTGCCGTCGGTGTGCACGTGGCGCGTGATGTTCTTCGCATCGTCGCGGAAGAACCATTCCTGCAGCTTGTCTGGGTGAATGATGCGGTAGGTGTAGCCCTGGATGTCGTAGTAGTGCCAGGTTTCGCCGCCCAGGGCGTCGGTCACGTAGGTCAGGCGGATGTTCTTGTCCCACTCCAGCGTAAGCGCGAAGCTGCCGTCGTCGGACCACTCGCGCACGGCCTTGGCGTCTGCGCCGGTGCCGTCGTATTCGAGGTTCATGCCTCGGCCGGTGCGGTCGGTGTAGCGGGTCACGAGATGGTGCGCGTAGGTATAGCTCCAGTTCGCGCCGTCTTCATCCTGCGCGGCGACGAGGTCACCTTCTGCGTCGTGCGTGTAGGCGGCCAGTTGACGAATGACCTGGCCGTCCTTCAGCTCCCACAGCGACTTGATCAGGCCGGTCTGCGCATCCGGCTGCGTGCCCACGTGCGCCATGACAGCTTCGCCCTGCTTGCTGATGATGTCGCTCAGCACGCGTTCGCCGGTCGAGGCGATCACGTGGTCGTAGCGCAGGCCGATGGACATGCCGTCTTTCGCCTGCTGCGCGACGAGCCGGAAGTGCGGCTGCTTGCTGTCGACGAGCTCGTAGATCTCACGCCATTCACCATGCTCGCCCGCAGGCAGTGGCTTGCCGAAGTCAAGTGCCAGCAGGCTCTCGTTCAGCCGCGAGATGCTGACCTCTTCGATGGCATCGAAATGCGTCTGCCCCACCTCCAGCAGCGGGTAGGCATGGCTGCGCCCGTCGGCTGCGTGATACACCAAGCTCGCCTGTCCCTGGCGTGCGCCGCGCACTGGCGTGGCAATGTCCACCCGCATGCTGTAAGGCGTGATCCACCGGGCCCCCAGGCTGCCGCGGTCGAAGGCATCGAGGTCGCTGGCATAGGTGCGCGCCCACTCGATCGCAAGCGGCGCGGCGAGCACGAAATCGGTGTGCGTGAAGCTCTCGTTGCCGGTAGCGAGGCTGATCGAGGCGCCCTTGCGTGCCGGCGCGGGGCAGTTCTTGCAGCCCGAAGTTCCCTGCGCCGGCGCCTGCTTGCTGATGTGTCCAAGCGGCGTGCCCGGGTTGTCCTTCTCTGCCTTGGCGCCCGCCTGCGGCGGCACGATGGCCGCGCGCTTCCCCTTCTTGCGCAGCAGTGCATCCCGCAGCTTGTGCAGCAGCCACATGATGCTGGCCTGAGCCTCCTTGTTGGCCAGCGCCGACAGTTGGCTGCGAAGCAGGCGCTTGAAGTCCAGCATCTGCGTGATCACGCCGTTGACCTTGCCGGCAACGCCCGCGGGCAGCTGGCTGGCGGCTGCCTTGGCGACATAGTTTGCCGACTGCTTGGTGTAGCGCACGGCCGTGCCCCACATGCGGCTCCAGGTACTCTGCGTTTTCGGATCGTGTACGCGCGTTTCCGTCGCACCGGGCTTCGCGACGTCGAACAAATCCTTCTGGCCCAGCACGCGCCGCAGGATATCCACCAGGTTGTCGATGATCTTGTCGGCAAGGTCGGCGCAGCTCTTGAGAATGCCGTCGAGCTTGTCGATGGCACCATCGATGAACTTGTCGAGCTCGCCCATGATGGTGGCGTTCAGGTGCCCCACCAGCGTCGTGACGATGGCTTCGCCCAGGTTCGAGGCGGCCGCCTTCAGCTCCTGCTTCACCAGATGAAGCGTGGGCCGAAGGCTCATGCGCGCTGCCGCCATGCTCGGCGGCAACGGGATCAGCCCGATCAGGTTGATGCCCAGGCTGACCCAGGTCAGGAATGCCTCGACCCCGTCCTTGGCTTTTTTCTCGACGATGTTGATGATGTCCAGGAACACATCCACCAGCGCCATGATGTTGCCGATGATCGGGATGCTGCCGAGCACCATCGTGAGGCGCTCCAGCGTCACGTAGCCGCCGCTGAACGAGCGCAGCCAGTCGTCCACCGCCTTGCTTGCGGCGGCGACGTCTTCCTTGACGATGGTGTTCAGCGGCGCTACCGCCGTCTGGGGTTCTCTCTCAGTTGGTTTCTGGCCTTGTTGTTGCGGGCCTTCGTTTCCTGCCATCTTCCCTCCCTGCCTCGAACTGGTACGTTGCCTTTGCTGCGGATGCGGGCTTCAGGGCCGGATCACGCAGTCCTTCATCGTGAGAAACGCCGAGCCCATCGCAAAGCCGACCTCGCAGCTCGCAGTGAACTTCGCACCGCTGCGCATCTCGCCCATCTTCTGGTTCTGTGCGTCGTCCGCCGGGGTCAAGCGCGCCAGTTCCTGATTGCCGCGCACATCGGCGGCGCGGATCATCGACGTGCCGCCGAAGGAATCAGACGCTTCGACGACCACCGCCGGGAACTGCACACGCTTGCCGTACTCCGGCATGCCGAGCGCGCGGCGGCCCTGCTTCTCGTAACTCTGGTGCAGCTTGGTCAGCGTGGTTTTCGTTTCCGTTTGCGCCAAGCACAGAGAGACGGCGCCCAGGAGGGCAGTGGCGATAAAGACGGTCTTGATGTTTTTCATGAACATGGAATCGATGAAGTGATGGCGTTGCCCGTCAGGGCTCAATTGATATTCGCGCCCTGAAACTCGAGCTGCTCGAATGTGCTGCCCGTGAAGTCCACGCTGCGCCCCTGCAGTCCCTGCGCACGCACCACGGTGCCGCCGCAGTTCAGCACCCCGACGTCGTTCCAGTGGCCGCCCGCGAAGCTGATGTCGTCCCACTGACATTGCGTGAAGGTGCTGGTACTGATGCTGCCGCCATCGAAGTTGGCGCGCGTGAAGCTGCAGTTGATGAAAGTGCAGCCGGTGATCGAAATGCCGCCGAAGTCGCACTGCGTGAAGCTGCAGCCCGTGAACTGGCAGGCGCTCCAGCCCGCCTGCTTGAAGCTGGTGGCGGTGAAACTGGTGCCGGTGAAGGTCGTTGCGGCGAACTGAGCGAGCCCCAGGTCGAGCCCTGCATAAGCGAAGCTGTCGGCCTGACCCACGAGCCCGGCGGGCGCACCGCCCGCGCCTTTGCGCCACATGTCGTGGGCGAGGATGATGACTTGAGAAGACATGTCGAATCCTTGGATGACGCCGTCGACTCAACGCGAGAGCTGCTTCCGGAGGATCCGGCCAGCGCGCTTCTCGATCAGCAGGCTGGGTTCGGGCAGGCCCGGCAAGGCGCCCCGATGGCCTTGCGGCTTGCCCTTCGCCACCCACGACGCGCTGTAGTCGTCGGATTCTTCGGCCAGGACGAGTTTGTAGTTTGCGAGCTGCAGGCCTGAAGACCTTGCATCTTCACAGGCTGCCGCAATCGCCTGCGCCGCCAGACCATCAACTTCGATGGTTTCGTTCATTCTCATTCTTCCTCCCTCTGCAAAATTGAAAGCACGAGTCCAGGCAGGCGCAACGTCTTTCGAGCCAGACCCGGTGCCGGGCGTCACTACCGGCTTCCTTGCTCCCGGAGTATTTCGCCCGTGGTCTTGGAGGCGATGTACGTGATCGACCGCCCCAGCTTGCTGGCGTTGCCGAGCCCCTTCTGCCCCGGAGGCAGCTTGGCCGTGAATGCAATGCCGATGGTGTTGACTCCGTTCTCGTCTTCGCCGTTTTCCTTTTTCCTCTCGGCGATGTGAACGTTGAAATTGTTCAGGTCCTGCCCGGTCTTCTCGAACAGCTTGTACGCGTTGCCCAACGCAACGACCACAGGTGTATTGAGCAGCAGCTGATCCGGCGACTCGACTTCGAAGATCGGTGCGGCAGAGGCATTGAAGTTCATGAAAATTCCCAACGCAATGATCAGGCTCTTAAAGCCTGTAGGTTTGATTCGCCTTCGGGTTGTAGCCCTTGTAGCCGTCGCTTGGCGTGCCGACGTAGCCTCGGTAGTCCGGATGATCATGTTGCATTCCTGCTTTGGCGGCGTCCTTGTCTTCGGGAGAGAAGTTGTTGCTTCCGTAGTAGTCCTTGGCCCGCGTTGTGCGATTCCCGTATTGATCCGAGTGATCCCCATGGGTGTGCCAGTAGCCCACTTCCTGGGCGCACTTCGGAATGCTCTTGGCCGTAGGGCCCCAGGGGTTGACGGTGTCCTTCTCGCCCCTGGTCGCCTTGGTGAAGTCGTATTTGCCATCCGGCGTCTTGTAGACCAGGCCGCCGTACTCCACGTTGTCTCGAATGGACTTGTCGTTGTAACGCATCATCGCCGCCTTGGCCGCGCCGTCCGCCGTGGCGAAACGACCTCCCTTGGCTGTCTTGCATTTGACAGGCGCAGCTTGCAAGCCCAACGGGTCGACCCACGCCACGGGATTGGGCACGTATGCATGGGTGTTAAGACCGCCGCCCAAGCCCAACGGATCGCTGCTGATGAATCTGCCAGCCTGCGGATCGTAGTAACGATGCCTGTTGTAGTGCAGCCCGGTCTCATCGTCCAGATACTGCCCCTGGAAACGGATCGGGTTGGCAAAGCCGGCCCGTCTTCCTGCTTCGCTGATGACCTCTCTTGCCTCGCCCCATGCCTTGTACTGCGCCGACCAGGCAATCTGGCCTTCATGATCCGTCAGCTCCTGGGGCGTGCCGAGGTGATCGCACTGGTAGAAGGCAATCTCCTCCTTCGCGAAGGCACCCGGCCTCGGCAGTTGCTCGCCGTTCCACAACGGGTCCTGCTCGATGTCGTACTCCCCGCCATTGGCATCCATCAGCGTTTTCACGTCCGTGGTCGAGCTCAGCGCGACGGCTCGCGCTTGCCTGATCTGCACCAGCGGCACAAACGAATCCGGCTCGTGGATGTAGTGGACGCTCCAGCCCCGGCCCTGCCGCTCGCTCTCGCCGGCCATGCTCTGCGTGCTCTCGAAGGCCAGCGTGTCGCCGTCCCAGCCGAACAGCGTCATGGCTTCGCGTGAGCGCTTGGCGATGCGTCGCCCCACAGGGTCATAGCTGAAGGTCGTGGAGCCCTCTTCGCTTGTGGCCGCGGTCATGCGGTTGAAGCCGTTCCATTCGAAGACCGTTTTCTTCCCGTTCTTGACGCGCTCGATCAAGTTTCCGCGCTTGTCGTAGCGGTAGGTGGTGCCCGCGTATTCCTTCAGCAGGTTGTCCAACAGCTTGCTGACTGCGCGCAGGCCTTGCGGCGCATCGCCGCGTGCGGCGTCGGCGATGTTGCCGGCCGGGTCGAATGCAAAGGTCTCGCGGCCCAGGCGACTGTTGGCTTCGAGCAGGCGGCCCACGGGGTCATACCTGTAGTTCAGATTGCCGCGCCGGCTGTCCCCGATGGCGGTCAGCTGACCGGCCTTGTCGTAGCCATAGCTCCGGCGAAGGCTCAGTGCGCCGGAGCTGTCCGGCTTCGCATGCGATATCTGCTGCTCCAGCAGCCTGCCGGCCGGGTCGTACCGCAGGCGCTGGCTCAGGCCATTGCCCTGCGTTCGACCGATCTCCCGATGAAGATCGTCGCGTTCGAAGCCCAGGATGTCGTGTCCATCAACAAGCAAGCCATGCACGTGGCCCGAACCGTAGGTCAGCCATTGCGTGACATGGCCGTCGGGGCGAATGGTCGCAATACGCTGGTTGAGCTCGTCGTAGCGGTGCTGCCAGACTGCCGTCTGCGCACTGGCCAGATGGTGCTGGTGCTCGCGCGTCAGGTTTCCGGCGGGATCGTAGAACCACTGCAACCTTGCGTCGGAATTGACTGCTTCGATCAACATGCCGTTGAGATCGAAGGCAAAGGTCTCGACCTGCCCCTCGCCCGCATTGCGCTCGACGAGGCGTCCCATCGGATCGAAACGAAACCCTGTCGTGTGCGCCTGCGCCTCGACGACTTGCACCAGCGCGCCGGTGGATTCCTCGTAGAGGTACTGCCTGCGTTGCCTGTCGAAGCCGGTTTCCTCCAGCAGTCTCCCCGCCGGGTCGTAGCTGAAGTTGTAGCGGCTGCCGTTTTCATTGCGCAGTTCGGTCAGGCGCCCCAGCAGATCCCAGTGGTATTGCAGCGTCTGGCCCGCGGCGTCGGTGCGTCCGGCCACGAGCCCGGCGCGGTTGTAGCTATAGCGAGTGCGACGACCCAACGCATCGGTGTGAGCGAGCAAGCGACCTTCGGCGTCATGCGTGAAGTGCTCGCGGGTCTGGTCGGGCAGGGAGACTTCTTCGAGTTGCCCCGGATGATTGCCATCGCTCCTTGAAGCAGCTTCGCCTTCCGGGGTGTAGCGATATCGGGTGGCCTGCCCTGCCGCATCGATGGTTTTGGTCAGCCGCCCGCGACTGTCGTACTCCCACCGGCTGGTCTTTCCCGAGCAGTCGGTGTAGCTGGCGAGCTGGCCGGCCGGGGTGTACGTCAGCTGCTTCGAACCGCCCTTGGCATCGGTGATGCACGCCGGCCGGCCGGCCTTGTCGTAGGCGTACTCGGTCTTGTGACCCAACGGGTCGATCTCTTCGGTGAGATGACCCTGTGCGTCGTAGTCGCGCTTCCAGATGCTGCCTTCGGCGTCGCGCAAGCCCGTCAGGCGATTCAGCCGGTCGTATTCGAAATGAACACGGCTGCCATCGGCCCGTGTGTGCATTTGCAGGTTGCCGGCGACGTCGTAGGTGTAGTCGTCGGTGCTGCCGTCTGTATGCACATGACGGGTGACGTTCTTGGCGTCATCGCGGAAGAACCATTCCTGCAGCTTGTCGGGATGGATGATGCGGTAGGTGTAACCCAGGATGTCGTAGTAGAACCATGTCTCGCCGCCCAGGGCATCGGTCACGTAGGTCAGGCGGATGTTCTTGTCCCACTCGAACTTCAGTGCAAAGCTGCCATCGTCGGACCACTCGCGCACCGCCTTGGCATCGGCGCCAGTGCCGTTGTATTCGAGGTTCATGCCGCGGCCGGTGCGATCGGTGTAGCGGGTCACGAGGTGATGGCTGTAGCTGTAGCTCCAGCTGGCGCCGTTCTCGTCCTTCGCGGACACGAGATCGCGTTCTGCATCGTGCGTGTAGGCGGCAAGCTGGCGCACGACCTGGCCGTCCTTCAACTCCCACAGAGACTTGATCAGGCCCGTGCGCGCATCGGGCTGCGTGCCCACGTGCGCCATGATGACTTCGCCTTGCCTGCTGATGATGTCGCTCAGCACCTGCTCGCCCGTGTCCGAGATCACATGGTCATAGCGCAGGCCGATGGAGGCGCCGTCCCTGGCTTGCAGCGTCACAAGCCGATAGTGCGACCGGCCTTCCACAAGCTCGTAGATCTCACGCCAGTTGCCCTGCTCACCCAGAGGCAGTGGCTTGCCGAAGTCCAGCGTCAGCAACGCCTCGCTCAGGCGCGAGACGGTCACCTCTTCGATGGGATCGCGATAGACCTGGCCCACGGCCAGCAAGGGGTAGGCGTGGCTGCGGCCATCGGCTGCGTGATAGACCAGACTCGGTTGGCCCTTGCGCTCGCCCCTGACTGGCGTCATCAGGTCCACGCGCGTGCTGTAGGGCGTGAGCCAGCGCGCGCCCAGGATGCCTCGGTCGTAGGCATCGAGCTGGCTGCGGTACGTGCGTGCCCATTCGATCGGCAACGGCGCGGCGAGCACGAAGTCTGTGTGGGTGAAGCTCTCGCAGCCAGTGACGAGGCTGATCGACTTGCCGAGCGCGACAGGCGCCGGGCAATTCTTGCAACCTGCGTCCTTCTGGCCATCCGCCTGCTTGCCGATGTGCCCGAGCTGGTCGCCCGGCTTGTCCTTCTGGGCCACCGCGCCTGCATTCGGCGAAACAATCGCGCCGCGCTGTCCCTTCTTGCGCTGGATGGCGGCCAGCAGCTTGTGCAGCAGCCACATGATGCTGGCCTGCGCCTCCTTGTCGGCCAAGCGCACGAGCTGGTTTCGAAAGTTCTTCTTGAAGTCCAGCAGGCTCCCGATCACGCCATTGACCTGCCCCGCCACGCTCTCGGGCAAGCGGTTGGCAGCAACCTTGGCGGCGTAGTTGGCCGACTGCTTCGTGTACTTGACAGCGCTGCCCCACAACCGGTTCCATGTGCTCTGGGTCTTCGGGTCGTGCACGCTGGTTTCCGCCACGACGGGCGTACTGACCGTGAACATGTCCTTCTGGCCCAGCACCCGCTGCAGGATGTCGACCAGGTTGTCCACGATGCTGTCGCCCAGCTTTGTGCAGCCTTGCAACATGTCTCCAAGCTTGGCGATAGCGCCATCGATGAAGACCTCCAGCTCGCCGACGATGGTCGCGTTCAGGTGTCCTACCAGCGTAGTGACGATGGCTTCGCCCAGGTTCGAGGCGGCCGCCTTCAGCTCCTGCCTCACCAGATGCAGCGTGGGCCGAAGGCTCATGCGCGCGGCCGCCATGTTCATCGGCAACGGGATCAACCCGATCAGGTTGATGCCCAGGCTGACCCAGTTCAGGAATGCGTCGATCCCGTCCTTGGCCTTCTTCTCGACGATGTTGATGATGTCCAGGAACACATCCACCAACGCCATGATGTTGCCGACGATCGGGATGCTCCCCAGCACCATCGTCAACCGCTCCAGCGTGACGTAGCCACCGCTGAACGAACGCAGCCAGTCGTCCACCGCCTTGCTCGCGGCGGCGATGTCTTCCGTAACGATGGTGTTCAGTGGCGCAACCGCCGTCTGGGGTTCGCGCTCCGTCGCCTGCGGCGTCGGCGCTGCTTCCGGTCCTGCCATTTTTTCTTGTTCTCTTCGAGCTTGTGCGTTGGGTTGGTGGAGTGCGGCGCGCCGCGGCGGGTCAGCCCATGAAGCCGGGTGTTCGACCTGTCAGTGCGGGGTTGGCGGCAGCTGTTGCAATGCCCGGCTTCATGCCACCCGAAGCCATGCCGCTCATCACACCGGTGATCGGCGCACCCATCGGCCCCAGCTTGGCGCCGGCCGCCTGGATCGCCATGCCGGTTGCTGCCTGGCTCGCCTGGCCGAGCAGCGCCTTGGCGCCCCCTTGCTGGATGGCCTGCGCTGCACCCACAGCCTGCTGCGCGACACCGGCCGCCTGGGTTACCTGGCCCAGCGTGCTCGCGGCCTTGCTGCCCATGCCTGCGACACCAGCGAGCGCGCCCGCAACACCGCCTGCCGAACCGGTCATGCCCGCAAAGCCGCTGGTCAAGCCCGAAAGCCCTGATACTGCGCCGCCGCCGCCCTCGGCGCCTGCGCCCGTCGCACCCTTTGCCTTCCAGTCCTTGGGCGTGCCGAAGTAGCTCCCCTCCTCCCACGGGTCGCGGGGGTCCTTGCCGAATGTGACCTTGGCGGTGCCGATGGGCAGGCCCGAGACGGTCGCGAACCCGTTGCGGTCGAAGTTGCCGGCGTGCGTGCCGCCTTCCGAATCGACCACGGTGAAGTCGCCCTGCGCCACGCCCTGGCGCTTTTCGCCAGTCGGCTTGATGTACTGGTGGTACAGGTCGAGCTGCCCCTTCGGCACCTGCGGCGGATTGGGCAGCGCAGGCTTGCCCTCGTTGGCGGGCCCGACGAGGCTGTGTACCGATGCGTGCTCGCGCCAGATGCCGGAAGTGCCGTGCTCGATCCCGCCCGAACTCCAGCGGCTGTAGCTCGAGCCGCCGTTGATCACCACCTCTTCCTTTGCGTGGATGGTGATCTTGTTGGCGGTCTGCGTGATGTTGAGCTTGGCCAGCACGTTGACGCTGTCCTTCAGCGCCTTGATGTCGATGTCTGCACCTGCCGCCACGAGCCGCATGCCGGCCTTGGAGGCGAACATGCGGATCGCGCTCTGCACGCTCACCAGCAGGCTCTTGCCCGCGCTCACGCTCGTATGGCCACCGCTGGTGAGCGCGCTGTGCTCGTTGCTCACGATGTGGGTCGAGCCCTGCGCCACGGTTTGCAGGCCCTTGGCGCTGGCCAATGTCAGGTGCGATTCCTGGAACTCGGGAAAGTCGCCCTGCTCGCGATTGCCGCCCTGTCCCTTGATGGCATCGTTCTGCTCCTTGAGGCTCGTGGTGACCTCGTCCTGGTCGCCAGCCTCGTGGGCCTGCGCACCTTGCGCCACTTCGCTCAGGCCTTCATGCAGATCGCGCGCCTGAGTGAGACGGCCCACCGTCTCGCTCATGTCGGTGATGTGCGCCTGCGCGTTCGCGCGCGCTTCGGTGGTGACCAGCAGCCCCTTGCCCGCACGCATCACCCCATGCCCGTCGGTACGCAACTCGAAGCCCTGCCCCCGGGCATCCTTGCGCCCCGCCGTGTCCTCGATGCGCCCGATGTGCCCCACGCTCAGTTGGCTGGCCTGGTGATCACTGCGCAGCTGCGCCTGGATCTTGCCTTGGGTGTCGTCGAGCACGATATGGTTGCTGCGCCCGCCGCCCAGCTCACGGCTCCTGATGCCCGACAGGTGCTTCTGCTCGGGCAGCTGCCACGCAGGCATGGTGTCGGCGTTGTGCACGCAGCCGGTGACGATCGGGTAGTCGGGGTCGCCGTTCAGAAAGTCGACGATCACCTCCATGCCGATGCGCGGCACGGAGGTCATGCCGAAGGTGGCGCCCGCCCACGCGGTGGACACGCGCACCCAGCAGCTGGAGTGTTCGTTCTCCTGCCCGATGCGGTCCCACTGGAACTGCACCTTGATGCGTCCGTACTGGTCGGTCCAGATCTGCTCGCCCTGCGGGCCCACCACCATGGCCGTTTGCGGGCCACGGGTGCGCGGCTTGGCCGTGGTGCGCTGCGGGCGCCAGGCGTAGCTGGTGGGCTGCGCGTCGAAGGCGAAGCGCTGCACGGAGCCGTCTGTGCCTTCTGCACCCTCGCTGGCCTGCAGGTTCTCCTGCAGGTGGTAGCTCACACCCACGAGCAGGTACTGCTGGTTCTGGTCGGCCTTGGGGTGGCCGGTCAGGCGCAGGGTGTGGCCGGTGGCGAGTTCGCGCAGGTTGGCGCGGCCGGTGACGCGGCTGCGCTGGCTCAGTTGTTCTTCGTTGCGGATGCGCGCGTAGGTCTCGCCGTCGCCGTGCTGCACGAAGCCGCCGGGCCATTCGTACTGTTCGTAGGCGTCGTGGTCGTGCCCGGGCGGCATCTGGCGCAGGTGCGACAGTTCGGCCTTGGGCTTCTGGAAGTCGTAGTCGTCGTTGTAGTGGTGGCCCGAGCGCACTTCTTCCGCGATCTCCCACGCATAGATGCGCTCGCGCTGGCCCATGCCGGACTTCTCCAGCGGGTGGTAGCGCACTTCTTCCCCGCCGGGCAGCGGGCTGTGCGAGTGGGCGATGTCATCGGCGAACACGAGCACGTGCTGCGAGGCCTCGTGCCTGAAGTGGTAGTAGATGCCTTCGAGCTCGCACAGGCGAGAGATGAAGTCGAAGTCGCTCTCGTGGTACTGCACGCAGTAGTCCCACTGCCGGTAGTCGCCGCGCGTGAGCTTCTTCTCGATGGGGTAGCCGTAGCTGCCGAGCACTTCCATCACGATGTCGGGCACGCTCTTGCCCTGGAAGATGCGAAAGTCGCTGCGCCGCGTGGCCAGCCACAGCCAGGGCCGCAGGCGCATCCGGTAGAAGGAGTGCCGCGCATCCTCCTGCTCCAGCCCGAAGCGGGTGGCAATGCCGCCCAGGTAGCGCACGCCGCCTTCGGTTTCCACCGACACGGTGGTGGCCTTGCCCAGCAGGGTCTTGGGGTCGATGTTGTTGCTGTTGCCCAGCAACTCGATGTCGAAGGCGTACAGCTGGCTCAGCGCTTCGCGGCCTACCAGCTGGCGGAATTGCAACGCTTCGCCTGCGGGCGTCTGGATCGTTACTCGGCGCGTCATTGCAACGCCCCGTCAGTCCTGTAGCCCCAATTAATTAATAAAGACTTAGAAAATAAGAATATTGTTTTAGCAATGAGCCTCATGCCCACCTCCCGCTGCACATTTTGACAATTATTTTAAATGTTGATTTATCGTAAGAATCGATGCGAAAAATAGATGGCCAATTAAATCAGCATAAAGTTCGCCCCCCTGCCACTGCCAGTGCAGGAAGTCACGCGGAGGGTCAATGCGTGATGAATTACTGGTCCGAATCAATTGCCGTGCCGGAGAAGGCTCGGCCCGTGATGAGTGAGCACTGGTCGGAAGACTGAAAAGCGAGCCCGAATTGCGCTATTTCCGATGCTCGCCCTTGGCTATGCGTGACGAAGCCACTGCCGGGCCGGGGCTTTGGCGACAAAAACGCGTCAGGGCGCGTATCGCTGGCCAACCTCGATGAATACGACTACCCGAACATCGGGCGGTCGTTGCGCAAACTGGCTTCGGAGCACTTTGCGATCTTCGAGAAGGGAACGGCAAGGGTCCCGCGAAGACAGCAGCGAAGGCGGGAAAGGCCGGCAAGAAGCAGTAAGCCGGCCTTTCCGTGCCAAGGGGGCTCAGGCCGGCTTGCGTGCCGTGAGCCACTGCGCCGGCGTCAGCGCCGCCGCCACCACGCGCACCTCACCGAGGTTGCCGAAGAAGCCGTCAGCGCGCGCACCGTCCCACGAGCCACCGCCCACCACCCAGGGCGACGTGGCCGAGAGCGTGGCCAACCCAGGGATGGCCGCCGCGTTGCGCAGCACGGGCGCGCCTTCGACGTACATCGTGGTGTCGTGCGACACCGGGTCGTTCACGATCGCGACGTGCACCCAGCGATCGGCGATGACCTCGCCCGACCAGTTGGCCTTGGGCTCGCGAGTACCGGCCGGGCTCGGCACCACTTCCCACTGCACTTCGCGCAGGCTCGAAATGGCGAACAGCATGGGTGGGGATTCCGGGTCGCCGCCCGAATAGCCCGCCAGATCGCCGCGGCGGCCGTCGCGCGTCATGATGTTCATCCACGCTTGGTTGGCGCTGGTCCAGCTCTTGTCGATCTTGATGAAAGCCTCGATGGTGTAGCCGCTTTCCAGCGTCTGCGCGTTGATCGGCGCAGCCGTGTCGGTGAGGAAGTAGCTCAGGCGCGGCGTGTTCTTGTTGGTGTTCAGGAAACGCACCGAGCCCGGTGCGGCGGAAAGGTAGTGGCGGTCATCCGTCCACACGATGTCGCCGTCGGCAGCACCTACCACGCCGCCCTGATTCAGCGCATCACGGTGCAGCGGGTTGTTGCCCGTGACGTCAGCTACCACAGTGCCCGGCAGCACCGGCTGGTTGACCGCGCCGCCGAAGAAGCGCCAGTGCGCCAGCGTGTTCGCGACCTTGGGGTAGTCGTCCGAGTTCGCCGCAGGCCGCTGCTCGATCGTGGCCGGGTCCTTGTAGTTGGCGAGGATCATCGCGCGGGCCTTGTCCACCAGCGAGCTCTCGATGGTGGCGCTGCCGGTGCCGAAGCTCTTGTTGAAGCCCGCGAAGCGCTGCGCGAAATCCATGTCGATGACGAAGGCCTCGTTGGGCGTGGTGAGCACGGCCTGGTCGAAGCTGTTGAGCGTGGCGGCCGGCTTCTGCGGCACCCACGGCGAGAACGACAGCACCTTGATCTTCTTGTTGGTCAGGTCGAACTCGTACAGGCGCATCAGGCCGTTGCCGCCCTGGTAGGCCATCTGGTAGTCGACCACCATCTCCTCGACCTTGCGGCCGAAGTCGTTGGTCTTCGTGAGATGCGCGGCGCCATGGTGATGGCCGTTGAGCGTCATGAAGATCTGGTCGTTGTCGCGGATCAGTTTCTCCCAGAGCATCTTGCCGTAGTCGGTCTCGAGCGGGCTGGTGCCGTCGGGCGCGATGTTGAGCAACTGGTGGTTCACCAGGATGACGGGCAACGTCGGATTCTTCGCGATCACCTGGCGGGCCCAGGCGATGCCTGCGTCAGAAATGCGCCATGACAGCGACAGCACCATGAACTTCTGGCCCTGCGCCTCGAACACGTGGTACTCGTGGAAGCCGCTGGGGTCGCGCGCGCCGAAGGTGGCCTGCTTCTTCGCGCGCTCAGTGCCGAACCACTGGATGTAGGGCTCGTTGGCGGGAGTACGGCTGGCATCGGTGCCGCCGACGGGGTCGATGCTGTAGTCGATGTCTTTCATCACGTCATGGTTGCCGGCGAGCACGCTGTAGGGCAGCTTCGCGTCTTCGAGCACCTTCATCGCGGCATCGGCCACCTTCCACTGATCGGGCTTGCCGACCTGGTCGACCACGTCGCCAAGGTGGATGGTGAAGGGAATGTTCAGCGCCTTGGCATTGGCGGCGATCCACTTCGTCTGGGCGGCGAAGGGTGCGCTGCCGAAGCGCTTGTCATATTGGTCGCTCTCGGCGGCAGTGGCATAGCGTGCATAGAACTGCGTGTCGGGCATCACGGCGAGCGCGAAGCTTGAGATCTTGGCTGCGACGGCCGGCGGAGCGGGCGGCGGCGCCGATGCCGGGGCGGGTGCAGGCGCCGGCAGCGGGCCCAAGGCGGGTGAACCGCCGCTACCACCGCCGCAGGCCGCGAGCAAGGCGCTGCTGCCGCCAACGGTCAGCAGCGATGCGCCGAGCTTGAGCACCTGGCGGCGCGGCGGCGTGTTGTTGTTCTGTTCGGAATCATTCGATTCGGCAGGCGAAGCAATGCGCGGCGTGCGGGCGCCGCGCGGGTCGTCGGAAACGGACATGGAAAAGGAGGAGAAATTGCGAAGCTCGCAGCGTAGAAAGCTGCGGTGACATGCGCATGCAAGGCCCATGACACATTGTTTCCCCGTCAGGCCCTACTTCTTACTGGCCGCGCGCTCCATCCGATCCAGCCTCACCACACGCCACGCACAAAGGCTGCCAAGCACAGCCAGCAGCGCCGCCGCCGTGAACATCGTGCGATAGCCGAAAGCCTGCGCGACCGCACCGCCAAGCAACACGCCCAGCACGCCGCCGAAGCCATAGCCGATCACCGTGAACAGCGCCTGCCCTCGCCCGCGCAGGTGGCCGGGGAAGCGGCGCGACACCACCGCGATGCAGGTCGTGTGATGCGCCGCGAAGCTCAGCGCATGCAACCACTGCGCCACGATGAGCGCCGCAATCCAGCCGCCCAGCCCTGCGGTCAGCCCCAGCCGCGCGACGGCCGCGATGCCGCACACCAGCATCCAGCGCGGCATCGGCATCAGGCCGATGAGCCGGCCCTGCAAGAAGAACCACACGATTTCCGCCACCACAGACAGCGCCCACAGCAGGCCGATGGTGCTCTTGCCGTAGCCGATCGAATCGAGGTACAGCGAGAAGAAGGCGTACACCGAGAAGTGCGACATCACCTGGAAGAACAGCGCCGCGAAGAACCACCGCACCGCCGGATTGCGCAACACCGGCCCGATGGGCTCCTTCACTGCGTCGTGCGCCGCGGGCGGCTCGCGCACGTCGGGCAGCTTCATGGTCGCGATCAGCACGATGGCCAGCGTGCCCGCGGCCCAGGCCGGAAAGTGCTTCATGCCGAAGCGCTCGAACCACTCGCCTGCCACGAACACCGTGAGCAGAAAACCGGCCGATCCGCACAGCCGGATGCGCCCATAGCGCCCCCAGTCGCCGGCCACCAGTTGCGCCATCGCGGCCTCGGTGAGCGACATCATCGAGCTGGTGTGGGTGAACATCACGAGCAGCACCAGCGCGAGCCACCACGCGCCGCCGTGCCACCACAGCCCGAAGGAGCTGAGCAGCGCCACGGCCGCACTGAAGCGCAGCAGCTTGACGCGCTGCCCCGTGTGGTCGCTGAGCGCGCCCCAGGCATAGGGCGCGAACACCCGCGTGATCGACTGCACCGAAGCCAGCAGGCTGATGGTGAAGATCGGCAGCCCCAAATCCTTGAGCCACAGGGGAAGGTACGGGTTGAAGAACCCGATGTGCGCGAAATAGCTGGCCGACAGACCAGCGAATGCCAGCATGTGGCCGCGCGCGGCCGCCACTGGTGGCGGGGCGGACACTACAGGAAGGACGCCTGCGGCGACGCGGCCTCGGTCTTGCCGGCTTGCGTTTGCACGTCGCCGCACTGCGCGCGGTTGCGCAGCACGTGCTCCATGACCACCAGCGCCAGCATGGCTTCAGCGATGGGCGTCGCGCGAATGCCGACGCACGGGTCGTGACGGCCCTTGGTGACGACTTCGACGGGGTTGTTGTTGATGTCGATGGACTGGCGCGGGCTGATGATCGAGCTGGTGGGCTTGATCGCGATGCTCACCTCGAGGTCTTGCCCCGAGCTGATGCCGCCGAGGATGCCGCCGGCGTTGTTCGTGACGAAGCCAGTGGGCGTGATCGAGTCGCCGTGCGTAGTGCCGCGCTGGGTGACGCTGTCCCAGCCGGCGCCGATCTCGACCGCCTTCACCGCGTTGATGCCCATCATCGCGTAGGCGATCTCGGCGTCGAGCTTGTCGAACAGCGGCTCGCCGAGGCCAACGGGCACGCTGGTGGCGGTGACCCGGATGCGCGCGCCGCACGAATCGCCGGCCTTGCGCAGGCGGTCCATGTAGTTTTCCAGCGCGCTCACGTCGGCGATGGGGGCGAAGAAGGGGTTGTTGGGCACGTGCTCCCAGCTCTCGAACGGAATGGCGATTTCGCCGATCTGCGTCATGCAGCCGCGAAACACCATGCCATGCTTCTCAGCCAGCCACTTCTTGGCGACCGCGCCGGCCGCGACCATGGGTGCGGTCAGCCGTGCCGAGGAGCGCCCGCCGCCGCGCGGATCGCGAATGCCGTATTTCTTCCAGTAGGTGAAGTCGGCGTGGCCGGGGCGGAACTGCTGGGCGATCTGCCCGTAGTCCTTGCTGCGCTGGTCGGTGTTCTGGATCAGCAGTGCGATGGGGGTGCCGGTGGTCTTGCCTTCGTACACGCCCGACAGGATCTGCACTGCGTCGGGCTCGTTGCGCTGGGTGACGTGGCGGCTGGTGCCTGGGCGCCGGCGGTCGAGGTCGCCCTGGATGTCGGCCTCGCTGAGTTCCATGCCCGGGGGGCAGCCGTCGATGACGCAGCCGATGGCCGGGCCATGCGACTCGCCGAAATTGGTGACCGCGAAGAGTGTTCCGAAGGTGTTGCCGCTCATGGCGGGGATTATCCCTACAAAGCGGCCGCCCCTCAGTCGGTCGTGTTTTCCAGGCGCTTGGTCAGCGCGCCCACCTGCAGCTCGATGGAGAACAGCCGCTCGTTCAGCACCGCAGTCTGGAGCCGGATCGCCTCGATGATGGCCTTGGTCTGCGGGTCGGGGGCGTTTTCGCAGAGTTCGGCCAGGTCATGCAGCTTCTTGCGCAGTTCGTTGCTCATGGAAGGCTCCGGTGATCGCGTCGTGGAAGCCCCAGTATGGGGTTTCGTCAACGCTCCGGCAATGCGGCGGCACCCGGGGTTTCGGGTGCTACCGCCCCTCCCGCCCCACGCAGCCGCACGGCCACCAACCCGCCTACGAACAGCAATACCGCCGCGCAGATGCCGGCCGTGAGGCGCAGGCCATGCAGCAAGGCCTCGCGGCCCGCCTCGAGCAGTTCGGCGCCCGCGCTCCCGCCAAGCTGCCCGGCCAGCACGACCGCGCCGCCCAGCGTGCTGCGGGCGGCTTCCACCTCGGCCGGGCCCGCAAGGCCCATCGGCACGGCATCGGCCATGGTGTTGCGGTAGATGGCCGCGCCGATGCTGCCGAGGATCGCGATGCCCAGCGCGCCGCCGAATTCCGAGCTGGTCTCGGAAATTGCCGAGGCCACGCCCGCGCGCTCCGGCGGTGCGCTGCCCACCACCAGGTCGGTCGCCAGCGTGAACACCGGCGCCAACCCTAGCGAGGAGATGACCGCGCTGCTCACCATCCAGGCCAGCCCGTCCTGCGCGGGCAGCACGGCCAGCATGCCGAAACCCAGCGCCGCCACCGCCAGCCCGCCGCCCATCACGAAGGCCGGTCGCATGCGCCGCGCCAGTGCCGGCACGACCATCGAGCCGACGATGAAGGCCCCCGCGCCCGGCATGCTCCACAGGCCCGCATGCAACGGCGACAAGCCGAGCACCAGCTGCAGGTACTGGGCGTTGTACAGAAAGATGCCGAACATCACGAAGCAGGCCAGCATGTAGGAGCCGAGCGAAACGCTGAAGGCCGGCAAGCTGAACAACCGCAGGTCGATCATCGGGTCGGCCAGCCGCTTCTGCCGGCGCACGAACAGCGCTCCGAGCACCAGCCCGAGCACGATCGACAGCACCGGCATCGCATGCATGCCGTGCTCCGCGATCTGCTTGACACCGTAGATCACCGGCAGCACCGCGCCCAGCGACAGCGCCACGCTGGCCAGATCGAGCCGGGCCGCGTCGGGGTTGCGGTACTCGGGCAGCAGCAAGGGTCCGAGCACCAGCAGCAGCACCATCACCGGCACGCCGATCAGGAACACCGAGCCCCACGGAAAGAACTGCAGCAGCACGCCGCCCAGCACCGGGCCGATGACGGCGCCAGCCGAGTAGCTCGAGATCCACACGCCGATGGCCACGGTGCGCTGCCCCGGGTCGAGAAACATGTTGCGGATCAGCGAGAGCGTGGACGGCGCCAGCGTCGCGCCCGCCACGCCGAGCAGCGCCCGGGTAGCGATGAGCATGTTGGCGCTGGTCGAGAACGCCGCCAGCACCGAGGCGACGCCGAACGCCGCCGCGCCGATCAGCAGCAGCCGCCGCCGTCCAATGCGGTCGCCCAGCGTGCCCATGGTGACCAGCAGGCCGGCCACGAAGAAGCCGTAGATGTCGACGATCCACAGCAACTGCGAGGCCGTGGGCTTGAGGTCTTCGCTGATCGACGGGATCGCGAGGTTCAGCACCGTGAGGTCCATCGAATAGAGCATGCATGGCAGCGCGATGACCGCCAGGCCGGTCCATTCGCGCACCGTGGCGCGGGCCGGAGCTGGTGTGTTCTTCATTCTTTCAGGCAGCAAGGCTTAGCCAGCCCTCCAGCTTGACGAGCGCTCCGCTCCAGCCGTGGTTGTGGGCATCGCGCGCGGCTTCGTCGAAGAACTGCTCGTGCAGCAGCACCAGCTCGCAGCCCTCGGCATCGGGCTCGATGCTCAGGGTGACGCGCGACTCGCGCTCCGGCGTGCTGCGCCAGGCCCAGCTGAAGACCAGCTCGCGGTTCGGAACCACTTCGAGATACGTGCCGCTCACGTCGTGCGTCTCGCCGTCGTTGGCCAGCATGGCCACGCGAAAGCGCCCGCCCACGCGCAGGTCGACCTCGGCGATGGGTACCGAAACGATCTCCTCGGGCCCGAACCAGAGCTTCAGCGCTTGCGGGTCGGTCCACGCGCGCCAGACTTTGTCGGGCGAGACGCGGTAGTGCCGCCTGAGGCTGAGCGAGGGGCGCTCTGCGTCGCCGGTGGAAGGGTTCGCCATTCGGTCTCCTCCTGGTGATAGAGAAAGCGCGCCAGTGCATCGAGGCGCCCGGTCCAGAACTTCTCGTAGCGGGACAACCACACGGCGGCCTCCTGCATGGGCCGGGGCGACAGCTCGCAACGCACGATGCGGCCCTCTTTCGTGCGAGAAATGAGCCCCGCGTCTTCGAGCACGCGCAGGTGCTTCATGAAGCCGGTGAGGGACATGTCGTGCGGCCCGGCCAGCTCGGTCACGCTGAGGCTGCGCTCGCCCAGGGCTTCGAGCACGGCGCGCCGCGTGGAATCGGAGAGCGCGGCGAAGACTGCGTCGAGGGCGTCGGTGTCCGGATGAGCGGCTGAGTGAACCATGCGGTTGAGTATCTGGAAGGCCTGCAGGCCCGTCAAGCGGCGCTTCCCAAAAGCCCCTTCGTGCGACCATTCATCCTGAATCATCGACAGGCAAAGGCCCCTCCAATGACCGAACTGCGCCAACCATATCCCCCGATCGAACCGTACGAAAGCGGCATGCTCGACGTGGGCGACGGCCACCAGATCTACTACGAGCGCGCGGGCACGCCCGGCGCCAAGCCCGCAGTGTTCCTGCATGGCGGCCCTGGCGGCGGCATCTCGCCCGAACACCGGCGGCTGTTCGACCCGGCACGCTACGACCTGATGCTGTTCGACCAGCGCGGCTGCGGCCGCTCGCTGCCGCACGCCGGCCTGGAGGCCAACACCACATGGCATCTGGTCGCCGACATCGAGCGTCTGCGCGAGCGCGCGGGCGTCGACAAGTGGCTGGTGTTCGGCGGCTCGTGGGGTTCGACGCTCGCCCTCGCCTACACCCAGAAGCATCCCGAACGCGTGAGCGAACTGGTGCTGCGCGGCATCTATACCGTGACCCGGGCAGAACTCCGGTGGTACTACCAGTTCGGCGTGTCGGAGATGTTCCCCGACAAGTGGGAGAAGTTCCAGGCTCCCATTCCCGAGGCCGAGCGCGGCGACATGATCGCGGCCTACCGCAAGCGACTCACCGGCGACGACCCGGTGGCACGCATCGAGGCGGCGCGCGCCTGGAGCGTGTGGGAGGCCGAGACCATCACCCTGCTGCCGAGCCCGGCGATTGCCGAAGCGCATGGCGAAGATCATTTCGCGCTGGCCTTCGCACGGCTGGAAAACCACTACTTCGTGCACGACGCCTGGCTCGAAGAGGGCCAGTTGCTGCGCGACGCGCACCGGCTGCACGGCATTCCCGGGGTGATCGTGCACGGCCGCTACGACATGCCCTGCCCCGCGCGCTACGCATGGGCGCTGCACAAGGCCTGGCCCGAGGCGGAGTTCCATCTGATCGAGGGCGCGGGGCATGCCTACTCGGAGCCCGGCATCCTCGACCGGCTGCTGCGCGCGACCGACGGTTTTGCCAGCCGCTGAATCGCGCGCAGCCGCTACGGCCCGGGAACGCTTTATGCGTGCTGCACCGCACCACACAACCACCTGCGAAGGAGCGCCCCATGCTGGACCGTACCGCCACCCAGTTCTCCCACGTGAAGCCCGGCGACACAGAGTTCGTATCGGGTGGTTTGCGTGACTTTTTTCTCTATCGCGACCTTGGCATCGCCGAGGCCACCAACGGCAAGGTGATCGCGCATCTGGTCAAGGCCAACATGGCACCGGAAGCGGGCACCGGCTGGCACCGCCACGAGGCGGACTTCCAGATCGTGATCATGGTCAAGGGCTGGGCCCGCTTCATGTACGAAGACAAGGAAACGCTGGTCGAGGCCGGCGACGTTGTGCACCAGCGCCCGGGCATCCGGCACTTCCTGTTCGACTATTCGCCCGACATGGAGTACCTGGAAATCGTCTCGCCGGCGGACTTCAAGAGCATCGACGTGGAGCCGGTGTGCGAGATTCCGGCGCCTACGCCCTGGAAGTAGGTCAGCGGATGGCGAAGCCCACCGTCGTGCTGCGCTCGATATCGAGGTGCAGCACGCGGCCCTGATCGTCGAAGAGTAGCCAGCCATTGGTGACGGGACGGGCGTGCACCGCCGCGTCGAGAGGCCAAGCAACCGACGCCCCCACGCTCCCGCCACGCAGTTGATACAGCAGCACGTCGCGCGGAGCGTCGGGCGGCCGCAACACCAGCCAGTCGCGGTCAATCCACGACTGCAACTCGCTGGCGTCCGTAGTCGAGAAACGAACACGGCCGTTCATCCCGCCCAGCCCCAACCAGTTCAATTCAAAGCGCCCGTCTTCTACGTACTCGCCGCTCAAGCTCAGCGGAATCGATTGCGGATGCAGCAGCCGCCGCGACAACTCCCTGGCCGAGATCGCCAGAGGCTCACGGCTCAACAGGCGACGCTGCGGACACTGATAGCGCCAAAGGCATGGCCCCAGGCTTTCATCGTCAACAACGAACTGCTCCACCTCACGCGTGACCAACAGATCCGTCACCACGCCCGGCAGGTCGCTCACCTGCCAGAGCACGTCCTGCAGGGATCTGCCCGTGTCGATGACCTGGATACGCCGCCCGCGCGCCACTGTCCAGCCAATGCCGTCGAACTCGCCGGCGAAATGGTCGATTTCGCTCAACCCAAGGTCGCTGACCTGCCGCTGCACGAGGTCGATCCGGCTCACGCGCCACAGGCCGTCGCGCTGCGCCAACGCCAGCGCGAGCTGTCCGCTGTGTGCCACGACCAGCCGGTACGCTGGCACAGCAAAGCGCGCCAGCACGCGGCCTGTGTTATCGGTCATGACCGCACCGGCCTCGCCGGTTGCGATGAGGTAGCGGCCTTCGTCCAGCAGCACGGCATCGAGTACCGCATGCACGCCCGCAGCAGGCGCCTCGAACGTCAGCATCGTCGATTGCTTTGCGAGCGGTTTGGCCTCGATGCCGGGTAGCTCGCCACCCGGAAGATCGGCCTGCAGCAGCGTGTCGGCATTCAGCCGCATCAGCGACTGCAGCGCTTTCTTGTCCAGTCGGCCCAGCCCCTGAGACTGATCGGCCAGCAACGCGGGCATCAGCACGGCCACCAATCCGCGCGAGGCGTCGGTGTGTCCCGATGCCGCATTCAGCGCTACAGCGAGCGCCGCACGTTCGCCGTGCAGCGACGGATCGTCACGCAGTGACCGCAGTCGCGCCGCGCAGGCTTGCAGGGTGTCTGGCAGCAGCAGTGCGCGCTGCACCAACGCACGAGCCGCAAGCTGTCCGCCCGCGGCCTCCGCGGCCAGCAGCCAGGCGGCGGCCTGCTCGCGCAATGCGGCCACCGGCCATACGGCGTCAACCGCTTTCAGCCACTCGCCCTGCTGCGCCAGCGCCTGGCCCCACTCCTCGCGCAGGCGGTTGGCCGCGTCGGGCCATCGTTCCTGCATCTGCAGCACGGCGCTGGCAAATGCGTTGTCGCGCCGCGCCACGGCCAGAGCTCGGCGCCAGTCGCCGGCCAAGCACAGCAGGCGCACGATGACGGCGGGCGGCCAGTCCCAGGCCAGCGCGAGTTCGGCGGCCTGCGCATGGCGCTGGTGCTTCTCGAGGTAGTCAAGGGCCTCCTGGCGCGCCTGCAGCAACTCGGCCAGTACGAACACGGCCTCGTCGATGCGACCTTCGCGATCCAGTTTCTCGTAGGTCTTTCGATAGAGCTGGCGCAGATGGGCCTCGAAGTCGTTGCCGAGGCTGATGCTGGAGTTCTGCCCCAGCGAACCGCTCAGCGACAGGTCGTTGCGCGGCCCCGGCGTGCCGAAGGCCTGCCCGAGCGACTGCGCATCGCCGCCCAGCGGAATCGCGTGGCGCAGTGCCTGTTCGAGGTCGCCGTCGTCGAACATCTTCAGCATGCGGCTCAGGTACGCGGCCTGCTGGCGGCCCAGCAGACGCGACAGACGCGACGTGATCGCGAGACGGGCCATCCAGTCGCGCCAGCGTGAACGGCCCGGCTGCGCGGTACCGCGCTGCTTGAGCGATTTCGGCGACCGAGCACCCGGGCGCGGCTTGGTGCGACTGGGTGCGCGTGCCGCGTCGCCGGCGTTCTTGCGAAGTCCCCACCACGCCAGCAACAACGCCAGCCCGAACACGATCAACGACACCCACAGCGAAGACGTATCGACCTGCGAGGTCGCCGCATGGGCCCTGGTCTGCGCCCCCGCCGGGGTCGACGGGCTTTCCAGCGCGTTGAACAACGCACGCGCGAAAAACAACGCCGCCGCAATGCCGGCCAGCCACGCCACCGTGCGCATCGACATGCCCATTCCACCGTCGCGACGGCTGCTGCCGGGGGTGGCACCCGGCCCGGCATTGACCTGCTTCAAGACCTTCTCCCGTTGCGCACGCTCGGTCATGGCCTTGAGGAACTCGGCCTGTGCCGCACTGGCCGGCGGCACGGCGTCACCGAGCACCTCGCGCAGCGTGTGCCCGTCGGCATCGAGCACAACGGGTTCGGGCAAGGTTTCGCGGCAGTCGAAGGTATCGAACAGGGCCGGGCCGAGGGCCAGCCACAGTGACGGATCGAGCGGCTCGGCCTGCGCAATCCGCAAAGCCAGAACCTCGCCGCCGTTCACGAGCCAGACGTCGGCCGGCGGCAACCCGGTGCGCTCGGCAAGATCGAGTTCGGCGGAGCAGAGCGCCTGCCCTTCCCGACGCAACGGCCAGCCTGTGGCGTGATCGCAGTCGAGCGAAACCGGGACCGCGAAACGCAGCAGATCCCCTTCGGCGAAGCGGAACGCCTGCGCGCCTGCGCGCCATGCGTCGACGATGCGGTGGGCACGCGCGGCCTCGTCGAACCAGTCCGACGGAAACCAGAGCCCTGCCACCGGCTGCCGTCCCTTGAGCAAAGGATGGCGCACCTGTGCAGCAGGCATCGCGAGGAACTCAGGCTGCGCTGGCATCGCTCGCTCCTTCGCCATGCAGCACCGCACGCAGGGCCCGCTGGGGCACCGCGTAGACGATGATTTTCTTGTGCACGGTCAGCATGACGGCCAGGCCCGTGCAGGGGCACACGCTGATCTTCTCGATGCGCTCGGGCGCCTTGTAGATGGTTTCGGTTCCGTTCTGCGCATGCAGGTCCAGCCCGTCGAGCGACGGCGAAAGGCTCAGCAGCGCGTAACGGCCGTGCGTGCTGTCGTCGATCAGCGCCAGGGCGCGCGGAGCGCGGATCTCGAAGGTCTTCCACTTCTGTGGGTACCGGCCGTGCTGTCCGCCGACGAATGCCGGATCGGGTTGATGGATGCGCCAGACGTCGTGGGGCTCAGTCGCGACGCGCAGGGCCATGCCGCCCAAGCCGCTTCGCCACTGCCAGCCGTTGGCAAAGAGCACCCGCGTTTCGGCGACAGGGGTGCAGATCACCCGGACCGACTCCGGCCCGTCTGTCGCACCCAAGCGCCGCAGCACCAGTTGGTTGTCATGGACGGCTGCGTAGACCACGCCGAGTTCCGACCACTGCAGCATGCCGACGACCTTGCTCTCGACCAACGTCGGCGCGCCGGCCTCGGGGTCCGGCCTGACACCCGGCGTCATGTTCCAGATCACGAGCTTGCTGTCTCGGTCGATCATGCAGACGCGCTGGTGCTGCCTGTCGTGCAGCCATGCGGAGGGCAGCCAGACTGCCAGCCCCGGCGGCGCGCGAAACTCCTCGGCGTCGGGCGCGGCGAAGTTGCCGAGCCCGGGCACCTGCCAGAAATACATCGAGCGTTCATGGCTCAGCAACGCCCCCGTGCGCTTGCCCAGGAGCATGACCGCCAGCGGCACGAGCGCCTGTCCCCAGTACTGGTACTTGGGCTTGGCCGCCTTGCGCTGCTTCGCACCTGGCACGACGAACACCAGCAGGCCGGGTTCGTCGAGCAGTTGCACCGCCACGTGCGTGCCAGACGGGGAAATGATCGGTGGCCGCTGCAGCGAAATGCGGCCGCTATGACGCCGGTGCAACGTGTCCGGTGCCCTCTGCGTGAACTCGCCACGCAGCAGAGGCACGCCGACCTTCGCTGACGGCAGCGGCAGTTGCGCACGCCGCAGCCCGCCACGGTCGCTCAGCGACACATCGAGCACGTCGCCCAGCACTGCGCGCTGCAGGCACACGCGGTGGCTGGTCCAGCGCTCATCCACGGCTTGCTCCGCCGATGCCGAGCCAACAAGCCAGCTTTCCCCCGGTGCGTGCTCCATTTCGGCCAGCACCTCGCGCCAGGCGCTCACGTGCGCGGAGGTGCCGACGTCGAAGTCGCGCGCCTTGAGCAGCGAGCGCAGTTGCCGAACATCGTCCGCGCCATCGAGGCCGCCCGGCAACTGGAGCACGCCCCACTGGAACACGCCGCCGATCTGCTCCGCGCGCCTTGCCAGCAGGATCCAGAGCGCGAGCTGCCCGAGCCGCGGCGCACCGAACTGCCGCGGCCCGGCATCGAAGATCGCGACGATGCTCTTCTCGGCCTCGCGTGCCCGCGGGCGCGGCGCCAGGAACAGGTGCTCGCTGGAGGCGGCACGACGCAAAAACTCGTCGGGCAGTTCGTCGGCCAGCAACCACTCGGTAGCAAGCAAGCGCTCGTAGGGGCCGCGGCGGCGCAGGTCGTCGAGCCCGTCGGGCTCGGGTACGCCGCCGCGCGTCTGGCCACGGAAGCGGCCCAGCAGCGGCTGCATGCGCTGCACCAGTGCACCGAGCTCGGCAGCCATCTCGGGCGCGAACCAGGCGAGCCAGGGGCTCCATGGCTTCAGGGCATCGGGAAGTTCGGTGGTCGTGCTCATGCGCGGGCGCCGCTCCAGTGCGTGTCGATGCGCGCGAGCAATTCGACCGACAGCGGCAGCAGCCGGTCGAGCGGCAGCACGAACGCCGGCCGGGGCCACAGCAGCAAGGGCTGGCGCTTCGGGTGCTCGCGCTGCAGGCTCCGCGCGATCAGGTCCAGGGGCAGGTCGGGCGCTTCGACCGTGGGCAGCCACAAGCCAGGGGCCTCGGGAGTCGGGCCCGCGTAGGCGATGCCATCGACCCAGGGCAGAGCATCAGCCTCGCCTGTCACCACAAGAAGGTCGCGTGCGGCCATGGCGGACAGGCCGACCTGTTGTTCCTGCGGGAGTTGCAGCAGCCGTTCATGCAATCCGCGCGCGGCTGCACCCCATGCCACCGCTGCTTGCGCAGGCAAGGGCTCGGCTCGCGGGCGCCAACGCCATTCGAGCGGCTTCACGGCACCACCGCTCATGCGGCGGCAGCCAGACGGTCGACGAGCTGTGTGCGCAACGCGGTCAGGGATTCCGGCAGCAGTTCGCTACTGAAGTTGGCGTCGATCTCGCGCAGCACGCTCTCGGCTTGGGTGCGTGCCGACGCGGGCTCCGCCGCAAGGCAGGCGCGTGCGGTCTCGGCCAGCCGCACGGCGCGCGACATGGGCTGCAACGTGGCTTCTTCCACCGCGCTCAGCAAATGAGGGTGCGTGGCGTTGGCGAATGCGTCGCGCAACACGTCGCGCGCGCTCTGTTGCGCCTCCTGCGTTGGCAGCACGTAGAGCAATGGCCAGAGATCGGCCTCTGTGGTTTCGAGCCGGCCCGCCAGCACGGCAGCCGCAGCCAGCAGGCGCTGCGACTTGACGATGCGCCGGTCCGACAGTTGCACGCCCGACTGCCTCAGCTTGCGGATGGCATTGGCCAGCGCCGGCTGCACGCCGCCCAGGTCGACCTGCCTGAGCTGCTGGCACAGCACGTCGAGGTCGGCCAGCGCGCCGCCGGTGGCCACGGGCGCGTGGTCCGACCGCCAGCCGCCGCTCAGCATCGCTTCGAGCTGGTGATCGGGCAGCGGCTCGATGAATACGTGCAGCAGAAAGCGATCGCCGAAGGCGGCGAGCCCTTCGTCGTCGGGCAGCGCATTGGCCGCGCCTACGCATACGCGCAGTGGGCAATGCAGCTGCGTGTGGCCGCGCCGGAAGCGCCGCTCGTTGAGTACGCCCAGCAGCGTGTTGAGGATGGCGGTGGAGCCAAGGAACACCTCGTCGAGGAAGGCGACGTCTGCCTCGGGCAGCATGCCGCTCACGTCGGTTTCGACGGTGCCGGCGCGCAGCTTGTTCAGATCGACCGGACCGAACAGTTCGGACGGTTCGGTGAAACGGCCCAGCAGGTATTCGAAATAGCGGCCACCCAGGCTCTGTGCCACGCGCCGTACCACCGCGCTCTTCGCGGTGCCGGGTGGGCCAACCACGAGCAGATGCTCCTGTGCCACGGCAGCGAGCACGATCAGCTCCGCCAGTTGCTCGCGGCCGACGAGGCCGGTGGTGGCAGCGCGGATCGCGCTACGCACGTGTTCTGCGGAAATCTGGAGCGAGGTGGTGGAGGTCGTCATCGAAAAAGAAGCTGTTTGCGGGACATCTACGGCCCGACAGTGTGCCGCAGGGCCGTTACAAAAAAGAACGGGCGCGAGGCCCGGCGTTGATTTCACGCAACCATGGCAGCCAGAGAAACCTGCCTTCCACCTGACCTCGCACGTAAAGACAGGAGGCTGTCTCCTCGGCCAAACACCCGGCGAGGAATGCTTCAAACAAGAGTCATTCGCAGCCAGAATGCCGGCCGATGCTGCTTTCGTTTGCATCGTCTCCAAGGCACTCACGATGACCCGCTCCACTCGCCCGATGCGTCACCGCACGCCCATCGCACTCGCCCTGATCGGCCTGTGCGCTTCGTCCCTCCCCACCGCATTCGCCCAGCAAGCCACTCAGCCCGCGGCTTCCTCGCCCTCCGCTGCGCCCGCGCCTGCGCCTGCCCCCGGCACCTCCGTCCCCGCCACGCTGCGCGAAGTGCAGGTTCAGGGCGCACAGGACAAGACCGGCTTCGGCGCCAACCCGTCTTCGCTCAACCGCCTGCCAGCCGACCTGCGCGATGCGCCGCAGTCAGTCACCGTCATCAACCAGGCCGTGATGCAGTCCCAGGGCGCGACCTCGCTCGCAAGCGCGCTGCGCAACGTGCCGGGCCTGACCATCGGCGGTGCCGAGGGCGGGCAGATCGGCACGAACATCAACCTCAACGGCTTCTCGGCGCGCACCGACATCTACCTGGACGGCGCGCGTGACCGCGCCCAGTACTACCGCGACACCTTCGCGCTCGAATCGGTCGAGGTGCTGATGGGCCCGTCGTCGATGCTGTTCGGCCGCGGCTCCACCGGTGGCGTGATCAACCAGGTCACGAAGAAACCGTCGCTCACGCCCGCGGGCGAGGTCTCGGTGTCGGCGAGCACCACGGGGCTCGTGCGCTCGACCATCGACATCAACCACCCGCTGTCCGACACCTCGGCCTTCCGCATCGCGGCCATGGGCCAGCAGGGCGACGCCAGCACGCGCGAGCAGACCAAGCTGAAAGACTTCGGCCTCGACGCCTCGCTGAAGTTCGGCATCAACACGCCGACGCAGGTCACGCTCTCGGCGCTGGTGCAGCACAACCGCGACCAGCCCGACTACGGCGTGCCGCCGCTCAACGGCCACCCCGTGAAGGTCGACCGCGACACGGCCTACGGCTTCAGCGACGACCGCACGATCTCCGACATCCAGGCCTTCAGCGCGGTGGTGCAGCACAAGCTCACGCCCGACACCTCGATCCGCAACCAGACGCAGTACAACAACGTGACCACCGATGCGCGCGAGACCGCGCCGCAGAGCATCGGCACGCTGTCGGCCAAGGGCGTGTTCACGCCCTTCTCCACCGGCACCACGGCCGTGCCGGCCGCCGCGTTCTCGTCGCTGCCGCTGAGCAGCCTGTGGGTGCGCCAGCAAAGCCATGACCGCACGATCCACGACAAGTCGCTGTTCAACCTCACCGAGCTCAACACCAAGTTCACCACCGGCTCGATCAAGCACACGCTGCTCGCCGGCCTGGAGTTGGGCCACGACACCTACGACAACCAGGCCTACTACCGCAACGGCACCTGCGCGGGCGTGGCGCTGAACCCGGCTGGCGGCACCAGTGGCTATGCCACCTGCTCGCCGCTGCTCGCGCCGTACCAGGGCAACACGCCGAGCACCGCGCCCTCGCTGCCCGGCAACCTGGCCACCGCCAGCGCGACGACCGTCGCGGGCTACGTGAACGACACCATCGAGCTGAGCCCGCAGTGGAAGCTGGTGGCCGGAGTGCGGCAAGACCACTACCGCGCGAGCATCTACAACAGCATTCCGACCGCGACCACGCTCGCCTCCGAAAGCCAGACCGTCGACTTCACCAGCGTGCGCGCCGGCGCCATCTGGCAGCCGACGCCCGAGCAGTCGTACTACGTGTCGTACAGCACCTCGTTCAACCCCTCGCTCGAGCAGCTGGTGGCCACAACGGGCAGCACGCAGCCGCTGCCGCCGCAGAAGAACAAGGCCTATGAAGTCGGCGGCAAGTGGGACCTGAACGACGGCAACCTCTCGCTGACCGCAGCCGCGTTCCAGATCACGCAGACCAATGCACGCTCGCAGAACAGCGACGGCACCTACAGCGCGACCGGCACGATACGCGTGAACGGCGCACGTGCCGGCGTCGCGGGCCGCGTGACCGACAAGCTGCAGCTGTTCGGCGCCTACACGCACCTGGACGCGACCATCATCGACGGCATCGCGCCCGGCACGCTCGGCAAGGTGCCCGCCAACACGCCTAAGGACGCGGCCAGCCTGTGGGCCACCTATGCGATCACGCCCGAGTGGGAGATCGGCGGCGGCACCACCTACAGCGCCAGGCGCTTCGCCAACAACACCGACCTCGTGCAGGTCGGCGGCTATGCGCGGCTGGACGCGATGGTGGCTTACCATCAGCCCAAGTACGACATCCGGCTGAACCTGTTCAACCTGGCCAACCGCCATTACTACGACGCGCTGATCCCATCGGACGGCGGCCGTGCGGTGCCGGGCTCGGGCCGCGCCGCCACGCTGTCGCTCACCTACCGGCTCTGAGTTTCCCCAGGAGCATTCGACACAGCATGCTGGTCTGCATTCCCGGCGTCCTCGACCGCGAAGCGCTCGCGGCAGTTCGCGCGCGCCTCGATGCGGCCGGAGACGCCTGGGTCGACGGCCGCGTCACCGCGGGACACCAGGGCGCGCCGGTCAAGTTCAACCAGCAGATCGACGAAGGCTCGGCGGTGGCGCACGAATGCCAGGCCATCGTGGCGAGCGCACTCGAACGCCATCCGACCTTCATCAGCGCGGCGCTGCCCAACCTGCTGTACCCGCCGATGTTCAACCGCTACAGCGAAGGCATGCGCTTCGGCCTGCACGTGGACGGCGGCGTGCGCATCGACCCGCGCACCGGCCGCAAGCTGCGCACCGACCTGTCGGCCACGCTCTTCCTGTCGGACGCCGACAGCTACGACGGCGGCGAGCTTCAGATGGAAGACACGCACGGCATGCAGACCGTGAAGCTCGCGGCCGGCGACATGGTGCTCTACCCCGCCACCAGCCTGCACCAGGTCACGCCCATCACGCGCGGCGTGCGGCTCGCGTGCTTCTTCTGGGTGCAGAGCCTCGTGCGCGACGCAGGCGACCGCGCATTGCTGTTCGACATGGACAACGCGATCCAGCGCCTCAACCAGAGCGGCGCCGATGAATCGGCGCGCCGCACGCTGGTGGGCACGTATCACAACCTGCTTCGCAAATGGAGCGATACCTGAGCTCCTTGAACCCTCCCGGCTAATCGCGCCGATCTCGACGCCGATCGGCTGTTGACGGGCCTGCTGGATCTGACGCAGATCGAGGCGGGCCGCACACCGCACAGGGGCGCCGAAACTCGCTGCGCCACACACACCGCGACGGCGTGCTCATGCGCGCCTTCCAGCGATTGATGAACCTCGGTCGTGCTCTTCCGTCGCAGGAACAGTCTGCCCAGAATCAGCGCCCCCGTATTGCCGCAGGGAGCAACACGCTCTTGCCCAGCATGCCTCCGCTGTCGAGCAACTCGTGCACGCGGCGCGCGTCTTCAAGCGCAAAAAGCGCAGCCTTGGGCGCACACACGCGGCCCGCGGCCATGAGGGCAATGGCCGACTCCATCAGCCCGCGCCGTTGAGCGGCATCGGCGTCGATGGAGTGAATCGAAAAAGTGCGTACCGCCAGGCTCTTGCCCAGCAACTTGCGAAGCTCCTCGAACACATCACCCGCCGGCGGGCCGGTGACGATGTTGTAGGAAACCGCCATTCCGAACGGCGCCAGGGCGCGCAGGCAGGCGATGAAGTGCGCGCCTCCGAGATGGTCGAAGGCCAGGTCGACGCCGCGCCCGCCGGTAAGCTGCATGACCTTCTCGGTCAGTCCCTGAGGATCGCTCTCGACGACTTCGTGCGCGCCATTGGCCAGTGCGAAGTCCTTCTTCTGCGGTGTCGAGGCCGTCCCGATCACATGCAGGCCGCGATCGCGCGCCACCTGCACCAGTGCCGTGGCCACGCCACCCGCCGCGCCGGGAATCAGGATGGAGGTCGCAGGCGAGTTGCCATTGCTCGACAGCATGGCCAGTGCGAGCTGGAAGTTTCCAAGACTGACGGCATCGTCGAAGCGGATCGCATCGGGGAGAACGAACGGCGCGGCCTCGGGCACGCAGATGGCTTCGGCGTAGCAGCCGCCGCGCTGCTTCAGTTCCCGCGCGCTCACGAACACGCGCTGGCCGACCCGTAGGGCCGTGACGCCGGATCCGACCGCATCGACCACGCCGGCCATCTCGTTGCCGGGAATCGCCGGCATGGGCGGCATCCACTTGTAAGTGCCGTTGCGGATCAGCACGTCGGGGCCGCCGGCGCCGATGGCCATCGCCTTGACGCGCACTTCGCCCGCCTGCGGCTGCGGCAGAGGAAGCTCCACCAGTTGCAGAACCTCCGGGCCGCCGGGGGCCTCGAGCTGGATCGCCTTCATGGTGTGCATCACCGCTGCCCGTCGTGCACGGCCACCTGCTCCTTGGTGAGCCCGCCCAGGCGTGCATGCACCCGCCCTCCCGTGCCCATCACCAGCGCGAACAGGATCTCGTTCGGGCGCGGTGCGTCCTGGATGCCCACCTCCATCGAGTTGTAGTGGCTGCGCACGTACGCGGCATGGATGTAGTGCAGCGGCACCATGAGCCGGTAGCCGGTGGCGGCCACCGCCTTGGCCGAGGGGACGATCGCCTTCGGCTCGCCCAGGATGCTGCGCATGGCCCATCCCCCGGCCTCGTGCCAGACCGCGCCGTGCTCCAGCTCTCCGTTCACGCCGACGATCGCGGCCTTGCTGTAGACCTCGATCTTGTCCTGCCCGAGCACCTCGACCAACTCAGTGGCAAGCAACGTGCCGAGCGAGCGCAGCTCGGCCATGAAGGGCATCAGGTCCGGCTCGTACCGTCCCGCGTAGGGGTTGTGGATGACCGCGCAGGCAGCCGCCAGCCTGAGCGGCGTCGCGGCCGGCGGACCGCCCTCGTGGTAGATCGTTTCGATGGAAAGACTGCGCTTGCGGATCTCGATCAGTGACATGGAATTGACCTCATTGCTTGGGAATGTGTGCGTCGTTCACGACGGCGGTCCACCGCTTCAGCTCGGCGGCCGCCATCGTGGTCATTTCTTCCGGTGTGCTGCCGCGCGCTTCGCCGCCCATCTCTTCCAGCCGCGCACGCACGCCCGGCGCCTGCAGGGCCTTGAGCGTCTCGGCCTGCAGGCGATCGACGATCGGGCGCGGCGTGCCGGCTGGCGCCATGAAGCCGGCCCAGGAGCGTACGTCGTAGCCGGGCACGCCTTGCTCGGCCACGGTCGGCAGCTCTGGCATCTGGTTCCATCGCTGCGCGCCGGTGGTGGCCAGCGCCCGCAGCTTGCCGGCCTTGATGTTGGCCATGACGGCCGTGGGCGGCGCGATGATCATCGGCACCTCGCCGCCGAGCAGCGCCGTGACCGCGGCCGCATCTCCGCGATAGGGGATGTGCAGCATCTCGGCCTTGGCGGTCTTTACCAGCAGCTCGCCGGCAAGGTGGTGCGTGGAGCCGATGCCCGCCGATCCGTACGACACGCTGCGCGCGTCTGCACGTGCCGCAGCCAGCACCTCGGAGAGTCCGCGGTATGGGGAGTCGGCCCGCACCACCAGCAGGAACGGGAAGTAGGTGATCGTGGAAATCATCTGGAAGTCCGACACCGTCTGGTAGCCGAGCTTGTTGTAGAGGGCGCCGGCCACGGCATGGCCGCCCGTGGCCAGCAGCAGCGTGTACCCGTCGGGCTTGGCACGCGCCACCGTTGCCGCGGCGATGGTGCCCCCTGCCCCGGCCTGCGCCTCGACCACGAAGGGCTGCGCCAGCCCCTTCGTCATCTCCGCGCCGACCACGCGCGCGATGGTGTCGGCGTTGCCGCCGGCCGCAAAGCCCTGGTAGACCTTGACCGGCTTGTCCGGATAGCCCTGGGCCATGCCGTCAAGGGGTGCCGCGCAGGCCATGGCAAGGCCTGCGGCGACGAGCAATCGTCTGCGCCGCATGAATTTGTCTCCGATGGTTCTTGTAGGAAGGCTGCGGCTTATCGTGCCGAGGCCCGGGCGAAGGGCTTCAGTCCTGCTGCACGATCGGGTTGCGCAGCACACCGATGCCTTCGATCTCGACCTCGCACACGTCACCCGGCTTCATGAAGCGCGGCGGCTTCTTGCTCCAGCCCACGCCTGCCGGCGTGCCGGTGGCGATCACGTCGCCGGGTGTGAGCGTGAAGATCGTCGAGGCATAGCTGATGAGCTTCGGAATGCTGAAGATCATGTGGCCCGTGTGGCTGCTCTGCACGACTTCGCCGTTGAGCCGGGTCTCGAGCTTGAGCTCGCGGCCGGGCGCGATCTCGTCGGCCGTCACCATCCAGGGACCGAAGCCGCCAGTCGATTCGAAGTTCTTGCCCGAGGCGATCTGCTTGGCGTGGAACTGCCACTCGCGAACGCTGCCGTCGTTGTAGCAAGAGTAGCCCGCCACATGAGCGAAGGCGTCGACCTCCGCAATGTTGCGCCCGCCCTTGCCGATGATGACGGCGAGCTCGCCTTCCCAGTCCAGCGATTCCGACACGTGCGGCCGCACGATCGGCTGGTTGTGCGCGCACTGCGAACGCCACACGCGCAGGAAGATCGGCGGCTGCTCCGACAGCTCGCGATGCATGCCGGCGGCCAGCACCTCCTGGTGATGGTCCATGTAGTTGCGCACGGCGCACACGATCTTCTCGGAGCACGGGATCACCGGCAGGAAGGTGATGTCGGCCAGCTTCGCCGCCACCGGCAGGCCTTCGACGTGCTGCGCCGCCTGCAGGTACTCGCCCGAGGCGATGTAGTCGGCCAGGCCCGCATGCCGGGGCCGCGCCTTGCCGAGATCGACAACGCCGTCACCGACGACGGCGCCCCAGGTTTCGCGGCCTTGATGGACAAATGACAAAAGCTTCATGGGAACTCCGGTTGAAAGGGGTGTGCGGAAAAGACGGAATGCGTCAGGCGGCAGGCGCAGCGGGCGAACGCGACTCGAACTGCGCCTGCCATTGCGCAAGCGGCATGAAGGTGGGGTCCTTGCGGCACGCCTCCTCGGTCTCGCGCATGAGCGTCTCGTCGTCCTTCGAAAGATCGAGCGGATCGCCGTGCGGCTGCGCCACGTAGAACGGCGTGTCGACGTAGATCTCCACCGTGTTGCCCTCCGGGTCGAGCATGTAGACCGAGAGCGCATTGCCGTGATTGAGGCCACGGATGCTGGTGGCGCCCCGGGCCTCGGCGCGCGCGGAAATATCGCGCAGGTACTGGATGCTCGGCACCACGAAGGAGATCTGCATCACGGTGCTGAACTTCGCCTCGGCCGGCCGGCCCGAGGCCAGCACCAGCTGGTGATGCTGATCGGGGCTGGCGCTGGTGAACACCAGCTGGTTCCTGAAGGTGCGGCCTTCGCCGCGATCGGTGATCGTGAGGTCGAAGGTCTCGGTGTAGAAGGCCACCATCCGGTCCAGGTCCGTGACGAAGATTCCGAAATGCGAAGGCGTGGGTCGGGCGACCTTGAGCATGCTTGCTGTCTCCTGTTGAAGGGGCCGTGCCCCTACGATTGCGCGGCCTGCGCTGCCTTGAGCGCGGCCAGCACGTTGCGTTGCGTGCTCAGGATGTGCTCTTCGAGCAGGACGCAGGCCGTATCGGCGTCGCGGCGCAAGGTGGCGTCCATGATCTTCTTGTGCTCATTCGACTTGCGGCGTGCGGTCTTCCTGTGGCGGGCGGAAAAACGCCGGTAGCGCTCTGCCTGGTCGAACAGGCTCGCGCCCCATACGCGCTGGCGCAAGGAAGGGCACGCAGCCACCAGCGCGAGGTGAAAGGCACGGTGCAGCTGCGACCAGTCGTTGTCGAGAATGACGGGGCCGTCGCCCAGGCGCGACTCGACCTTCTCCAGGCGGTGGTACGCAGCAAGGATGTCCGCCTCCCAGGCATCATCGCCATGGGCAATGGCTTCCCGCAGCGCAGGCACGTCGAGCATGACGCGCATGCGCGTGATGTCGGCCAGATCGTCTTCGGAGATCGGCGCCACGCGGAAGCCGCGGCGCTCGTCGGCGCGAATCAGCCCTTCCTGCGCCAGCCGGCTGAGCGCCTCGCGCAGCGGGCTGCTCGAATAGCCGTAGGCGGACTGGAGTTCGTCGAGCTTGAGCTTGGCGCCGGCTTCGAACGTGCCGGCCAGGACGTCTTGCCGCAAGCGGGTGAAGGCCTGCTCGACCAGCGGCGGCTCGTAGGCGGTGGAGGTTTCTTGTTTGTGCATGGAATTAATTTTATGCATGGTCTTTCATCCCCGGCCTCCCGCCCGCCTCGCGCCCACGAGCACGAACAGCATGGTCGCGGGCTTGTCGCCGAGGTTGCGCCATGCATGCCGGTTGCCGTGCTGCACGGCCACCTCGTGCCGGCGCAGCAGCACCTGCGCGCCGTCGTCCAGCTCGAGCGTGATCTCGCCTTCGAGCACGATGTCGTAGTCGATGCTGTCGGTGGTGTGCATGCCGGGGTGGTCGGGCTCGAAGGTCTCGGCCAGGCCGGGAACCAGGCGGCCGAACTCGGCGCCGAAGGCGGCACCGTCGAAGTCGGCGCGCATCATCACCGCGTCGGGCGGGAACGTGACCATCATGAGCCGGGTGCCGCCGCTCTCAGGCACGAAGCCCGCCTCGCACGTGCGGTCGTCTACCGCGCCGGTGCCCACGCTGTCTGAAGCATCGGTGGCCCACAGCAGCGCCGCGGCAAAGCCGGGCACGGTCGTGAACAGGGCGCTGCGCGGCGCCGCGCCATCCGAAAGAAACTTCGCCTTGCCATCGGCACCCGTGCCCGCCACTACCCGTCTGATCTTCATGGCGCGCTTTCAGGGATTGATGACGAAGTTGCTGAAGCCGCCGTTGCGGCTCGCGATGCCCGAGATCGCTTCGTTGACGCGGTCCAGCGGATAGCACACATGCTCGAACACCGAGAGATCGAGCGTGCCGGCCTCCGCCATGTCGGCCATGTCCTGCCCCTCGCCGGCCGTGAACCAGGCCGAGCCCTCGATGCTCTGCTGCTCGTCCATCATGGTGTGCAGGTCCATGCCCACCATGCCTGCGATGGCGCCGATGTTGTAGGCGCGGCCACCGCGCTTGAGGGCGCGCACGCCCTGCTGGAAAGTGCCGTGCGGCGCGCCGGGGCCCAGCGCGTCGATGAAGGTGTCCACGCCCAGTCCTTCCGTGCGGGCCTTGGCCCATGCGTCGATGGCCTCGCCGTCGGCATTGGAAAAGACCTCGATGCGATCGGGTGCCAGCGCCTTCACGCGCTCCAGCAGTTCCCGGTTGCGCCCGGTACCCAGAATGCGCGTGGCGCCCATGGCCAGGCCGAAGAGCGCGCCGCCGATGCCGAGCGTGCCGCTGATGCCGTTGATCAGCACGCTCCTGCCGGGGCCGACCTGCGCCTTGCGCATCGCGGAGTACATGGTGCCGAGGTAGCCGAAGCGTGCCGCCTGGTTGAAGCTCACGTTGTCCGGCAGCTTCACCAGCGCGTACTGGGGCGCGATCATGTATTCGCACAGGCCGCCGAACGGATAGTTCTTGTAGAGCTTGAGCGAGTTCTGCGAAAAGCCGAAGTAGCCGCTGAACGCGTAGTGCGTGCAGTTGATGAGGTCGCCGTTGCGGCAGGCGCGACAGCCGCCGCAGTAGAGGCTCGGGTTCACGTAGACGCGATCGCCCGGCTTCCACGTGTGCACGTGGGAGCCGACCGCCGTTACCTCGCCGGCCGGGTCGAGCCCGAAGACCGCGGGCAGGGGTGGCAGCGGCAGCTCCGGAAACCAGGTCGTCCAGTTGGCCAGGATGTTGCCGAGGTTGGGCACGATGCCGCATGCACGCACCCGCACCTGCACATCGTTGGCGGCGGGCTGGGGAATCGGAAGTTGCTCGACCTCCATCGGGGCGCCGACCTGGTGCAGTCGGGCAGCTTTCATCGTCGTCATGGTGTCTCCTGGCTGATTGATATATAGATGCACAAATCGTGTTTTGTGCATTCTTTTCGACCACGCGGCATAGCGTCATCAGTGATAACCCTTTGTGCGTGAAATCATGTTTTATGCACAATCATTGATTCATGCATTCAAACAAAGCCATGCTCCACCAGAATCCGGAACCCGTCGACGTGGCGATCATCGGCTTCGGCCCCGTCGGCGCAACGCTCGCCGCGCTGCTCGGCCAGCGCGGCTTGCGCGTCGCGGTCTTCGACAAGTCGCAGCAGATCTACCCGCTGCCGCGCGCCTTCGCGCTCGACCACGAAGCACTGCGTGTGTTCCAGGAGATCGGCATCGCCGGCACGCTGGCGCCGCACATGACGCCCTACCGCCCGACGATCTACCAGGGCAGCGACGGCGAACCCATCCAGCACTTCGACATGGGGCCGTCGCCCTACCCGCTCGCGTGGGCGCCGTCGTACACCTTCAACCAGCCGGCACTGGAGGCCTCGCTGCGCCAGGCCGTCGGCAAGCTCCCCGGCGTGTCGGTCCATCTCGGGCACGAGGTGCTGCAGCTGAGCCAGTCGCAAACCCATGCGCAGCTCGACGTTCGCGGGCCCGACGGCACGCAGGCGCAACTGAGCGCGCGCTATGTCGTCGGTTGTGACGGCGGCACCAGCCCCACGCGCAAGCAGATGGGCCTCGCGCTCAAGAGCCTCGACTTCGACGAGCCCTGGATCGTGGTCGACATGCATGTCGACGAAGACAAGCTCGACCGGCTGCCCGCCACCAACGTCCAGTACTGCCACCCGTCACGGCCTTGCACCTACGTCGTGGGTCCGGGCACCCACCGGCGCTGGGAGTTCCTGCTGCTTGCTGACGAGGCCGAGCAGCGCGAGATGCCGCACGAGGCCATCTGGCAGCTGCTCGCCCCCTGGCTCACGCCCGCTGACGCGCGCATCTGGCGCGCGGCGGCCTACCGCTTTCATGCGGTGGTGCTCGGGCAATGGCGCAAGGGGCGCGTGCTGCTGGCGGGCGACAGCGCGCACCAGATGCCGCCCTTCCTGGCCCAGGGCATGTGCCAGGGCTTGCGCGATGCCGTCAATCTCGCCTGGAAGCTTCAATGGGTGCTCGAGGAGCGCGCCCCCGAAAGCCTGCTGGACAGCTATGGCGACGAGCGTGGACCCCAGGTGGAGGACGTGACGGCGACCGTCAAGCGGCTGGGCCAGATCATCTGCGAACGCGACCCGGTGCGCGCCGCCGAACGCGACCTCCGCCTGCGCGCACAGCAAGGCGGACAGGTGCGGATGCAACTGCGCCAGAGCCTGCTGCCCGGCGTGCACCACGGACTGATCGAACGCGACGAGTTGCCCGCGGGCACGCCCTTTCCTCAGGCCATGGGATGCATCGAGCCCGGCGTTGCGCCGCAAATGATGGACGACCTGCTGCAGCCCGGCTTTCTGCTGGTGCTGCGCCGTGCGCCCGATCCGGCGGAGCTTCGGGCGTTGAAGACATCGGCGGCGAGCCTCGGCGCGCAGCTGCTGTGCATCGATGCCGCGACGACGGCGCCCGGCGTGGTGAAGCTGGCCGAAGCCGACGGCATTCTGGCCGCATGGTTCGAACGCCATGGATGCGAGGCCGCACTCGTGAGGCCAGATCACCTGGTCTATGGCGTGGCATGCAGCGTCGAGGACGCCGGGGTCCTGATGCAACGAGCTTCCCGGGACATCGGCATCCAGCCTCCAATTCGAGCGAATCCGAAAACTCCCACTGCCCGGAGCGCAACATGAACGAAGCCACCTCTTCCCCGTCCCGCGACACTGAACGCCTGTTGCTCGATCTCGAAGCACAGCGATGCAACGCCATGAAGCGCGCAGACTTCGCGCGCCTGCGCGAGATTCTTCATCCAGACCTTGTTCACGTTCACGCCAAGGGCCAGACCGACAGCTACGAGAGCTACTTCCGCTCGGGCGGCACACATGTCGACTACAGGCAGATCGACCGCTCGGAACTGAAGGTCCAGGTACTGGGCAGCACAGCCCTCATGACGGGTCGGCAGTTGCTTGTGGCCGTGCGCAAGGACGGCAGCGGCACCGTGCGCATCGACTCGCGCGTGATGCAGGTCTGGGCCCAGGAGGGTGATCGCTGGCGGCAGTTGGCGTTTCAGACGACGCCGCTGGAGATGAGCATCTCGTGATTGACGAGGGCCCGATCAACCGGCATCAATACTTCGAGAGGCGTGCGCCGAGAGAGTAGCTGGGCTGTTTCCACTTCGGCCGCTGGCTGACGAGAACCGAGTCTTCAAGATCTGCGCAGCAGGCTCAGCATCAAACCGGTGCGTAGGCGCCTGTGCCTCCAGGCCAGGGCGTAAGCACCTCATAGCCTTCGGACGTTACAGCCACCATGTGTTCCCACTGGGCGGACAGAGACCGGTCCTTTGTCACGACTGTCCATCCGTCGGGCAATTGCCTGGTTTCGCGCTTGCCTGCGTTGAGCATCGGTTCGATGGTGAAAACCATCCCCGGCTCCAGCCTGAGCCCTCCCCCGCGCTGCCCATAGTGCAGCACCTGCGGCTCATCGTGGTAGATCTGGCCGATGCCGTGCCCGCAGTATTCGCGCACCACGCTGAATTGCTCCCGGTGGGCAACCGACTGGATGGCATGGCCAACATCGCCCAGAGTCGCTCCGGGCTTGACCTGCCGGATTCCGGCCAGCATTGCTTCGTACGTCGTCTCCACAAGGCGCCGAGCCAACACACTGGGAGCTCCGACGAAGTACATGCGACTCGTGTCGCCAAACCAGCCGTCCTTGATGACGGCGACATCGATGTTGACGATGTCGCCCTTCTTCAGAATCTTGTCGGCCGAGGGGATGCCGTGGCAAACCACCTGGTTGACGGAAGTGAGAACGGTCTTCGGATACCCCTGATACCCCACGTTCGCTGGAATGGCGCCCTGGACATTCACGATGTGGTCGTGGCAGATCCGGTCGAGCGTCTCCGTGCTCACCCCCGGCACGACGTAGGGCTCGATCATGGCTAGAACCTCTGCGGCAAGCCTGCCGGCACGCCGTGACATTTCAAGCTCCTCGGCGGACTTGATGGGAACGCCGTGAGCCATCAGTGTTTTCCGCTCGAGGACGCGCGGGGCTTGCCAGGTTGAGTCGTGACAGCCGCGGCGATGTCCAGCCCCCCCGCGAGTTCAGCCTGTATCAACAGTTGGCAGATTTCCCGGTAGTCCAGCTCCGGGTGCATCTCGGTCAGCATGCCGACCCGCATCCAATGCTCTGCCTGTGCATTGATGGACCTGCTGAGAGCGTTCCCCGCCACTCGCAGGTTCTCGTGCATCAAGTCCGAAATTTTTACGATGCCCATCGGCGACCCCTATATGAAACGTATATGAATTATATACGTCTCGTATGGCCCTGCTTGTATGGCCCTGCACTTGATCGAGCACAGCACCACCCAGCGCCGGCATCTCGAGCAGACGTATGAATGGAGCGATACCTGAACTCTTAAACTCTCCCGGCTCGCCAAACAGACAACAACCGAGGAGAGAGAACTTGCGTATTCAAACCGCCCGCCTGACGGCCGGCGTGCTGCTCGCGTGCGCCGCTTTCGTGGCGCACAACACCGCTCACGCCGCATCGCCAACCACCCCGTCCACCACTGCCCCCGCTTCGACCGCCAGTTCACTGGAAGCCGAACAGGACGCCGCATTCAAGGCCGCCAAGGCCGTGCAGAAAGCCGGCCCCGCCGACATCGTGCTGCGCGACCAGGCCCACCTGCAGCTGCCTGCCGGCTACGTGTGGGTGCCGACGCCCGCGGCCGCGCAGTTGATGCGCAGCATGGGCAACCGCACCGACGACACCTTCGTCGGCGTAGTCTTCCCCGCCGACGACGCCGACTGGATGGCCGTCGTGAAGTTCGTCAAGGAGGGCTACATCAAGGACGACGACGCGAAGGACTGGAACGCCGACGACCTGCTCAAGAGCCTGAAGGAGGGCACCGAGGCCGCCAACGAGGAGCGCGCCAAGCGCGGCATTCCCGCCATCGAGGTCACGGGCTGGGCGCAGAAGCCGCAGTACGAGGCTGCGTCGCACCGCCTCGTATGGTCGGCCCTGTCCCAGCGCAAGGGCAGCACCGACGGCAACCAGGGCGTCAACTACAACACCTACGCGCTGGGCCGCGAGGGCTACCTGAGCCTGAACCTCATCACCAACGCGAAGGACCTCGACAAGTACAAGCCCGACGCGAGCAAGCTGCTCGGCGCGATCCAGTACGACGACGGCAAGAAGTACGCAGACTTCAACTCCTCGACCGACAAGGTCGCCGCCTATGGCCTGGCCGCACTGGTGGCAGGCGTGGCAGTGAAGAAGCTGGGCCTCTTTGCCATCGCCCTGGCCTTCCTGGCCAAATTCGCCAAGCTGGCCGTGGTGGCGGGCGGCGCGGCGCTCTGGGGCATCGCGAAGCTGTTCAAGCGCAACAGCAACTAGCAAGCAGCAGCCCCGTGCGGACGAGCCTCCGCACGAGGCGCTGCACGCCGCACCGGAACAGCACGCGAACCGGGCGATTCAATGTGCGAAAAATCAGAACAATGCTGACGGAATATTGATCCACAGCGATTGGTTCCCAGGGCTAATCTCGCAACGATCCGACCAACACAGGATCGTTCATGCCCCCCCACCTGCAACTCGCCTTCGCCCACTCCGCACGCTTTGCCGCACGGGCTGCGGCCGCGCTCGCCGCCCTGGTCCTCCTGCTGTCTGCCACCGTGGCGCAGGCCCAGAACAAGCCGCTGAAGCCCGTGACCATCGCGCTGGGCACCCAGGTCGTCAACGTCACCTACCCCTGGCTGACGCTGCCCATCGCGCTGGGCTACTGGAAGGACGAGGGCTACGACGTGAAGATCGTCACCACCGGAGGCTCGCTGCAGGGCATCCAGCAGATGGTGGCCGGCGGCGTCGATTTCGCGCAGATCAACTCCACCGGGCTGATCCAGGCCAACACCGAGAACAACGTCGCCGTGCGCGGGCTCATGGGCACCGGCGTGATCGACTGGGGCGTGGGCGTGCCGCAGGACAGCCCCGTGAAGACGGTGGCGGACCTCAAGGGCAAGAAGATCGGCATCTTCAGCCTGGGCACGGGTGGCATGCCGCTGCTCAAGGGCTACCTGCGCGCCAACGGCGTCAACCCCGACACCGACGTGCAGATCATTGCCACCGGTGCCGGCGCGCCGGCGCTGGAGGCGATGCGCGCTGGCCGCGTGCAGGCGCTGATGTTCTGGGGCTCCGCGCTCACCGGCTTCCAGAACGCGGGCGCGAACATGCGCATATTGTTCGATCCGACGTGGCGCTCGCTGCCCGACTTCACCTTCGCCACGATGCAGAAGACCATCGACGCCGACCCGGCCATGGTCGAGGCCATCGCGCGCGGCGCGGCCAAGGCGACGCTGTTCGCACAGACCGATCCCGAGTGCGCCCGCCAGATCCACTGGAAGCACTTTCCCGGCGCCAAGCCCACGGGTGCTGACGAGGCCACGCTCGCCAAGTGGGACCTTGCGCTCCTGCAGACGCAACTCCAGACGATGGCCGACGCACAGACCATGAACGGCGGCAAGCTGATCGGCTCGATGAGCCCGGCCGCCTACGGCCGAATGCAGGACGCGATGCTCAAGGACGGCCTGATCAAGCGCACGCTGCCGCCCGAGTCGATGCTCTACCTGAAACCCGGCTTCGTCGAGGCCATCAACCGCTTCGACCGCAACGCCGTCATCGAGGCCGCCAAGGCCTGCAAGGGGCTGTGACATGACGCCCGAACAATTCGTCGCGGGCCTGCCCAAGGCCGAACTGCACATGCACATCGAAGGCTCGATCGAGCCCGGGCTTTTCCTGCGGCTGGCCCGGCGCAACGGCGTGGACATCCGCTGGCAGACGGAAGAAGAGCTGCGCGCCGCCTACCGCTTCACCGACCTGCAGGACTTTCTGAACCTGTACTACGACGGCTGCCGTGTGCTCGTCCAGCCGCAGGACTTCCACGACGTGACGCGCGACTACCTGCGCCGCGCGCATGCCGATCGCGTGCTGCATGCGGAAATGTTCCTGGGCGTGCAAGGCCACACCAGCCGCGCAGTGCCGCTGGCCGTGGTGATGGAAGGCGTGCTCGGCGCCATGGAAGCCGCGCAGGCCGAACACGGCATCAGCTCGGGCCTGATCGTCGTCGTGCAGCGCCACCGCAGCGAAGACGAGGCGCTCACCCTTCTCGACGACCTGCGCCCCTGGTACGACCGGCTGCTGGGCTTCGGCCTTGGCGGTGCGGAGCTGGGCAACCCGCCCTCGAAGTTCGCCGAGTTCTTCCGCCGCTGCCGCGAACGCGGCTTCAAGGTGGTGGCGCACGCGGGCGAGGAAGGTCCGGCCGCCTATGTGCGCGAAGCGGTCGAACTGCTGCAGGTGCAGCGCCTGGACCATGGCAACGCCTGTCTCGACGACCCCGCGCTCGTCGCGCAACTCGCGCAGCAGCGCATTCCGCTCACGGTGTGTCCGCTGTCCAACCTCAAGCTGCAGCTGGTGCCCTCGATGGCCGCACACCCTCTGCGCAAGCTCATGGACGCAGGCCTGTGCGTAACCGTCAACTCGGACGACCCCTTCTACTTCGGCGGCTACGTCAACGACAACTACCTTGCGTGCCAACAGGCGCTCGGCCTCGGGCGCGACGACATGGTGAGCCTGGCGCGCAACAGCTTCGAGGCCGCCTTCATCACGCCGCTGCAGCGTAGCGCAGCGCTTCGCGCCATCGATGCATGGGTGGCCCACGGCGCGGAGCAGGCACCGGCATGAACGCAATCGTTCAATTTCCGCCGAGACGGACGACGCTGCAGGAAGCATCGGGCGCCGTACCGGCGTTCCGCTTCGAAGGCCTGCACAAGACCTTCCGATCGAAGGATGGCGCGGATGTGGTCGCGCTGCACGACGTGAGCTTCAGCGTCGAACGCGGCGAGTTCGTCACCGTGGTCGGTCCGAGCGGCTGCGGCAAGAGCACCTTGCTGCGCATCCTGGCCGGCCTCGAGCGCGCGAGCCGCGGCACGGTCGAGCTCGGCGGGCGACGCCACACCGGGCCGAGCCGCGATGTGGGTGTGGTGTTCCAGGCGCCCGTGCTTCTGCCGTGGCGCAACATCCTCGACAACGTGCTGGTGCCCGCGCAGATCCAGGGGCGCGACCCCAAGGTCGCGCGCGAACGTGCCCTCCACTACCTGCATCTGGTGGGGCTGGCCGGCTTCGAGACCAAGTACCCCGGCGAACTCTCCGGCGGCATGCAGCAGCGCGTGGGCATTGCGCGGGCGCTGGTCAACGACCCGATGCTGCTGCTGATGGACGAGCCCTTCGGCGCGCTCGATGCCATGACGCGCGAGACCATGAACGTCGAGCTGCTGAAGCTGCGCGAACGCACCGGCGCCACGATCATGCTCGTGACGCACAGCATTCCGGAAGCCGTGTTCCTCGGCGACCGCGTGATCGTCATGTCGCCGCGGCCCGGGCGCGTCACGAAGGTCATCGACGTCGACCTGCCAGCCGCCCGCACGCTGGAGCTCATCAACACCGAGAGATTCGGCAGCCATGTCCGCGACATCCGGACCAACCTGAACGCCAGTGGAGGGCTCGACGGATGAGCACCGCGAACACCGAGAACATCGACTTCGAGCCGCCCGCGCCGTGGCTCACCCCCGCACGGCGCAAGGCGCTGATCGTGGCCGTCTTCGTGGCCGTGATTGCCGCATGGCAGCTCGTGGTGAGCGCGCTGGGCATCTCGCACCTGATCTTCCCGGGGCCCGCGGGCGTGGCCCGCTCCATCTATGACGTCTTCCAGTCGGGCGAGGTGTGGCCGCACCTGTGGGTGACGCTCTACGAGATTCTTGCGGGCTTCGCGCTCGGCGCGTTCGCGGGTTTTCTGCTCGGCGCGCTGATCGGCCAGAGCGCGCTGCTCGAACTGGTGCTCTACCCGTACGTCGTCGCGTTCCAGACCGTGCCCAAGGTGGCCGTGGCGCCGCTGTTCGTGCTGTGGTTCGGCTTCGACACAACGTCGAAGGTCGTGATCACCGCGACCATCGTGTTCTTTCCGGTGCTCGCCAACACGATCGTGGGGCTTCGCTCGGCGCCCAGGGATCAGATCGACCTGATGCGCGCATTCACGGCGTCTTCCTGGCATGTGTTCCGCATGGTCCGGCTGCCGCACGCGCTGCCGTATGTGTTCGCGGGGCTGGACATCGGCATCGTGCTGGCCGTGATCGGCGCGATCGTGGGTGAGTTCGTTGGCGCCCAGGCCGGGCTGGGCTATCTCATCCTGCAGCGCAACTTCTCGATGGATGCGGCGGGCATGTTCGCGATCCTCATCGTTCTCTCGGCCATCGGCATCGTGCTGCACGGCCTGATGAAGGCGATTGCGCGGCGCGTGGTGTTCTGGGCGGACGCGTTCACCGACCTGTCTCGCGGCACATGAAGCAACAACACAACCCCTACAAAGGAGCAACGCAATGATCCAAGACGAACAGAAGCTCGAGGCACCCCGCAGGGCCTCCGCGCAGGAAATGCCGATTCTCGACCTGGGCCCGTGGTTGGCCGGCGGCCCGATCGGGCCGGTGGTCGAGCAGTTCAAGGCCGCATGCACCAACACCGGTTTCTTCTACGTCAGGAACCACGGGGTGCCGCAGGCCGTGATCGACACCGTGTTCGACGCCACCCGCCGCTACATGTCGCTGCCGATGGAGGAGCGACTGAAAGACCGCATCGACGAGCGCTTCCGGCGCGGCTTCATGCCCATGGGCGTCACGCAGCATCCAGGCCACAAGCCGGACCTGAAGGAGAGCTACGAACTCGGCATGGACCTGCCGCTGACGGACCCCGACGTAGCGAACGGGCGGCCGCTGCACGGCCCCAACCGCTGGCCCGCCGACAAGCCTTGGCTCGAGCCCGCGGCCATGGCGTACTTCAACGCCACCATCGAACTCGGCCGCAACCTGCTGAAGATCTTCGCCTCGGCCGTCGGCAAGGATGAAGGCTTCTTCCTGCAGTACGCCACCAAGCCGATGGTGCAGTCGCGGCTCTTTCACTACCCGCCGCAGGAGTCGTTCACCAACCTGGAACTCGGTGCCGCCGCGCACACCGACTACGGCATGCTGACCGTGCTGGCGCAAGACCCTATCGGCGGCCTCGAACTGTGCACACGCGGTGGGGAATGGGTGGCCGCGCCCTACGTTGAAGGAACGCTGGTCATCAACCTGGGCGACCTGGTGAAGGTGTGGACCAACGACGTCTACGTGTCCAACAGGCACCGCGTCGCGAACCGCACGGGCAAGGAGCGCTACTCGATTCCCACATTCTTCAACCTCGACTACGACACGCCCGTGGCCTGCCTGCCCGAGTTCGCGCCCGGCGAAGGCGAGCCCAGCCATGCGCCCATCAAGTCGGGCGACTACCTGGTGCGACGGTTCGCGGCCGTGCAGAAGTACAGGACGCCTGCGGAGTTGGCCGCGGGGTAAGGCTTCAGGGCCTCAAGCGGCGGGGCGGCCCTGTTCGGCACGCTGCTCCGCCTCTTCCAGCGCAACCGTGAGTTCCGAGAGAAATGCAGCCACCGGTATCGGCAGGCTGCGGCCCTTGTGTACGCACAGCGCCAGGCGCTGCGGCCTGGCGCGCGGGTCTTTCAGCGGCACATAGGAACCGGCCCTGGGACGCCCGAACGGGTCTTCCAGCGGCGTGGTCGTGAACGTGAGGCACATGCCCTCTGCCGCCACGTTGCGCATGAGCTCGTAAGAGTTGGTCTCCAGCGCGATGCGCGGCCGGATCTTCGCCTTCGCGAGCATCTCGTCGTACTGCTGCTTGGCCCAAAGCGACGAGTCGAGCGACGACAGGCTGTACTCGGCGCAATCCGAAAGCCGCAGCGACTTGTAGCCCTCGAGCGGATGCCCGGTGGGCACCAGCACATAGAGCGGCAGCAACCGCGTATAGACCATCGAAAGATCCTGGAATGCGATGTCCCCGAAGGTGAAGCAGGCGTCGAGGTCGTCTTCGAGCAGCATCTCCGCCAACGTGGGGCTGCCGCTGACCTTCACGCTGAACGAGATGCCCGGATAGCGCTTGGCAAAGCCGGAGAAGAACTGCGGCATGAAGTCGCGCGTCAACGATTCGGGCATGCCGAAATTGACGTGGCCCCGCTTGAGGCCCTGCAGCGCCTCGATCTCGGAATGCAGCCGCCCGGACTCCTTGACGACGTTCTTGTGATAGCGCATCAAGATCTCGCCGGCCGCCGTGAGCTTGACCTTGCCGCGCCCCTGGCGCCGCTCCAGCAAAGGTGCGCCCAGCGAGTCCTCGAGCATGGCGAGTTGCCTGCTGATGGCGGATGCCGCGACGTACAGGTTCTCGGAAGCCGCCCTGATCGAACCGGTGCGAACGACTTCGGCGAAGTACCGAAGCGAGGTCGTGGAGACAAGACTCAAGAAGAAACTCCGTGGGCTGGGCGCAAAGCGAAAGCGCCGCGGAGATTCTTGCACGCATCCCATCCGCATGGCGCGGCGAATGCGATGCAGGCGCCGTGCCTCAGCGACCGGTGAAGCGCGGCGCGCGCTTGGCTACGAACGCCGCCACGCCCTCGCGCGCATCGGCGCTGCCGGCACGTTCGCGCAGCAGCTTCTGCTCCAGCGCCAGATGCTCATCGAAAGCCCGGCCCGGCACACCGGCGCACAGGGTCTTGATGGCCGCGAACGACCCACTCGCGCCATGGGCGAGCCGCGTGACGAGTGCTTCGGCGGCGGCTGCGAGTTCGGCATCCGCGTAGAGCTCATCGACGGCGCCCCACGCCAGGCAGCGCTGGCTGTCGACGGCATCGCTCAGCATCAGCAATTGCTGCGCACGCACGGGCCCCACGCGGCGCGCGAGGAAGTACGAGGCGCCCGCATCCGGCGACAGCCCGATGGCCGCGTAGCCCGTGCGCAGCTTCATCGATTCGGCGGCGAGCACGAAGTCGCCGCACAGCGCGAGCCCCACGCCGGCGCCGCCCACCGCTCCGTTCACCGCCACGACCAGCGGCGCCGGGTTGTTCGACAGGCGCAGCAATGCCGGATGCAGGCTGTCGAGCATCTCGCTCACCAGCTCGGGCAGCGCTTCACCGGCCGCCACGAATTCATCGATGGCGCCGCCGGCGCAGAACACTCTGCCCTCGCCGGTCAGCAGGATGACGCGCGGCTTCTGCGCCAGTACTTCGTCGATGGCCCGCACCAGCGCAAGGCCGTTCGCCAAGCCAAGGGCATTCGCGCGCTCGGGCCGCTTCAGCACGATGCGGCCGATGCCCTCCTCCACGCCCCAGGCAATACCTTCGCTGATGTTCATGCTCAGACCCCCGTGAGCCCGCCGGTGCACATCAGCGTCTGCCCGCTCACGTAGTCGGATTCGGGCGCGCACAGCAGGTACACCGCGCCTGCGGCTTCTTCGGTCGTGCCGCCGCGTCCCAACGGAATGGACTGCTCCATCATCGCCAGCAGCCCCGGGTTGATGCCCACCTTGATCTCGCGGCCCTCGATGTTCGCGGTGGTGGCCTCGGCGGTGCTCGCGGTCAGCCGCGTCTGGATGAAGCCGAAGGCCACGCAGTTGACGGTGACGTTCATGCGGCCCCACTCCTTGGCCAGCGTCTGCGTCATGCCGACGATGCCGGCCTTGGCCGCCGAATAGTTGGCCTGCCCCGCGTTGCCGAACAGCCCCGCCACCGACGAGATGTTGACCACCTTGCGCACAACGCGCCGGCCCGCCTCGGTCTCGGACTTCGACAGCGCGCGGATCACCGGCTGCGCTGCGCGCAGGATGCGGAACGGTGCCGTGAGGTGCACGTCGATCATGGCGTACCACTGCTCATCGGTCATCTTCTGCACCACGCTGTCCCAGGTGTAGCCGGCGTTGTTGACGATGATGTCGAGACCCTTGAATTCGTTCACCGCCGTGCCGACGAAGCGCTCGGCAAAGTCCGGTGCGGCCACGCTGCCGACGCAGGCCACCGCTTCTCCGCCGGCAGCACGGATGGCCTGTACGGTCTCTTCAGCCGGCCCGGCATCGAGGTCGTTGACGACGATGCGCGCACCTTCGGATGCGAGCTTGAGCGCGATGGCCCGGCCGATGCCGCGACCCGAACCTGTGATGAGGGCGACCTTGCCGCCGAGCTTGAGTGTCATGTCTCTGGTCTTTCTTCGGTTGATGTCAGCGCAGCGCGACGAGCGCTTCGCCCGCAATGCGCGTCTGCCCATACTGGTTGGCGCTGAGCACCTCGACGCGCACGCAGCGCTCGCCGTTGTGCTCGAGCTTCTCGACCACGCGCCCGCTGCACCGCACCGCATGCCCCAGGTGCGTGATGCCCTGGAAGCGCACGTCGAAACGGCGCAGTTGCGATTGCGGCGCCCACTGCGTGAGCAGGCGCCCGAGCCACGCCATGCCCAGCATGCCCTGTGCGAACACATCGGGCATGCCGGCCTTGCGCGCGAAGTCGGTGTCGATGTGAATGGGGTTGTGGTCCCCCGAGGCGCCGGCGAACAGCGCGAGCGTGGTGCGGTTCACAGGCGGCAGCTGCAGCGAGGGCAGCTCGTCGCCGATGTTCACGGCGTCGTAGGTCAGGGCATTCATCGGTGCGGGCTCCTTCAGTGGCGGCAGACGATCACCGTGCGCAGCTCGGCCACCAGTTCGTCGCGCTGGTTGGTGGCGCGCGATGTCTTGATGACGAATTCGAGCGCACCGTTCTTCTTGTCGTAGATGTCGGTGATGGTGGAGCGCACCGTCACCGTGTCGCCCACGCAGGCCGGCCGGTGATAGCTGAAGCCCTGCTCGCCGTGCAGCAGCTTCGACAGCGGAATCTGCAGGTCGGCCAGCAACCGGTCGGACGCACCCGAGTCGAGCTCGGCCGCGAACAGGAAGGTCGGCGGCGCGGGCAGGTCGGGGTAGCCGGCGTCACGCGCGGCGGCGGCATCGGTGTAGACGGGGTCGGTCTCGCCGATGGCCTTGGCGAAGAATTGCAGGCGGCTGCGCTCGATGGGCAGCACCGAAGGCGGCAGCTCGTGGCCGATCCATTTCTTGTCGATCATCGGGTGGCCTTTCTCAGACGCGCTCGTAGAGCGTCACCACGCAGGCGCCGCCCAGCCCGAGGTTGTGCTGCAGCGCCATCCGCGCACCCTCGACCTGCCGCTTGTCGGCTGTGCCCCGAAGCTGCTGGACCAGCTCCGTGCATTGCGCCAGCCCCGTGGCCCCGAGCGGATGCCCCTTCGACAGCAGCCCGCCCGACGGATTGGTCACCACCTTGCCGCCATAAGTGTTGTCGCCATCGACCACGAACTTCTCGGCGCCGCCCACCGGGCACAGGCCCAGCGCCTCGTAGCTGATGAGTTCGTTGTGCGCGAAGCAGTCGTGCAGCTCGACCACGTCCACGTCTTGCGGGCCGACGCCGGCCGCGTCGTACACCTTCTGCGCGGCCTCCTGTGCCATGCTGAAGCCGACCACCTCGCGCATGTCGCGGCTCTCGAAGGTGATGGGCCGGTCGGTGGTCATGGCCTGCGCCTTGATACGCACGCTGCGGTCCAGCCCGTGGCGTTCGGCAAAGCGGGCCGAGCACACGATGGCCGCGGCTGCGCCGCAGGTGGGCGGGCAGGCCATCAGCCGCGTCATCACGCCGGGCCACATGACGGGCGCGGCCATCACCTCGTCTTCGGTGACGACGGTGCGGAACAGCGCCACCGGGTTGTTCGACGCATGGCGGCTGGCCTTGGCGCGGATCTTCGCGAAGGTCGACATCTGCGTGCCGTACTGCTGCATGTGCGCAAGCCCTGCACCGCCGAAGTAGCGCAGCGCGAGCGGCACCTGCTCATTGCCGACCAGCTCGTCGGTGATGCTTTCGAAATGGTCGAAGGGGCTGGGCCGGTCGTTGAACACCGCGCCGAGCGCGCCGGGGCTCATGTGCTCGAAGCCGAGCGCCAGCACGCAGTCGGCGGCGCCGCTGGCCACGGCCTGGCGCGCGAGGAACAGCGCGGTCGAGCCGGTGGAGCAGTTGTTGTTGACGTTGACGACCGGAATGCCCGTCATGCCCACTTCATACAACGCGCGCTGCCCGGCGGTGGAGTCGCCGTACACGTAGCCCACGTAGGCCTGCTGCACCAGCTCGTAGCCGATGCCGGCGTCTTTCAGCGCCGCATTCGTGGCATGGGTGGCCATCTGCGGATAGGGCTGGTTCGCGCCCGGCTTGGTGAACGGGATCATGCCGACCCCGACGACATAGACGTCTTGACTCATGAGAGGCTCCTTGGAGGTTCGAATAAGAAAACAGACAGGCTCAGGCTACGCCTCGCTGGCGGTCTTGCCAAAAGGGTTCGCGCAGCTTTGTCTTCAGCACCTTGCCGGCGCCCGACAGCGGCAGCGCGTCGAGGATGGCCACGCTGCGCGGGCACTTGTAGTTGGCAATCAGCGTCTTGCAGTGCGCGATCAGCTCCTCGGGCTTGATTGCCTGCCCCGGCTTGAGCACCAGCGCGGCATGCACCGCCTCGCCCCACTCCTCGCTCGGAATGCCGATGACGGCGCAGGCGGCCACCGCGGGATGCTGGTTGATGGCGTTCTCTACCTCGGCCGAATAGACGTTCTCGCCGCCGCTGATGATCATGTCCTTCAGCCGGTCGACCACGAAGATGAAGCCGTCGTCGTCCATGTAGGCGCCGTCGCCGGTGTGCATCCAGCCGTCGCGCAGCGCGGCCGCCGTCTGCTCGGGCTTGTTCCAGTAGCCCTGCATCACGTTCGGGCCGCGCACGGCCACTTCGCCGACGGTGCCGCGCGGCACCTCCTTGTCGTCGGCATCGACGATGCGCACTTCCATGCACACGGCGGCACGGCCCGCCGAGCGCAGCTTGCCGTGCTTGCGGCCTTCGGCCGTGTGGAAGTACGCGGGGTTGAGCGTGGCGATGGGCGACAGCTCGGTCATGCCATAGGCCTGCACGAACCCGACACCCGGAAAGGCCTCCATCGCGCGGTTCAGCACGGCCTCGGAGATTGGCGAGGCACCGTAGGTGATGTTCTTCAGGCTGCTCAGGTCGCGCGGCTCCCGCATGGCGGGGTGGTCCACCAGCATCTGGATCATGGTGGGCACCAGCAGCAGGCTGGTGACGTGGTCACGCTCGATGGCGTTGAGCACGCCCTCGGGCGCGAACATGGGAATGATCGCGTGCGTGTTGCCCGCAAACCAGTGCGGCGTGGCCAGGCCCATGTCGGCCAGGTGGAACATCGGCGCGGCATGCAGGTAGCAGCCGCCGGCCGGGGCCAGCCCTTCTGCCTGCGCCGCGAGCGCCGAGCTGCAGATGTTGGTGTGGCTCAGCATCACGCCCTTGGGGAAACCGGTGGTACCGCCGGTGTAGAAGATGCCTGCCAGGTCTTCGCCGCGGCGCACGGCATCGGGCACCGGCTGGGCGGCGTCGATCAGGCCTTCGTAGCTGTGCATGCCGGGCGGCACCGGGCCGTCGCCGCAGTAGACGACTTCGCGCAGGCTCTTCGATTGGCCGCGCATCTGCTCGACCACCGGCCGGAAGGTCTCGTCGACCAGCAGGATGCTGGAGCCCGAGTCTTCCAGCGAGTAAAGAATCTCGGCAGCCGACCAGCGGATGTTGCAGGGGTTGAGCACCCCGCCGCCCCAGGGCACGGCCATCTGGTATTCGAGATAGCGGTCGGAGTTGAGCGACAGCATGGCAACGCGGTCGCCCGCCCGCATGCCCAGCCGCTGCAGCGCACCGGCCAGGCGTGCGACCCGTTCGGCAAAGTCGCGGAAGCTCCGTGCACGGCCGGCAAAGCGCACGGCAATGGCATCGGGGCGCTGCTGCACGGCCCGGTGAAGGCCCTGGGTGAGGTACATGGGTTTGTCTCCGTCTCGTTCTTGTGTAGCCGCATGGTAGAAATCCGGCGGCTGCCCGGCGATTGCACTTCGCTTCGATCGCATGGCAGAAAACGTCAATCGACAAGGCTCATGCTGCAACCGCCCGTCACCATTCCGATCGCCTTCGTCCACGGCATGCTGTCGGGCATTCGTGCGCGCGGCAGCGAAGCGCCGATCGATATCGACATGGCACTGGAAGACGCGGGCATCGCCCCCGCCCTGCTCGACGAGACCGGCGCGCGCATCACGGCCGAACAGTACGTTGCGCTGTTCGCACTGCTGATGGACCGGATGGACGACGAGGCACTGGGCTTTCTCACCCGGCGCCTGCGCCGCGGCAGCTTTGCGCTGATGACGCGCTCCACGCTGGGCGCGCGCACCTTCGAGGTGGCGCTGCGCCGCGTGGCCCACACCTTCAGCCTGCTGCAGGACGACCTGTCGCTGGTGCTGCTGCACGAAGGCCCGCTCGCGGGCTTCGGCGTGAAGCTGAACATCCAGCCCGCCACGCACCAGAACTTTCTGCACGAGCTGATGCTGCGGGTGTACTGGCGGCTTTTCGCATGGCTGCACGGCGGCCGGCTGGTGGCGCGCCGCTTCGACTTCGGCTTCGAGCTGCCGCCCTATGCGGACGGCTACGCCAAGGTGTTCCCGGGGCCGCTGCAGTTCGGCCAGCCGCTGTCGGCCGTGTGGTTCGACGCCAGCGCGCTCGACACGCCGGTGCACCGTGACGCGCAGGAGATGCAGGTTTTTCTGGCGGCCGCGCCAGCCAACGTGATCCTGCCCCGGCTCGCCGAGCAGGCCGTGAGCGCGCGGGTGCGTGCGGTGCTGCAGCAGCACCGCCCGGCATGGGCTGACCTCGCGACCACGGCGAACGTGCTGCACATGTCGGTCAGCACGCTGCAGCGGCACCTGGCGACCGAGGGCACCTCGTTCCAGGCGCTGAAAGACCAGTTGCGGCGCGACCTCGCCATCGTGCGGCTCAACACCAGCACCGTGCCGCTCGCGGTGCTGGCGGAGGAGCTGGGCTTTGCCGACAGCGCGGCGTTCCAGCGGGCCTTCAAGGCATGGACGGGAGGCGCGCCGGGGTCGTACCGGCGGCGCGCGCCAGCGGATTGAGTTTTCAGGACTTTCCGAAATTACAGCCATCCGCGCGACAATCCGGCGCATGGCAACTTCCTCCGATCTCCCTCCCCTCAACCGCCAGTTCGTCGCCCATTTCGGCGAGATGGGCAGCAAGTGGGGCATCAACCGCACCGTCGGGCAGATCTACGCGCTGATCTTTTTGTCGGAGCGCGCGCTCAACGCCGACGAGATCGCCGAGCTGCTCGAGTTCTCGCGCTCGAACGTCAGCATGGGCCTGAAGGAACTGCAGGCCTGGCGACTGGTGCACCTGCGGCATCACCCGGGCGACCGGCGCGAATACTTCGAGGCGCCTTCGGACGTGTGGGAAATCTTTCGCGTGCTGGCCGAGGAGCGCCGCCGCCGCGAGATCGAGCCCACGCTCTCGATGCTGCGCAACGCCCTGCTCGAATCGCCCACGAGCGACGCCGAGCGTCACGCGCAGGAGCGCATGCGCGAAATGCACGACCTGATCGACCGGCTGATGAAGTGGTTCGACGATGTGCAGCGGCTCGCGCCCGAGACCGCCATGAAGCTCATGGGCATGGGCGCGACCGTGACGAAGGTGCTGACGCTCAAGGACCGCATCACCGGCGGCGCAGCGTCGAAGAAGAAGGCCGCCGAATAGGCCTGGAGCCTCTAGAGCCGCTCCTGCCCCGCCGGCGGCTCGGGCGTTCCGAGCTTGGCCTTGCGCACGGCCTCGTCGTCCATGAGTTCGTACCACATCGCATTGAGTACGGCGAAAGCGGCTGCCAGCGGCAGGCCGAGGATCCAGGCGAAGTACCACATCTTTTTTCTCCTCTGTTCGTTCAGTAGGCGTGGCCGCTCTCGTCGCGGATGGCCTGCTCGTCGACCTTGCCCCACAGCACGTGATAGACCCAGCTGGTGTAGGCCACGATCAGCGGAATGAAGAAGGCCGTGACCACCAGCATGATGAACAGCGTGAGGTGGCTCGACGACGAGTCCCACACCGTGAGGCTGGCGCGCGGATCGATCGACGACGGCAGGATGAACGGGAACATCGACGCTCCCACGCTGAGGATGATGCCGGCGATGCCGAGCGCCGCGGTCAGCAGCGCGAGCACCGGGCGGCGCAGCGCGAGCCCGAGCAAAGCACCCAGCGCGCCGACGAAGCCAGCCGCCGGTGCAGCGAGCGTCCACGAGTGCGCCGCGTAGTTGACGGTCCATGCGCCGGCGTGCAGCTCGACTGTCTTCAGCATCGGGTTCGACGGCCCCACCGCATCGACCACGCTGCTGATGCGGTAGCCGCCGATGCTCGTTGCCAGCAGCACACCGGCCAGTGCGTACAGCGCGATGGTGAGCACGGCGGCGACCATGCCGTAGGTGCGAGCGCGCTCGGCCACCGGCCCGGCAGTCTTCAGCAGCAGCCATGCCGCGCCGTGCATCACGAGCATTGCCACCGACACCAGCCCGCACAGGATCGCGAACGGATTCAGCAGGCCGAAGAAACTGCCGTCGTAGAAGATGTGCATGTCGGCACTGAAGCGGAACGGCACACCCTGCAGCACGTTGCCCACGGCCACGCCGCAGATCAGCGCTGGCACGAAGCCGCTGAAGAACAGCACCCAGTCCCAGCGCGCGCGCCACTGCGGCGACTCGCGCTTGCTGCGGAACTTGAAGGCCACGGGCCGCAGGATCAGCGCCGTGAGAATCACGAACATCGCAAGGTAGAAGCCCGAGAAAGACACGGCGTACAACTGCGGCCACGCCGCGAAGATCGCGCCGCCGCCGAGGATCAGCCACACCTGGTTGCCTTCCCACACCGGGCCCACGCTGTTGATGACGACGCGGCGTTCGATGTCGTTGCGCGCGGCAAAGGGCAGCAGCATGCCGCTGCCCAGGTCGAAGCCGTCGGTCACGGCGAAGCCCACCAGCAGCACGCCGATCAGCAGCCACCAGATGATGCGCAGGGTGTCGTAGTCAAGGAGTGTGTGGAGGATCATGCTGCGCTCCCGGTGGAAGGAGAAGGAATGGCCGCGCCTGCGTGGGCCGGCGGAATGTGCGAGAGCGTGTCGCCCTCGTCCGGCGCATGCTCGGCTTCGGGCCCCTTGCGGATGGCCTTGAGCATCAGCTTCATCTCGATGATGAGCAGCGTGGTGTAGATCGCGATGAAGCCAGCGAGCGTGAGCAGCAGCGTCTTCACGCCGAGGTTCGACACAGCTACAGCTGTCGGCAGCACGCCTTCGATCACCCACGGCTGGCGGCCGAACTCCGCCACCAGCCAGCCCGACTCGATGGCGATCCACGGCAGCGGGATCGCGAACACGGCGAGCTTCAGCAGCCAGCGGTAGCTGTCGAGCTTGCGGCGGGCGGAGAGCACGAAGAAGGTGCCCGTCAGCAGGATCAGCAGCATGCCGATGCCCACCATCACGCGGAACAGCCAGAACAGCGGCGCCACCTGCGGCACGGTGTCCCATGCGGCCTTGGTGATCTGCTCGTCCGTCGCTGTGCGCGGATCGTCCACGTAGCGCTTGAGCAGCAGCGCGTAGCCCATGTTGATGCCGTTGTCCTCGAAGTCCCCGCGCACGCCCTGCGTCACCTTGCCGGTGCCGCCTGCCTCGCGGATCTTCTGCAGCGCGTCGTACGCCTTGAGGCCTTCTCGGATGCGGGCTTCAGCGCGCTTCACGAGCTCGTCGATGCCGGGCATCACTGTGTTGAGCGAGCGCGTGCCGATCAGGCCCATCACCGCGGGGATGTGGATGGCGTAATGCGTCTCGCGCGCCTCCTGGTCAGGGAAGCCGATGACGGTGAAGGCGGCAGGCGCGGGTTGCGTTTCCCACATGGCTTCGATGGCGGCCAGCTTCATCTTCTGGTGCTCGCCCGAGAGATAGCCGCTCTCGTCGCCGAGCACGGCCACCGACAGCGCGGCGGCCAGGCCGAACGAGGCCGCGACCGTCATCGAGCGCTTGGCCAGTTCGAGGTGACGGCCCTTGAGCACATACCAGGCCGACACGCCCAGCACGAACACGGCGGCGCACACGTACCCCGCCGACACGGTGTGCACGAACTTGGCCTGCGCCACCGGGTTGGTCAGCACCGCGAAGAAGTCGGTCACTTCCATGCGCATGGTCTGCGGGTTGAAGGCCGCGCCCACGGGGTTCTGCATCCAGCCGTTGGCAATGAGGATCCACAGCGCCGAGAAGTTGGAGCCGATGGCCACGGCCCATGTCGAGATCAGGTGGCCCACCTTGGAGAGCTTGTCCCAGCCGAAGAAGAACAGCCCGACGAAGGTGGCCTCCATGAAGAAGGCCATCAGCCCCTCGATGGCCAGCGGCGCGCCGAAGATGTCGCCGACGTAGTGGCTGTAGTAGCTCCAGTTCATGCCGAACTGGAACTCCATCACGATGCCGGTGGCCACGCCCATCGCGAAGTTGATGCCGAACAGCACGCCCCAGAATTTCGTCATGTCGCGCCAGATCACGCGGCCGGTCATCACGTAGACCGTCTCCATGATGGCGAGGATGATCGAAAGCCCGAGCGTCAGCGGCACGAACAGGAAGTGGTACAGCGCCGTGACGGCGAACTGCAGGCGCGATAGCGCGACGATGTCGAGGTCCATGGGGGTTCTTCCTTTTGGGTTGCCTGTTTTTTCTTTGTAAGTGTTCAGTCGGGGCGCAGGCTGCGCAGTGCGGCGTCGAAGGCTTCAGTGCCGCGCCGCAGGTCGGCGACGATGCAGCCCTGGCGCATGCACACGAGGCGGTCGGCGAGCGCGGCTTCGCGGCGCAGGTGAGTGGCGATCAGCAAGGTGCGTGGGCCTGCGTGTCGGGCGAGGCGTTGCAGCACGTCGTGTGCGGTGGCGGCGTCGAGCGCTTCGGTGGGTTCGTCGAGCAGCCAGAGGGGCACCGGGCGCAGCAGCAGGCGGGCCAGCGCAAGGCGGCGCGACTGGCCGCCGGAGAGGCCCAGGCCGCCTTCGCCGAGTCGGGTGTCGAGGCCTGTGGCCAATGCGCGCACTTCGTCTTCGAGGCCTGCCGCGTGCAGTACGGCGTGCAGTTGGTCGTCGGTGGCGTTGGGCGCGGCGAGGCGGAGGTTGTCGCGCAGGCTGTCCTGGAAGAGTTCGGTGCGTTGGGTCAGAAGGCATGCGGGCTGTGCGCTCTTGCTGCCGGACTGCGGCGTGATTTCGCCTGCAATGGCGGCGAGCAGCGTCGACTTGCCTGCGCCGCTTGCGCCGATCAATGCGACGCGCTCGCCTGCGTTCAGGGTCAATGTCGCGTCGCTCAGGACGGGTGTGCGGCTGCCATCGTGGACCACGGTGACGCGCTTCAGTTGCAATGCGAGCGTCGCATCTGGTTCGTTCGCCGTTGAGGTTGAGGCGGACTCCTCGCTCATGCGCGGTGCAAGACGCCGCACCGCCAGCCACGTGCGGCCCGCATCGAGCGCACCGCGGCGCAAGGCCGCGAAGGGCTCGGTGGCAGTGAGCGCCACCAGCAGCGCCAGTGCCGCCGCCGGCGGGCCGATGACGCCCTCGCCCACCAGCAGGCCGACGGCAAGCAGCACGCCGACGAGGGTCAGGGCGCCCGCGCTGCCATAGGCGAAGCCGGCCGCCGCTTCGAGCTTGTTCAATGCCAGGTCGGCCTTTGCGAGATGCATGTCGGCGTTCATCAACGCCTGGCGCTGCGCGCCGATGCGGCCGGCCATCACCAGATCGGTCTGCCCCGCCACGAGATCGACTGCGCGTGCGCGCAGCGCCTCGACGGCATGCGCCCGCTGCACGGCCGGCCGGCGGGCTCGCCTTGCGACGACGAACGCGATGCCCCAGCCGACGGTCACGAGCCAGAGCATCAGCGCGAGGCCCATGGCGACATGCATGAAGCCGAGCACCACGCCGGCCAGCAATGCCGCGCCGAGCGCTGCGGCGGCTGGCACGAGCAGGCGAAGGTAGAGCGATTCCAGCGCGTCGATGTCCGCCGTCAAACGAAACAGCAGGCGGGCCGGGCGCATCAGCAACTCGCGCGCCGCCTCGGCCTTTGCCCAACCGCGGAACAGGCGAACGCGCAGCGCTGCGAGCACGGCGAAGGTCGCGTCGTGCGTCACGAGGCGTTCGCCATAGCGCGATGCCGTACGACCGAGTGCCAGCAGGCGGATGCCGGCGGAGGGCATGAACACGTCGAAGGTGAAGGCGGTGGCCGCGTGCAGGCCGGCCAATGCGGTCGCGGTGATGAACCAGCCCGAGAGGCCGAGTAGCGCCATCCCCGCGAGCACGGTGACTGCGGCGAGCAGGCAGCCGAGCAGAAGAGGACGTGGCTGCGCGGCAAGGAAGGGGCGCAGGACCAGGCGCAGATCGCGCCAATTCGTGGCGTGGATTGGCGTCGCCTTCATGCGGCCTTCTCCAGCGCTTCTGCGCCGAGGTTCACCGCGCGGTCCATGCGAGCCGCCAGCACCGGGTCGTGCGTGGCGACGACGAGGGTCTTGCCGCGCGCCAGTGCCACCAGAGCGTCGGCGACGCGCTCAGCGGTTTCGGTGTCGAGGTGCGCCGTTGGTTCGTCTACCAGCAGCAGATCGGCGTGCGGGTGCACCGCGACGCGCGCGAGGGCAAGTCGCACGGCTTCTCCACCAGACAGGCCATGGCCACCCTCGCCTAGCGTCACACCGGGATGCGCCTGCGTCACGGCTTCAAGCGATGCGAAGCGCATGGCTTCGGCGACCTGTGGGGTGTCCACGCCCACGCGCCCCAATGCGACGTTGGTTTCAACCGAGCCGGCGAAGACGTGCGGCGCCTGGCCCATCCACGTCATGCGCTGGCGCAGCGCCGCCACGGTGTGGTCCGTGAGCGCCACGCCGCCGATCGAGATCTCGCCGCGCGTGGCGGGCACGAGGCCTGCGAGTATTGAGAGCAATGCAGTCTTGCCAGAGCCGCTGGGGCCCATCAGCGCAATGTGTTCACCTGCCGCGATGCGAAGCTCGTAGCCTTCGAAGACCTCGTGCTGCTCGCCGGGCCAGGAGAAATGCAGGTTGTGGATGACGATGGTCGGCGCGCCGACTGGCACGCCCGTCGCGGCGCGCATCAGCGAGGCGTTCGCGCCGGGCAGCGGCAGGTCGTTGCGCTGCAAGCGGTCGAGTGCCTCCAGCGCCGCTTCACCTGCAGCCCGGTCATGCCAGACCGCCGACAGCTCTCGCAGGGGCTCGAAGAACGCCGGCGCCAGCAACAGCACGAACAGCCCCTCGCCCAGACTCAGCGTCCGGCCCCAAGCGCCGAAGCCGAGCGAGCCCAGCAGGTGAAAGCCGACGTACGCGGCCACCATCGCCACGCCCAGCGCCGAGAAAAGCTCCAGCACGGCTGACGAGAGAAACGCGATGCGCAGCACCGCCATCGTCCGCCGGCGCAGGGAGTGCGCTGCATCGCCCAGCCGCTGCGCCGTGGTCTCCACCGCATCGAGCGCACGCAGTGTCGCCAGCCCGCGAAGCCGGTCGAGCAGGAAGGCGTTCATGCCGCCCATCTCCACCATCTGCGCTTCGCTCGCAGCCTTGGCGCGCCAGCCGACGATGGCCATGAAGACCGGAATGAGCGGCGCCGCGAACAGCAGCACCAGCGCGGCCACCCATGAAAAGGCGGCCACCGCGCACAGGATGAAGATCGGCACCACCGTCGCGCGCCAACGCGCGGGTTGGTAGCGCACGAGGTACGGCACCAGAGCCTCGGCCTGCTCGGCGAGCACGCTGGCTGCGAGGCCGGAAGGCGCGCGGCTGCGGTCCAGCGGCGAGCTACCGGCCAGCGACGTGGCCGTTTGCTCGCGCAGCGCCGTGAGTTGTGCACGTGCACGGGTAAAGGTCCGGCGAGCGCCCCAGGCCTCGCAACCCGCCCGCAGCAGCCCAAGCAGCAGGATCGCGCCGGCGGGCCAGATCACTGCAGCGAAACCGCGCCCGGAAGCCAGTCCCTGCACCGCCATCGCCAGCAGCGCCGCCTGCGGCAGCCAGAACAGCGCCGCGGCGCCCTGCACCACCCCGCCGACGTCAGGCGACGCGAAAGCCCGCAGCGGCGATCGGGATGGCGAGTGCTTGGTCATTCCTTGGCTTCGTGTATTTTCAGTAATTACTGAAATCTCCACAATCATACCGAAGATGCGAGCGGCTGACGAGCCCGCAGACTGCACGCTCCGGCGCTCGAGCGCAACCGGGTTCAGGAAGATTCGGCCAGTGCGCCTGCGCGGGCGCCCCTGTCCTTAATGAGAAACGACTAGCCCGGTAACCAGCAGCGCAGCAAAAAGCGTGAACACCGCTCGCCACGAGGCCGGGCGCGCTTCCACCCAGCGGTACAGCAGCGCCGCCGCAGCCACCGACAGGCCGAAGGTCGCCACGAGGCCGACCGCGTCGAACCACGCACCGTGTGGCCCGGAATTCGCAACCGCCGCATTCATGGCAAGCAGCACCGGGAAGTGGATCAGGAACAGCGAGTACGACATACGCCCCAGCCGCAGCAAAGGCAGGGCCACGGCAGGCCAGTGCTTAGGCGACAGCCAGTTGCGGCGCTGCGCAATGGCAATCAGCAGCGCCGTGACCAGCGCCGTGGCGATACGGCTGCGCCAGTCGATAGCCAGCGCGCCCGCCCCCACCAGCGCCAGCAGTGCGATCGCGCTCTGCCAGGTGCTGGACCGCGTGGCGCGCCCGATCCAGAACACCAGCATGCCCACACCGTAGGTGCCGAAGAAATAGAAGGCTGTGTCGTCCAGCCCGGCATTGCGATTGAAGAGCGCCAGCGAAGCCACGGCCAGCCCGAGCACCAGCGCCACGGGCATCCAGCGCGCCTGTGCGCTCAGCGGTGGCGAGCCGCTGGAGCGCTGCAGCATCGTGGGCAGGCCCACCAGTGCCAGCGCCAGCGCGAACAGCTGGAAGTCGATGGCCACGTACCAGACGCCCGTCGACAGCGACTCGTAGCCCAGCAGGTCCTGCAGCAGCAATCCATGGGCGACCAGTTGCCCGAAGGTCGGCGACGCAGGCACAACCTCTTCATCGAGCCACGGCCGCACCACCGCCGCGACCAGCACGCACACAGTGAGCGCGGCGAGGTACGGCATGACCAGCCGCCCATAGCGCTGCAGGATGCGCGTCACCGGCCGCTCCACGCGCAGCATGCCGTCGGGCGCAAGGCTGGCGGCCGCAAGAAAGCCGGCGATGACGAGAAACACCTGCACCGCCAGCCGGCCTTCGTTGGCCAGCCACGAGAAAAAGTCAGGCGCGAGCGCGTACGCGCCTGCCGGCATCGGGCCATAGCGCGAGAGATGGTGTCCGACGATCACCGCACAGGCGATGCCCTTCGCCGCGTCGAGCAGCGGCATGCGCCCCAGCGATGACGGCGGCGCGCCGGCAGCAGGCGCGGCGCCGTTCGCAGTGGCAGTCAAAGCGCGAGCCGTTGCCTTGCTTCCTGGTATTCGCGCTTGAGCTTTTCGATGAAGGCCGCGGCGCTGGCCACTTCGGTCACGGCGCCAATGCCCTGGCCCGAGCCCCAGATGTCCTTCCAGGCCTTGGCCTTGCTGCCTTCGCCGCCGCCGAAGTTCATGGTCTTCACGTCGCCCTCGGGCAGGTTGGCCGGGTCCATGCCGGCCTTGACGATGCTGGGCGCAAGGTAGTTGCCGTGCACGCCGGTGAAGAGGCTCGAATAGACGATGTCGTCCGAACTACCGTCGACGATGGCCTGCTTGTAGTCGTCGCTCGCGCGCGCTTCCTCGGTCGCGATGAAGGCCGTGCCAATGTAGGCAAAGTCGGCGCCCATGGCCTGCGCGGCAAGCACCGCACCGCCGGTGGCAATGGAGCCCGACAGCGCGATGGGGCCATCGAACCACTGGCGAATCTCCTGCACCAGCGCAAACGGGCTCTTCACGCCCGCGTGGCCGCCGGCACCGGCCGCCACGGCGATGATGCCGTCAGCGCCCTTCTCGATCGCCTTCTGCGCGAACTTGTTGTTGATGATGTCGTGCAGCGTCACGCCGCCGTAGCTGTGCACCGCATCGTTCACGTCGGTGCGCGCGCCCAGCGAGGTGATGACGATCGGCACCTTGTACTTCACGACCATCTCCATGTCGTGCTCGAGCCGGTCATTGCTCTTGTGCACGATCTGGTTGATGGCGAACGGGGCGGCAGGCTTGTCGGGGTTGGCCTTGTTGTAGGCCGCGAGCTCTTCGGTGATCTCGATCAGCCACTCTTCGAGCTGCGCCGCGGGGCGCGCGTTGAGCGCCGGCATCGAGCCGACCACGCCCGCCTTGCATTGCGCAATCACGAGCTTCGGGTTGCTGATGATGAACAGCGGCGAGCCGATGATCGGCAGCGGCAGGTTCGCGAGTACGGGGGGCAGCTTGGACATGTCGTCTCCGGAGATGGGTTCGGTTTTATAAGAGAGAGAAGCCGCCATCGCCCGTCAGATGGGCGACAGCGGCGGTGCGTCAGAAGGCGTCGAGCGCCATCGCCGTGACGCTCTCGGCGCCGTCGACGATGCTGTCGCGGATGCCCGGCACCTTGTTGAGGATGTGCTCGGCATAGAAGCGCGCGGTGGCAATCTTCGCCAGCATGAAGTCGGTGTCGAAGCTGCGCGAAGCGAGGTCCTGCGCAATGATCAGCGAACGCGCGAGCTGCCAGCCTGCCACGAGGTTGCCCGCGAGCATCAGGTAGGGCACGCTGCCGGCGAACACCGCATTGGGCGACGCCTTGGTCTGGCCGGCCACGAAATCGACCACGTCGATGAACGCAAGGCGCGCGGCCTTCAGGCGCTTGAGCACGGCTGCCGCGGCGGGGCTGTCGCTCTTGGCGAGTTCGGCTTCGGTCTTCTCGATCTGCGCGGCAATCGCCTTTGCGGTCTGGCCACCGTCGCGTGCGGTCTTGCGGCCCACGAGGTCGTTGGCCTGGATGGCGGTGGTGCCTTCGTAGATCGTCAGGATCTTGGCGTCGCGGTAGTACTGCGCCGCGCCGGTCTCCTCGATGAAGCCCATGCCGCCGTGCACCTGCACGCCGAGCGAGGCCACTTCGAGGCTCATCTCGGTGCTGTAGCCCTTGACCAGCGGCACCATGAATTCGTAGAAGGCCTGGTTCTGCTTGCGCGCATCCGCGTCGGGATGATGATGCGCGGCGTCGTAGGCGGCAGCGGCCACGCTGGCCATTGCGCGGCAGCCTTCGGTGTAGGCGCGCATCGTCATCAGCATGCGCTTGACGTCGGGGTGATGAATGATGGGCGCGCTGGCATTGATGGAGCCATCGACCGGGCGGCTCTGCACGCGGTCTTTTGCATAGGCCACGGCGTGCTGGTAAGCCCGCTCGGCAATCGCGATGCCCTGCATGCCCACCGCATACCGGGCCGAGTTCATCATGATGAACATGTACTCGAGGCCGCGATTCTCCTGGCCGACGATGTAGCCCACTGCGCCGCCGTGGTCACCGTACTGCAGCACGGCAGTGGGCGAGGCCTTGATGCCCATCTTGTGCTCGATGCTCACGCAATGCACGTCGTTGCGTTCGCCCAGCGTGCCGTTCTTGCCGACGAGGAACTTCGGCACCACGAACAGGCTGATGCCCTTCACGCCCTCGGGCGCGCCAGTCACGCGGGCCAGCACGAGGTGCACGATGTTCTCGGCCATGTCGTGCTCACCGTAGGTGATGAAGATCTTGGTGCCGAACACCTTGTAGGTGCCGTCAGGCTGCGGCTCGGCGCGGCTGCGCACCATGGCGAGGTCGCTGCCGGCCTGCGGCTCGGTGAGGTTCATCGTGCCGGTCCACTGGCCGCTCACAAGCTTTTCGAGGTACACCGCCTTGAGCTCGTCGGAGCCGGCCGTGAGCAGCGCCTCGATGGCGCCGTCGCTCAGCAGCGGGCACAGAGCGAAGCTCATGTTGGCCGAGTTGAGCATCTCGCCGCAAGCCGCGCCGATGGTCTTGGGCAGGCCCTGGCCGCCGAAGTCCGCCGGATGCTGCAGGCCCTGCCAACCGCCTGACACGTACTGCGCGAAAGCTTCCTTGAAGCCCGGCGTGGTGGTGACGACGCCGTCCTTGAACGACGAGGGATTGCGGTCGCCCGCCACGTTCAGCGGCGCGACCACGTCCTGGTTGAAGCGCGCGCATTCCTCGAGGACGGCCTGCGCGGTTTCGAGGCCGGCGTCTTCGAAGCCCGGCAGCTTCGCGATCTCGCCGATGTTGGCCAGGTGCTCGATGTCGAACAGCATGTCCTTGATGGGGGCGGTGTAGCTCATGTCTTGTCTCCAGATACAGCGGATACGAAAAGGGCATCGCGAACGATGCCCTCTGGCTCAGTGCAGCAATGCGATCAGAGCGCCTTCACCAGTTCCGGCACAGCCGTGAACAGGTCGGCCACGAGGCCGTAGTCGGCCACCGAGAAGATCGGGGCTTCTTCGTCCTTGTTGATCGCCACGATCACCTTGGAGTCCTTCATGCCGGCCAGATGCTGGATCGCACCCGAGATGCCTGCTGCGATGTACAGCTGAGGCGCGACAATCTTGCCGGTCTGGCCCACTTGCCAGTCGTTGGGGGCGTAGCCTGCGTCAACGGCTGCGCGGCTGGCGCCCAGGCCCGCGTTCAGCTTGTCGGCCAGAGGGGCCATCACTTCGGTGAACTTCTCGGCGCTGCCCAGGGCCCGGCCACCCGAGACGATGATCTTGGCTGCGGTCAGCTCGGGGCGTTCGCTCTTGGTGACTTCTCGGCCCACGAAGCTCGATTTGCCGCTGTCTGCGACGCCTTCGGCGGTTTCGACGGTTGCACTGCCACCCGTGGCTGCTGCGGCGTCGAAGCCGGTCGTACGCACGGTGATCACCTTGGTCGCGTCACTGCTCTGCACGGTGGCAATGGCGTTGCCGGCATAGATCGGGCGCTCGAAGGTGTCGGGGCTGTCGACCTTGGTGATGTCGCTGATCTGGGCCACATCGAGCTTGGCAGCCACGCGAGGCGCGACGTTCTTGCCGTTGGCAGTCGAGGGGAACAGGATGTGGCTGTAGTTGGATGCAATCGCCAGCACCTGGGCTGCGACGTTCTCGGCCAGGTTTTCCGCAAGGCTGGGGCTGTCGGCCACGATGACTTTGGAGACTCCGGCGATTTGCGCGGCGGCCTTGCCGGCTTCGGCGGCATTGGCACCGGCCACCAGCACATGGACATCGCCGCCGCAGGCGAGTGCAGCAGTCACGGTGTTGAGGGTCGCGGGCTTGACGGTCGCGTGGTCGTGTTCGGCAATAACAAGTGCGGTCATGTTCAGATCACCTTCGCTTCGTTCTTCAGTTTGTCCACCAGCGTTGCAACGTCAGGCACCTTGATGCCGGCACCGCGCTTCGGGGGCTCAGCCACCTTCAGGGTCTTCAGGCGCGGCTTGACGTCGACGCCCAGGTCTTCAGGCTTGAAGACGTCGAGCTGCTTCTTCTTGGCCTTCATGATGTTGGGCAAGGTGACGTAGCGCGGCTCGTTCAGGCGCAGGTCGGTGGTGATAACGGCCGGCAGCGTGAGGGAGATGGTTTCCAGGCCGCCGTCGACTTCGCGGGTGACGGTGGCTTTGTCGCCAGCGACTTCGACCTTGGAGGCGAAGGTGGCCTGGGGCAGGTCAGCCAGGGCAGCCAGCATCTGGCCGGTCTGGTTGGCATCGTCGTCGATGGCCTGCTTGCCAAGGATGATGAGCGACGGCTGTTCCTTGTCCACCAGCGCCTTGAGCAGCTTGGCGACGGCCAGGGGCTGCAGTTCTTCGGGGGTTTCCACGAGGATGCCGCGGTCGGCGCCGATGGCCATGGCGGTGCGCAGGGTTTCCTGGCACTTGGCGTCACCGCAGGAGACGGCGATGACTTCGGTGACTACGCCCTTTTCCTTCAGGCGCACGGCTTCTTCAACGGCGATCTCGTCGAAGGGGTTCATGCTCATCTTGACGTTGGCAATGTCCACTCCGGTGCCGTCGCTCTTGACGCGCACTTTCACGTTGTAGTCGACGACCCGTTTGACAGGTACAAGAACCTTCATTGACTTGACTCCATTGGATTGCAAAAAGGGGGCTTCGAGGGCAGCCGGTCATTCTAGGACGCGACCTTTGCGGCCTCTCCGTTCTTCTCATCGGCGCAGGCGCCAAGAAAAAAGAACGATCGTGCTTTTCCGTGATTATAAAACAGCGTTGGGCGGCTGGGCGAGTCCATCCGGTAAAGACTCCACACGCACCACCCGCTGCGGATAGGGAATGTCGATGCCCGCGCCGCGCAGCCCGTCGAGGATGGCGATGTTGATGGCCGAGCGCAGGTTGTCCTTGCCCTTGTCGGGGTCGGCCACCCAGAAGTTCAGCGTGAACTCCAGGCCGTCGGGCGCGAAGTTCATGAGGAAAGCCACGGGCTCCGGGTCGGTCATCACGCGCGGCTGGGCCTTGGCCGCATCGCACAGGATGGTCTGCACCTGCGCCACGTTGCTCTCGTAGCCGACCACGATGGTGGTCGTGATGTTGAACTTGCGGTCGGCCAGCGACAGGTTTTCCACCCGGCTGGTGATGAGCGATTCGTTCGGCACGATGGCCTCGCGTCCGTTGCCCGCGCGAATGAGGGTGTAGCGGGTCTTGATGTCCGTGATGCGGCCCTCGAAGGTGTCGACCTTCACGTTGTCGCCGATGCGGATCGAGCGCTCGAGCAGGATCACGAAACCGCTCACGTAATTGGCCGCCAGCTTCTGCAGCCCGAAGCCAAGGCCCACGCCGAGCGCGCCACCCAGCACGGACAGCGCCGTGAGGTCCACCCCCACTGCCGACAACGCGAACAGCAGCCCAACCAGCAGCAGGAAGGCACGCACCGCGTTCGATGCCACCTTGCGCATCGACAGGTCGGTGACGGCCTCGCGCAGGATGCGTTTTTCGATGGTGCTCGAGATCCACAGCGAGATCACCAGCACCAGCCCCGCCGACAGCACGCCCTGGAAGATCGTCTGCAGGCTCACGCGCGTCTTGCCGAAGGCCAGGGTGATCTGGTCGAGTTCGGCCAGCACTGGCGGCAGCAGCCCGACGATCCAGAGCACCGCCGCGATCCAGGCCAGCCAGGAGACTGTGCGCTCGATCAGCCGCACGACGTTGGACGCCGGAAACACCGCCCGCAGCACTCGCGCAAACAGCCGGATGACCGCCAGCGACAGAAACACTGGCACCGCGATGCGCAGCACCAGCACGGTCTGAAAATCGATCACCACGCGCCGGGCGAGATCGGTGAGCACCAGCGCCAGCAGCGGGAACAGCAGTCCGTCGAAGGTGCTTTCGCCGAACCAGATCGAGTCCTTGGGCTGGTCGCGGCCGAACCATTTGCTCACGGCCCAGGCCAGCGCCACGCAGGCCACCAGCGCAACCAGCTCGATGCCGAGGCCGCGCGCATCGACCTGGGCGAGGCGTTGGGTGAAATCGTTGAAATTCATCTATTGAAAGAAAACGGAAGCGTGGGCGCCATTCGCGCCGGCTGCGTTACAGGTCCGCGAGAACGCGGATGTGGGCTTCCACGCTGCGCGCCAGCGCATCGAGGTTGTAGCCGCCTTCGAGCATCGAGACGATACGGCCCTTCGCATGGCGCCTGGCAACATCCTGTATGCGGCCCGTGATCCAGGCGAAGTCGTTCTCGTTGAGGCCCAACTGACCCAGGTCGTCCTCGCGGTGAGCGTCGAAGCCGGCGCTGATGAAGACCATCTGCGGCTTGAATTCTTCCAGCCGCGGCATCCAGATCGCCTCGATCAGCTCACGCACGTCCATGCCCCGGGTGTAGGCCGGGATCGGCAGGTTCAGCATGTTCGACGCCGGGTGCACCGTGCCGCTGTACGGGTAGAACGGATGCTGGAAGAAGCCGACCATCAGCACGTTCGGGTCGTTCGACAGGATGTTCTCGGTGCCGTTGCCGTGGTGCACGTCGAAGTCGACGATGGCCACGCGCTCCAGGCCGTGCACGTCGATGGCGTGCCGCGCGGCAATGGCGATGTTGTTGAAGAAGCAGAAACCCATCGCCTGCTCGCGGCAGGCATGGTGGCCGGGCGGGCGCACCGAGCAGAAGGCGTTTTCCAGATCGCCGGCAATCACCGCGTCGGTCGCGGCAATCGCAGCGCCGGCGGCGCGGCGCGCGGCCAGCAGGGTGAAGCGGGTGAGCATCGTGTCGGGGTCGACCTGCGCGTGGTCGGGGCCGCCGGCGGGCTCGTCGGCCACCAGGCGCTGATGCAGTTCCTCGAGGTACTCGACGTGCTCCGTGCTGTGCGCCCGGGTGAGCTGCTCCAGGGTGGCCAGCGGCACCTCGCAGTGCTCCAGTGCGTCACCCACGCCGGTAAGCAGCAGGCGGTCTTCGATGGCATCCAGGCGCCCGGGACATTCGGGATGCCCCCCGCCCATGTCGTGCTTCCAGAAGTCGCGATGTGTGAAGTAGCCTGTCTTGCCCATGTGTCTCTGTCGCCACGTCTAGACCTCACGCGGCATGGGGCCGGCAGGTCTTACGGTATCGTTTGCATATGGATACAAATATGGACGTTGCTGCAAAGCTAGCCACTTTGTTAACTCAGCTTAACACGGTGATCGTGGGCAAAGAGGCCCAAGTGCGCGACTGCGTTGCCTGTCTGCTGGCGGGCGGGCACCTGCTGATCGAGGACGTGCCGGGGGTCGGCAAGACCACCCTCGCCCACGCGCTGTCGCATACCTTCGGGCTGCAGTTCTCCCGGGTGCAATTCACCGCCGACCTGATGCCGGGCGACCTGTCGGGCGTGGCAATCTACGACCGGGGCCAGCAGGCCTTCGTGTTCCACCCCGGGCCGATCTTCGCGCAGGTGCTGCTGGCCGACGAAATCAACCGCGCCAGCCCCAAGACCCAGAGCGCGCTGCTCGAGGCGATGGAAGAAAAGCAGGTCACCGTCGAAGGCGAGACCCGCCCCCTGCCCACGCCCTTCTTCGTGATCGCCACGCAGAACCCGCAGGACCAGCTCGGCACCTTCGCGCTGCCCGAGTCGCAGCTCGACCGTTTCCTGATGCGCATCTCGCTCGGCTACCCCGACCGCGCCGCCGAGCGCCAGCTGCTCTCGGGCGTCGACCGCCGAGAAATGCTGGCCTCCCTGCCCGCGATGCTGACCGCCGGCGAGCTGACCGCCCTGCAGCAGCGTGTGCAGCAGGTGCATGCGGCCGATCCGCTGCTCAACTACGTGCAAGACCTTATCGCGGCCACGCGCTCTGGCCGCTGGTTTTTGCAGGGCCTGTCGCCGCGCGCCGGCATTGCGGTGCTGCGTGCGGCCAAGGCGCAGGCGCTGCTGGCCAACCGCAACTACGTCGCTCCCGATGACGTGCAGGCCGTGCTGCCGCAGACGATCGCGCACCGCCTCACGCCGGTTGGCGACGCAGGCCGCGGCGCCGTCGAGCAGGTGCGCGCCATGATCGCCGCAGTGCCGCTGCCGTGAGCCCTGCAGGCGCCCTCCGCTCGCGCATCGACGGCTGGTTCCTGTCGCGCCGTCCGCCGTCGGACACGCTGGAGCTGACGCAGCGCAATGTCTACATCGTGCCCACGCGGGCTGGATGGACGCTGGCGGCAACGCTGCTGGTGCTGCTGATCGCCTCGATCAACTACCAGCTCAACCTGGGCTACCTGCTGACCTTCCTGCTCGCCGGCAGCGTGGCCGTGGGCATGCACGTTTGCCACGGCACGCTGCGCGGACTGGCCATGCACATGGTGGCGCCCGACGCGCACTATGCGGGCGCCGCCGCCGTCTTCCGGGTGGTGCTGCACAACACGCGACGCAGCGTGCGCTACGGCATCGGCATGGCCGTGCGCGGCAGCGGGCAATGGGCCTGGACCGATGTGCCGGCCGAGGGCACGTCGACCGTCGAGATCGCATTCAAGCCCGAGCGGCGCGGGCTGCATCCAGTGCCGCCGCTGACGGCGGAAACGCGCTTCCCGCTCGGCACGTTCCGCGTGTGGACGGTCTGGCGGCCGGCCGCGCAGATGCTGGTGTACCCCACGCCAGAAGCGCATCCGCCGCCGCTCCCGCCGGGCGAGCCCCTGTCGGGGCCAGCGGCAGTGTCCGCCGCGCTGCGGGCGCACAACGCCGGCGAATACGACGGCGTGCGGGCCTACCGGCGCGGCGATCCGCTGAAGCTCGTGGTCTGGAAGAAGGCCGCGCGGGCGCAGGCAGCCGGGTCGGAAGACCTCGTCAGCCGAGACACGCAGCAGACCCAGCGCGAAGAACTCTGGCTCGATGCGCAGGCCACCGGCCTCGCGGACACCGAGGCCCGCATCTCGCGCTTGTGTGCCTGGGTGCTGATGTCAGACCGGCTGGGCGTGGACTACGGCGTGCGGGTGGCCGGCCGGGTCGTGAAGCCGTCCCAGGGCGAAGCCCACCGGCGGGCCTGCCTGGAGGCCTTGGCCCTGTGCTGAACGAGACCGTCGAATGAACAGAGTTGCACGCGAACTCGCCTCGCTTCCCCGCGACGCGAGGGACACCCTTTTCCTTCTCTGCGTCATCGGCCTGATCCTCTTGCCGCAGGTCGAGAACCTGCCCTGGTGGTGCACGGCCATCACGGCAATGGTGCTGCTCTGGCGTGCCTCGCTGGCCGTGCAGGCACGCCCCCTTCCCAGCAAGTGGTGGCGCCTTGCGCTGCTGATGCTGACGATCGGCGCCACCTACGCCACCCACCGCACGCTGCTGGGCCGGGACGCGGGCGTCACGCTGATCGTCAGCCTGCTTGCACTCAAGACGCTGGAACTACGCGCGCGGCGAGACGCCTTCGTCGTCTTCTTCCTGGGCTTCTTCACGATGCTCACGAACTTCTTCTATTCGCAATCGCTGCTGACCGCCTTCACCATGCTGCTGGCGCTGCTGGGCCTGCTGACGGCACTGGTCAACGCGCACATGCCCGTGGGCCGGCCTCCGCTGATGCAGGCCGCGCGCACCGCGGGATGGATGGCGCTTGCGGGCGCACCGATCATGCTCGCGCTGTTCCTGCTGTTCCCGCGCTTCGCACCGCTGTGGGGCACGCCCAGCGACGCCATGGCGGGCCGCACCGGCCTGTCGAACACCATGCGCGTCGGCACCATCGCCGAACTGGCGCTTGACGACAGCATCGCCGCGCGCATCAAGTTCGATGGCGACCGCGCGCCGCCACAAAGCCAGCTCTACTTTCGCGGGCCAGTGCTGGCGCAGTTCGACGGCCGCGAATGGACCGCGCTCCCGTCATGGGCACGTGGCGCGCAATGGTCCGCCAACCTGCGCGTGAGCGGCGAGCCTGTGCGCTACGAAATCACGCTCGAAGCCAACAACCGCCCCTGGCTGCTGACCCTCGACGCCTCGCAGCGCCCTCCCGAGGCTCCCGGATTCGAAGTCACCGGCACGCCCGACCTGCAATGGCTCGCTAACCGCCCCGTCACCGATCTGGTGCGCTACCGCGCCGAGAGCTACACGCAGTTCCAGAGCGGCCCGGTGAAGCGCACGGGCAGCCAGCTCCAGGCCTATCTGGCCCTGCCGCCTGGCACCAACCCGCGCACCGCCGCCCTCGCCGCCGAGATGCGTGCCGATCCCGCGCTGGCCAACGCCAATGCACAGGCATTCGTGCAGGCCGCCCTGCGGCGCCTTCGCACCGGCGGCTACACCTACACGCTGGAGCCGGGCGTTTATGGCGACAACACCGCCGACGAGTTCTGGTTCGATCGCAAGGAAGGCTTCTGCGAGCACATCGCCTCGGCCTTTGTGGTGCTGATGCGCAACCTCGGCATTCCGGCACGCATCGTGACGGGCTATCAGGGCGGAGAACTCAACGGCGTCGACAACTACTGGATCGTGCGACAGAGCGATGCCCACGCGTGGGCCGAGATCTGGCAAGAAGGCACCGGCTGGACGCGCGTGGACCCGACAGGCTCCGTCGCCCCGGGGCGCATCGGCCAGACGCAACGGCTCGTGCCGCAACCGGGCCTGTTCGCCGGCGCCATCGGCTCGATGAGCCCCACGCTCGCACAGAACATCCGCGCCGCCTGGGAGGCCGTGAACAACGGCTGGAACCAGTGGGTGCTCAACTACACGCAGAGCCGCCAGCTCAACCTGCTGAAGAACATCGGCTTCGAAGCGCCGAGCCTCGAAGACCTGGCCTACGTGCTGCTCTACCTGCTGGTGGGCGCGAGCCTGGCCGGTGCCGCCTGGACGCTGTGGGAGCGCAGCCGGCACGATCCGTGGCTGCGCCTGCTGGGCCAGGCGCGCGTACGGCTCGCCAAGGCCGGCCTGCAGCTGCCCAACACCGCCCCGCCCCGCCAGATGGCGCAGGCAGCCGACGCGCGTTTCGGCCCTGCCGCGCAGGCCGTGCGCGACTGGCTGCTGAAACTCGAAGCGCAGCGCTACGCGCCGGCCACGCCAGACTCGCTCTCCACCCTGCGCTCGGAGTTCCGCCACCTCGCCTGGCCCAGCGCCAACGCACGCGGCTGAAACCACATGTGTCCCTGAAGAGGGGCAGCGCGGGCGGACGGCACAATCGGCCGATGCGATTTTTTCTCCCTACGCCTTCTCGCGCCGCTGCGGCAGCCGCTCTTCTCGCCGCATGCTGCGCCTGGTCCACGGGGGCCATGGCCCAGAAATCTTCCAACGGCCCTTCCAATGGCCGGAATGCAGCCGCCAGCCCGGTGCGCGGCAGCACGCCCTACGCCACGCGCGACGACGCGATGAAATTCGCCGACGACGTGGCCGAGCGCCGAGGACTCGACCGCGACTGGGTGCGCGCCACCATCGGCAGCGCGCGCTTCCTGCCCAACGTGCCGCGCCTGATGCTGCCGGGCCCGGTCGGCACCGTGAAGAACTGGCAAACGTACCGCAGCCGCTTCATCGACCCGGTGCGCATCGCGGCCGGCGTGCGCTTCTGGCGCGCCAACGCCGACACGCTGGCGCGCGCCGAGCAGGTGTACGGCGTGCCGCCGGAAATCATCGTCGGCATCATCGGCGTGGAAACCATCTACGGCCGCAACATGGGCAACTTCCGCGTGATCGACGCGCTGGCCACGCTCTCATTCGACTTCCCCGACGGCCACCCACGCGCCGCCGAGCGCCAGGCCTTCTTCCGCGGCGAACTCGAAAGCTTCCTGAGCACCGAGAGCCGCACCGCCGACGATCCGCTCACGCCCCTGGGCAGCTATGCCGGCGCCATGGGCATGCCGCAGTTCATGCCCAGCAGCATGGCCAAGTACGCGGTCGACTTCGACGGCGACAGCCGCATCGACCTCGTCAACAACCCCGCCGACGTGATCGGCTCGGTCGCCAACTACTTCAAGTCCTTCGGCTGGACACCCGGCATGCCGGCCATCTACCCCGTGCATTTCGAGGAAGCGCGGCTGCAGAAGGCGCTGCTGCTGGCGCCCGACATCCTGCCGACCTTCAGCGCCGACAGCTTCGTGGCCGCCGGTGCAGTGCCCGAGGGCGAAGGCATCAAGCACAAGGGCCTGCTCGCATTGATCGAGCTGCAGAACGGTGCCGATGCACCGCCGACCTACGTGGCGGGCACGCGCAACTTCTACGTGATCACGCGCTACAACTGGAGCAGCTACTACGCCATGTCCGTGCTCGACCTCGGGCAAGAGGTCAAGGCGGCGATGGAGCAATAGGCACCATGACACCCGAGGCGCTGCACGCGAACTGGACCGACGCATGGCGTGCGCTGGGCGTCGAGTCGCCCGGCGAAGCGCTGTGCACCGAACTGCAGCGCCGCTACGGCGAGCCGCAGCGCCACTACCACACGATGCAGCACCTGGGCGAATGCCTCGCGTGGTTCGAGCGCGAGAAGACATCGGCCGAGCGCCCTGGCGAAGTGGCGCTTGCGCTGTGGTTCCATGACGCGATCTACGACGTGCACGCCCACGACAACGAAGCTCGCAGCGCCGACTGGGCGCGCCAGGCCCTGCTCGAAGCCGGCGTGGACGAAGCAGCAGCCGAACGGGTTCACGCGCTCGTCATGGCCACGCGCCACGACGCGGTGCCCGAAGGCCGCGATGCCGAACTGCTGATCGACATCGACCTGTCGATCCTCGGCGCCGAACGCACGCGCTTCGACGAGTACGAGCGCCAGGTGCATGCCGAGTACGCCTTCGTTCCGGATGAAGTGCGCCTGCCGCGCCGCCGCGCGATCCTTCAGCGCTTTCTCGACCGCCAGGCCATCTACGCCACGCCGCGGATGCACGCGCAGCTCGAAGCACAGGCGCGCGCCAACCTGCAACGCTCCATCGCCGGCTGACTGGCCTTGCCCGTCAGTCGGGCATCAGCCGCCACCACTCGGAGCGCGGCAGTTCGCCGTTGCGCTCCTCTTCAACGATGCCGAACAGCAGTCCATCACGCGACGCACCCATCTTCGCCAGTTGTAGCGTGCGCGCCGCATCGCGGCACAGCGCGAAGCTGGCGTCGCCCTGCCATTCGAGACACCGGCCGACTTCGGCCAGCATCAGCGCAGGCTGACTCTGCATGAAGGTGAAGGGCATCGGCAGGCCCGCATCGAGCTGGGTCAGCCCCGCATGCGTGGCGCCCCATGCGCCGCGCATGCTGGCAACGCGGATGCGCGCGCCGGCCGGCAGCGCTGCCTCGCCAGCGGCGTCGAGGCAGCAGCGCGCGCCGTACATCGCCAGTTCGGTCCACAGGCCGACGCGGCGCGGCCGGCGGCCGATGCGGCGGGCCAGGTCGTCGCGCCAGTCGGCGGGCGGCGGATGCGCGACGAAATGCGCTGCGGTGCGCCAGGTGCTCATGAGCCGACATCCTTCAACACCAGCGAGGCATGCCCGCCGCCGAAGCCGACCACGTTGAGCAGGATGTTGCGCAGCCTCTGCGGCGCCTGCTTGCTCAGCGCAATGCCGAGCGAGGCGTCGAGCGGATAGTCCACGGTGGGCCAGACGCTACCTTCGATGCAGCCAACCAGCAGGGCCAATTCCGCCGCCCCCGCCGCGCCCAGCGTGTGGCCGATCGCCGACTTGAGCGACACCAGCGGCGGCAGCGGATCGAACACCTGCTTCAGCGCTTCCACCTCGATGGCATCGTTGACGGGGCTGCCAGCCGCCTGCACCTTGATCAGGTCAATGTCGCCGGGCTGCAGGCCGCTCTGCGTCAGCGCGCCGCGACACATCGCGAGCACGGCCGAGGCTTCGGTGCCCGAGGGGTTGCGCCCATCGACCACATTGGCGCCACCCGTGATCTGCCATCGCGCGGGCTGCGATGTCAGGCGCAATGCAGCCACCGCTTCGCCGAGCACCAGCCCCTTGCGCTGCGCACCGAAGGGCTGCGCGCTGTCTGGCGCCAGTAGTTGCATCGCGCCGAAGCCGGCCACGGTGAAGCGGTTGTCCATCTCGACGCCGATCACCAGCGCTTCGTCGGCCTCCGCGCTTCGGATCAGGTCGGCGGCGGCCAGCACGGCGTTCAGCGCCGAGGTGCAGGCGGTCGAGACGGTGAACACTGGCCCCTGCCAGTCCAGCGCGCGGGCCACGACACCGGCAAAGTCCTGCAGATCACCGCCTAGCCGCAGATCCTGTTTCTCGTATTCCATGAAGCCGATGTCGAGCGACGACGAGGCCACGAACAGCGGCGCGGTGCGTGGTCCCAAATCACCGGTCTTGTCAGTCTGCGCAACCACGCTGCGCACGGTGCTGCACAGGCGCTGCGTCCAGTCGCCTTCTCTCGACGCCAGCGCGTAGACCGGCCAGCTGATTCCGTCCGCCACGGCCACCGGCGTCGGGGGCACGCCACCATGTCGCAATGAGGCCAGCACGGACGGCATGTCGTCACCCAGCACACAGGCCAGGCCCATGCCGGCCAGGTAGACATCGTTCATGCCTTGCCCGCTTGCGCCAGATGCTCCGCGAGATGGGCGATGGAAGTCATCGCCCGGCGCGTTTCCTTGCTGTCGGGCATGCGCACGCCAAAGCGCTGCTGGATCGTCATCGACACCTGCAGGGCGTCGAGCGAATCGAGGTCGAGCCGGGCCTCGGGGCCGAACAGCGGCTCGTCGTCGCCGAGGCCACCCGGGGGCGCATCTTTCTCGACGGCTTCGAGCACCATCGCCTTGAGGCTGGCAATGAATTCAGGGGTGACGGTGGTGCTCACGGTGCGCGCCTGCGAAACAGGAAAACGGCCAGAAGAAACATCAGCGCCGCGAACACGACCAGCCGGCCGATCTGCGGCAGGGTATCGGCCACGCCGCCGCCGCGCAGCAGCACGGTCAGCAGCGCCTCGAGTCCCCAGTTCATCGGAGAGATCTCGACCAGCCGCTGCATGAAGCCCGGCATGACGAACTTGGGCACCATGATGCCGCCCGCCGCCGCCATCAGCACGTTGACCATCGGCCCGATGGTGGCGGCCTGCGCATGGCTGCGCACCAGGCAAGCCAGCGCGAGCGACAGGCTCACCGCCGCCATGCTCACTGCCCCCAGCGACAGCAGCAGCGCCCCCCAATGGATGCCCGCGAGCGACAGCGCATCACCGCCGATCAGCGGCATGAACCAGATACCGGCCGCGAGCATCAGCACAGCCTGCAGCGCGTTCACGCCCAGGTACGGCAACGCCTTCGACGCGAGCAGCATGGTGCGCGACACGCCCAGGCTCTGCAGCCGGCCGAGCGCGCCCGAGCTGCGCTCTTGCACGAACAGGCTGGAGAGCGAGGCCACTACGAAGAACATGCCGAACACCAGCCATGCCGGCACGTTCTGCTGCACCGAGGTCGGCCGCGGGCCGGCGGTGGAGAAGCGCTCGGCACGCACCATCGCCTCGATGGAGGCCTCTGGCGCAGGGCTGGCTGTGCCGGGCACCGCCAGCGCAAGGCGCGCCTTGAGTTCGCCCGACGCGCCGATGAGTTCGGCACGCAGCGCATTGAACAGGTTGGCGTCGATGCCGGGCTCGGTCAGCAGATGGATGCGCGCCTGCGTCGACAGCGCGGCAGATTCCAGTTCTTCAGACAGGCCCGGCTCCATCACGATCACGTACTTGAGCGAGCCGTTGCGCAGCCGCGCCTGCCAGTCGCTGCCCAGCGGCTGCGGTGCACCATGGCTGCGCTGCCAGAGCTGCTGCAGCCATTTGGCCGGCGTGGCCGTGTCGCGCATGTCGATGGCATAAGTCAGCTCGGCCAGTGGCGGGCGATAGATATCCTTCAGCGTGAGCGACATCAGCACAATGAAGACCATCGGCATCAGGAACAGCGCGGCAAGGCCATGCATGTCGCGCACGAGGGCGAGCAGTTCTTTCTTGATGAGCGCGAGGAGCATGGGGTTCAGTCGCGCAGCGAGCGATGGGTGAGCGCCATGAAAAGCTGCTCGAGGTCATGGCGGCCGAACTCGGCATGGCGCACTTCGATGCCCGCAGCTTCGAGCGCGGCCAGCACAGGCCCCGGGCCGCTGCCGGCGTTCAGGTGAATACGCCAGTGCACTCCCCCCTGCTCCACCGTGCCGAAGCGCGAGAGCATGTCGGCATCTAGCCCGTCAGCAGCCAGCGTGAGCAGCATCGCGTTCTTCGACAGCAGTTCGTCGAGCGAGCCTTCGCGCAGCACATGGCCGCGGTCGAGGATGGCGACACGGTCAGCGATCGCCTCGATCTCTTCCATGTAGTGCGAGGCGTAGATCACCGCCGCGCCCTGCTGCGCGAGGCTCTTGATGGCGTCGAGGATGAAGGCGCGCGATTGCGGATCGACGCCCACGGTGGGCTCGTCGAACAGCATCAGCTCGGGTTCGGGCAGCAGGGCAATGGCCAGGTTGAGCCGGCGCTTGAGTCCGCCCGACAGCCGCTCGGCGCGCACGCCAGCGAACTGCTCCAGCTGCGCAAACTGCGTACAGGCCGCGATGCGCTCCTTCTTGCGCGCACCCGACAGGCCTCCAGCCGCGGCAAAGCAGGCAAGGTTCTCGGCCACGGTCAGCATTGGATAGAAAGCCTGCTCCTGTGGCGCCACGGCAATGCGCGTAGGTGTCTTCGCACGCACCTGCTGCAGCGGCTGGTCGTCGATGCGGATCTCGCCCGACTGCACGGCCAGCGCGCCCGACAGGTGCGAGATCAGCGTGGTCTTGCCTGCGCCGTTCGGTCCCAGCAAACCCAGTACGCAGCCCCTTGGCACCGCGAGCGATACGTCGGCCAGCGCGGGCGCGTCGGCATGCGGGTAGCGGTAGCTGAGCTGGCACAGCTCTAACATCAGGCGACGGCTGCCTTCAGGTCGCGGAAAAAGCTTTCTTCCTGCCGCGCCTGCTCACGCAGCTTCGCAGCCAGCGCAGCCGGGTCGACCGCCTCGCGCCCCTTCACCATGCGCGCGGCTTTGAGCGCGAACGCACGCCAGCCGTCGCCGATGGCGATGAGCCGCTCCGACATCTGCTGCAGCTGCGGCTTGTCGAGCAGCTGGGCCGCCTCCTGCAGAAAGCCCGCATAGATGAAGCGAAAGCCCGCCCCGCCCGTGCCGATTTCTTCCTGCATGCGCACCACGTGGCCGATGAAGTCGACGCTGCGCGGATCGGCCGGCGACAGCTTCTGCATGCGCTTGGCCAGCGTGTGCATGCCGCGCACACCGACGATGGGAATGGGCGCGAGCATGTTGCGCACTGTCTTGCGGATGGCCTTGACCACCGAGGCCGCATCGACGACCTTGCGGTCGATGGCCTGCGGGTAGTACATGAGTCCCTTCGGGGCCAGCACGCCCTTGGCGAAGCGGGCACGTGCCAGGTCGCTGCTCGCGCAACGCACGGGCTCCTCGAACACCGGGTCGCTGATCAGGTAGTCGTCGCCGTCCTTGCCGTACACCAGCAGGTTGTGCGCATTGAAGTGAAAGCGCATGTTCGGCGGAAAGTACGGCAGCCAGTACACCGACGTTTGCAACCCCACCAGCTGGCCATCGGCCAGCAGCGCGTCGAGCCTCTGCTGCCCCGCCTCGGCGCTGCGGAAGGTCTCGAAGCGGAAGCGCGCGGCCATCGGCGCCAGCAGGCCCTTGATGATGGCCTTGGGCGGCATGCGGTACGAGATCAGCGGCAGGCCCGACAGCTTGATGAAGGGAAGGTACGCGAACGAAATCGCGGACGACAGGCCCAGCGCCATGCTCTCGCTCATCGGCGCGCCGTGGTGGCGCATCAGGCTGGAGATGACGCCGCTTTCGCAATGCGCCGCCTGTTGGTGTTGAAAGTTCACGGCAGGCCTTGCAAGGTGGAAACGGGCAGGCCCAGCGCTTCGCTGTAGCGTGCGAGTTGCGCCGGCGACAGCGCGGCGAAATGGCGCGGCTGCAGGTGGCGCCGCACGCGCCACTGCCAGAAGCCGCTGGTCTGCGAGAGCAGCGCCACGTCCATGCGGCGCTCGTACATCCAGTATTCGAGCGGCGAGGCCTGCCCCGCTTTCACGCGCTCCTTTGCGGCCTGCGCCTGCTCGACGAGCACGTCGACCGCGTGGCTGGTGACGATCTCTTCCGCCTCCCAGCCGCGCGAAGTGGTGGTGACGACGCGGCCCTGCGCATCGCGGGCGTACATCAGCTTGGAGTGGCCGTCGAGGGTCGCATTGCCCTCCTGCGGTACCGCGTCGAGATCCATGGCTACACCGCTTCCATATAGATGAAGCCGCTGGAGAAGCGGCCACTTTCGGGCACGAACATCAGCAGCTTCTGGCCGGGCTTGATGCGGCCCGAGCGGAACAGCTCGTCGAGCATGATGTAAGGCGACGCCGAACCCGTATTGCCCTTGCTCGCAAGATTGCTGAACCAGCGCTCGCGCGGAATCGGCAGGCCCAGCGATTCGAGGCACTGGCTCACCGGCTCGACGAAGTACTGCGACGACAGGTGCGGCAGGAACCAGTCGATGTCCGCCGTCTTCAGCCCGCGCCGCTCGATGATGGCCGCCAGCGGCTCGCCTAGCGTGGCGCGCACGATGTTGTCGTTGAGCAGGCGCACGTCCTGCTTGACGGCGAAGGTCGACTCGCGCTGCCAGTCTTCGGGCGACTTGCGTCCCCAGCCGTCGAGGCCGCCTTCGGCATTCTTCTCGGCGCCGGCGTACATGCACACCGGCAGCTCGTGCGCGGCGGACGACAGGTCGATCCAGTCGATGCGCAGCGACAGCGGCCCGCGTGGCTCGCGCTCCAGCAGCACTGCACCCGCGCCGTCGGACAGCATCCAGCGCAGAAAGTCTTTCTCGAAGGCCAGTTCGGGCCGCGCCTCCAATGCTTCGAGCTTGTGCTCGAGCTCGGCCTCGAAGCGCGAGCCGCGCATCACGGCCGAGGCGAGCTCCGAACCCGTGGCCACCGCGCGCCGGGCATCGCCCGCGCGCACCGAGAGCCATGCATGCTTCAACGCGGTGGCACCGGCCAGGCAGATGCCCGCGCAGGCCACTACTTCGAGCCGCGGCCAGCCAAGTTCGCCGTGCACCATTACCGCGTGGTTGGGCATGAGCTGGTCGGGCAGCGAGGTGCCGGTGACGAGGCAGTCGACCGGCCCTACGTCGCCCAGCGCGCGGATCGCGGATGCAGTGAGCTGCGCGTTGGTCATCGCCAGTTCGCCCGTGGCGCGGTCGATGGCGTAGTGGCGCGACTGGATGCCGTTGCTGCGCAGAATCAGCCGCCGCGCGCGGGACGCCTTGCCGCCGATGCGACCGAGGACGTCTTCGATGTCTTCATTGCTGACCGGGGAAAAGGGCAGAAAGGCGGCGGTGCGGGTCAGGAAGACATCAGTCGTCATAGAGGGGGGTGCGGTCCGTGGCAGAGCCCGACGGGCACTCGAATTGGGCTGTCATTTTAGTCAGCCACCCTCTGAACAAAGGTCGCAAGAGTGCCTGCAGGCTCAGGCTCACGGGCACCACCGTAATGATCAGTACCAGCAGAAACAGCACGTACAGCAGCAGCAGCGGCTTGCGCTGCCACGCGCCGGGCCCGCCGGCGGCCATGATCAGCTTGCCCCAGAGGTAGAAGCTGCGCGTGCCGGCCTTCTCGCTGATGAGCAGCCTGGCATTGGCCTGCACCGCCCCGAGGCCGGCCAGCAGCGGCTGCGTGCCGCGCTCCAGGTCGTTGTGCAGGGCATCGCGCAGGGCACGGCCGAAGCGGCCTGTACCTTCGATCTGTTCGGTACTGAGTCCCGCATCGGGCATGCCCCAGAAGCCGCGCTTGCGGCCCCAGATCAGCCAGGCCGGCGTGGTAAAGAAGGTGGCGAGCGTGGGGCCGGGGTCGGTCAGCACCACGTTGTCGATCAGCCTCGCGCCGACGTCGTCGAGCATGCCCTTGAGTTTTTCGTGGGCCAGAAGCCACATGTTGCGGCAGGCGATGACCGTGACCACCGGCTTGCCCTTGAGCAGCCGCGCCGCCACCGGGTGCTTGAGGAAGGCCGCCACGGGCTGTGAAGGCGCCAGGAACCACACCTGGTACGGGAGGATGACGAGGTCGAAGTCTTCCTGGCCCGTGAGCGACAGCGGCGCCAGCGGCTGCGGCTTCATGTGGGCCGACTCCGGAAAGGCGTCGAAGAAGCTCAGGAAGGGCCAGGGAAAGGGGTACGGCGCAAGTGGGCGCAGCGTTTCCTCGTGCACCTCGATCGACGGGTCGGCGCGCAGCGGCGCCACGATCCGGTCTGCAACCTCGTCGAGCTGACCGGATTGCGAATAGCGAAGAACGAGGACGCGCTTGACGCTTCGAGGGGGGCTGGAGGGGCTGGAAGTCACTGGCGGTGGCGTTTCGGGGGCCGTCGAATGTACGCGATGCCTGTAGCGAGCGCATCTGCCAATGGTCATGGCGTCGCGGCAATCAGACGGTCGAATCGGTCAAATGGCCGGCGATACGGAAAAAGAACAAGAAAAAAGGGCCGCACCTTGCGGCACGGCCCCTGTCGTGGTGCGCGAGGGAAGCTCAGCGCACCTTGCCTTCCTTCCAGGCGGTCAGCAGCTTGTTGTAGTCGATGGTCTCGCCCTTCGGCTTCTCGTTGGCCAGCTTCTTCCACGGGGCGTGGTCGTCGCTCAGGTACTTGGCCGGGTCGCCCTTGGGGTTGAGCTTGGGCGCGCAATGGGCCATGCCGGCGCGCTCGAGGCGGGCCATCACGTTGTCCATCTCGTCGGCCAGGTTGTCCATTGCCTTCTGCGGGGTCTTCTCGCCCGTGACGGCCTCGGCCACGTTCTTCCACCAGAGCTGCGCGAGCTTCGGATAGTCGGGCACGTTGGTGCCGGTCGGGGTCCAGGCCACGCGCGCCGGGCTGCGGTAGAACTCGATCAGGCCGCCGTACTTGTTGGCGTTCTGCGTGAAGTAGTCCGAGCGGATGTCGCTGTCGCGGATGAAGGTCAGGCCGGTGATCGACTTCTTCAGCGAGGTGGTCTTGGCAGTGATGAACTGCGCGTAGAGCCAGGCTGCTGCCGTCTTGTTGGCGTCATGGCCCTTGAAGAAGGTCCACGAACCCACGTCCTGGTAGCCGTTCTGCATGCCCTGCTTCCAGTACGGGCCGTTCGGGCCGGGGGCCATGCGCCACTTCGGCGAGCCGTCGTCATTCACCACGGGCAGGCCCTTCTTGGTCATGTCGGCGGTGAAGGCCGTGTACCAGAAGATCTGCTGGGCGATCTGGCCCTGCGCCGGCACCGGGCCGGATTCGCCGAAGGTCATGCCCATGGCTTCCTTGGGCGCGTACTTCTTCATCCAGTCGATGTACTTGGTGAGCGCGTACACGGCGGCCGGCGAGTTGGTGGCGCCGCCACGCGACACCGAGGCGCCGGTGGGCGTGCACTTGTCGGCGGCCACGCGAATGCCCCATTCGTCGATCGGCATGCCGTTGGGAATGCCCTTGTCGGCGGAGCCGGCCATCGACAGCCACGCATCGGTGAAGCGCCAGCCCAGCGACGGGTCCTTCTTGCCGTAGTCCATGTGGCCGTAGATCGGCTTGCCGTCGATGGTCTTCACGTCGACGCTGAAGAACTCGGCGATGTCTTCGTAGGCGCTCCAGTTGAGCGGCACGCCCAGGTTGTAGCCGTACTTGGCCTTGAACTTGTCCTGCAGATCCTTGCGTGCGAACAGGTCGGCGCGGAACCAGTACAGGTTGGCGAACTGCTGGTCGGGCAGCTGGTAGAGCTGGCCGTCGGGAGCAGTGGTGAAGCTGGTGCCGATGAAGTCCTTCAGGTCGAGGCCGGGGTTGGTGAACTCCTTGCCCGCGCCGCCCATGTACTCGGTCAGCGACATGATCTTGCCGTAGCGGTAGTGCGTGCCGATCAGGTCGGAGTCGGACACCCAGCCGTCATAGATCGACTTGCCCGACTGCATCGAGGTCTGCAGCTTCTCGACCACGTCGCCTTCCTGGATCAGGTCGTGCTTGACCTTGATGCCGGTGATTTCCTCGAAGGCCTTGGCCAGCGTCTTCGATTCGTACTCGTGGGTGGTCAGGGTTTCGGAGACGACGGACACCTCCTTCACGCCCTTGGCCTGCAGCTTCTTGGCCGCATCGATGAACCATTTCATTTCCTCCATCTGCTTGTCCTTCGACAAGGTAGATGGCTGGAACTCGCTGTCGATCCATTTCTTGGCTTCAGCCTCGCCGGCCGTTGCCGCACCGTGCGCGGCGAACATCGCCGCTGCCAGTGCCAATGCCGTGTAGCGCATCTTCATGAAGTTGTCTCCTCGGTTGTTGCTTCCCCGGTGTTGTGTTCGATCACGGCTCCGGGGAGGCGGAGAGCCGGAACGCATTTGGTTGAACGAATAAGGCGAAAGGCAGTGCCCGCTCAGCCCTTGCGCATCACGAGCGCAAGCAGGCCCATCGACAGCACGAAGCTGATCCAGATCGAAGGCTCGGCCTCCAGGCTGAACCACTCCTGGAACTTTCCGGCCAAGCCGATGAAAACCAGGTTCAGGTACGCCGCCGACAGCAGCCCGATGAAGAGCCGGTCGCCACGCGTGGTGGCCATCGGCAGCCAGCCGCGCCGCAGCGTGGTGGGTGACTTGAATTCCCACACCGTCATGCCGACCAGCATGAGCGCGATGCAGATGAAGAACACGGCCACGGGGGTGGTCCAGACCATCCAGTCGAACATCTCTCGGCCTCCTTAAACACGACCCATCGCGAAACCCTTCGCGATGTAATGGCGCACGAACCAGATGACGATGGCGCCCGGAACGATGGTCAGCACGCCAGCCGCAGCCAGCGTTGCCCAGTCCATGCCCGAGGCGCTCACCGTGCGCGTCATCGTCGCCACGATGGGCTTGGCGTTCACGCTCGTGAGCGTGCGCGCCAGCAGCAGCTCGACCCAGCTGAACATGAAGCAGAAGAACGCCGCCACGCCCACGCCAGCCTTGATGAGCGGCAGGAAGATGGTGAGGAAGAAGCGCGGGAACGAATAGCCGTCGATGTACGCCGTCTCGTCGATCTCGCGCGGAATGCCGCTCATGAAACCTTCCAGGATCCACACCGCCAGCGGCACGTTGAACAGCAGATGCGCGAGCGCCACGCCCAGGTGCGTGTCCATCAGGCCGACCGTACTGTACAGCTGGAAGAACGGCAGCAGGAACACCGCGGGCGGCGTCATGCGGTTGGTCAGCAGCCAGAAGAACACGTGCTTGTCGCCCAGGAACGAATAGCGCGAGAACGCATAGGCCGCTGGCAGCGCCACGGTGAGCGAGATCACCGTGTTGATGGCCACGTAGATCAGGCTGTTGATGTAGCCCGAGTACCACGACTCGTCGGTGAAGATGCGCGCGTAGTTGGCCCAGGTGAGCTGCTGCGGAAAGAACGAGAAGCTCGACAGGATCTCCTCGTTCGTCTTGAAGCTCATGTTGATCATCCAGTAGATGGGCAACAGCGCGAACAGGATGTACAGCACCAGGAAGATGCTGCGCTTGTGAAATCTCTTCTCGTTCATTTCTCCACCTCCGCTTCCTGCGTACCGACCCGCTGCATCCAGTTGTAGAGCACGAAGCAGAACAGCAGGATGATGAGGAAATAGATCAGCGAGAACGCCGCTGCAGGCCCCAGGTCGAACTGCCCCACTGCCTTCTGCGTGAGGTATTGGCTCAGGAAGGTGGTTGCGTTGCCCGGCCCACCGCCCGTCAGCACGAAGGGCTCGGTGTAGATCATGAAGCTGTCCATGAATCGCAGCAGCACCGCGATCATCAGCACGCCGCGCATCTTGGGCAGCTGGATGAAGCGGAACACCGCGAACTTGCTCGCGCCGTCGATGCGCGCGGCCTGGTAGTAGGCGTCGGGAATCGAGCGCAGGCCCGCGTAGCACAGCAGCGCCACCAGCGGCGTCCAGTGCCACACATCCATCACCAGCACGGTGAGCCACGCGTCTGTGGCGCTGCCGGTGTAGTTGTATTCGATGCCCATCGTCTGCAGCGCATGGCCCAGCAGGCCGATGTCGGCGCGGCCGTAGATCTGCCAGATGGTGCCGACCACGTTCCATGGAATCAGCAGCGACAGCGCCACCACCACCAGCACCGCTGAAGACTTCCAGCCCTTGGCCGGCATCGACAGCGCCAGGCCGATGCCCAGCGGAATCTCGACCAGGAGCACCGACAGCGAGAAGCCCAGCTGGCGCCACAGCGCCTCGTGCAGCTCGTCGTCGCGCATCACCGAGGCGAACCACTCGGTGCCGACGAAGACTCGGCGCTCGGGCGAGATGATGTCCTGCACCGAGTAGTTGACCACCGTCATGAGCGGCACGATGGCCGAGAACGCAACGCAGATGAGCACTGGCAGCACCAGCCACCACGCCTTCTGGTTGATCGGTTTGTTGGTTGCGTTCATGCGACCAGTTCCTCGTCTTTGTAATAGCAGGTGTGCGTATCCAACACTCGCACCCACACCGTGTCTCCCGCTGCTGGCGGCTGGTCGTCAGAGTGCAGCCGCACCTTCAGCACGCTGCCGTCGGCCTCCACGCTCAGCATCACGTGCGTGCCCACGTCCTGCACCTGCTTCACCACGGCCGGCACCGCACCGGCGGCGCCCGCGTTGGACAGGCGCAGGTACTCGGGGCGGATGCCGATCTTCAGAGGCCCCTGCGGCAACTCGCGCGTGGGTACCAATGGCGTTCCCGCAACCTCGATGGTGCCGTTCGCGCTCTTCGCGGACAGGAAGTTCATGCCCGGCGAGCCGATGAAATGCCCGACGAAGGTGTGGGCTGGCCGCTCGAACAGCGCTTCGGCGCTGCCCACCTGCACGGCCTTGCCGCGCGTCATCACCACCACCTCTTCGGCGAAGGTGAGCGCCTCGACCTGGTCGTGCGTCACGTAGATCAGCGTGAGCTTCAGCTCGCGATGGATCTGCTTGAGCTTGCGGCGCAGCTGCCACTTCAGGTGCGGGTCGATCACAGTGAGCGGCTCGTCGAACAGCACCGCCGACACGTCGCTGCGCACCAGCCCGCGCCCGAGGGAGATCTTCTGCTTGGCGTCGGCAGCGAGGCCGGCGGCGCGCTGGTTGAGTTGCCCGCTCATGTCGAGTATCTCGGCAATCTCGCCCACGCGCTTCTTGATCTGGTCGGCCGGCACCTTGCGGTTGCGCAGCGGAAACGCGAGGTTCTCGGCCACGGTCATGGTGTCGTAGATCACCGGAAACTGGAACACCTGCGCGATGTTGCGCTCCTGCGGCGTGGCGCGCGTCATGTCGCGGCCATCGAAGGTGACCGTGCCCTGCGAGGGCACGAGCAGGCCCGAGATGATGTTCAGCATGGTCGTCTTGCCGCAGCCCGAAGGGCCGAGCAAGGCATATGCCCCGCCGTCGCGAAAGCTCATCTTCAGCGGCAGCAGCGCATAGTCGCTGTCCTGCGTCGGGTTGGGGCGATAGGCGTGGGCCAGGTCGAGGTCGATGCGTGCCATGACTAGTTTCCTTTGCGCCATGCCGGCGCCAGCGCCAGCTTTTCGCTGGCATCGAACACATAGGCTTGCGACGCGCTGAAGTACAGCGTGATCGAGGCGCCCAGCTCGAAGCGGTGCACACCGGTGAGCTGCGCCACCAGTTCGCCCACCGCCGTCTCGACGTGCACGAAGGTATCGGAGCCCGAGATTTCGGCCAGCTCCACCTTGCCGGGCAAGGCGATGTCGCCCTGCCCCGCATCCACGTTCAGTGCGCTCGCGCGCAGGCCGACCGTGACGGCGCCTGCAACGCTTTCAGGCACAGCCAGAGCCAGCGCGGGACCACCAGCCAGTTGCACCTTGCCGGCGGTCGCGGTGCCGGCCAGCAGGTTCATCGGCGGATCGCTGAAGGCCCGTGCCACTCGCAGCGACTGCGGCGCGTGGAACACTTCGGCCGTCGGGCCGTACTGCAGCAGCTCGCCGGCATCCATCACGGCCGTGTAGCCGCCAAGCAGCAATGCTTCGCCGGGCTCGGTGGTCGCGTAGATCACGGTCGAATCGCCAGTGGCGAAGAGTTGCGTGAGCTCTTCGCGCAGGCCTTCGCGCAGCTTGTAGTCGAGATTGACCAGCGGCTCGTCGAGCAGCATCAGCGGTGCGTTCTTGGCGAGCGCGCGCGCCAGCGCCACGCGCTGCTGCTGGCCGCCCGAGAGTTCGGCCGGATAGCGGTCGAGGAACATGCCGATGTGCAGCTTGTCGGCCAGCGCCTTTACGCGTGCATCGATGTTCGACTCACCGCGCAGCTTGAGCGGCGAGGCAATGTTGTCCGACACCTTGAGCGACGGATAGTTGATGAACTGCTGGTAGACCATCGCGACATTGCGTTCGCGCACGGGCATGCCGGTCACGTCCTTGCCGTCGACCAGCACCTTGCCTTCGGTGGGCGTGTCCAGCCCCGCCATCAGCCGCATGAGGCTGGTCTTGCCGGCCTGCGTTGCGCCCAGTAGCACGGTGACCGCGCCGCTTCTGGGCGCGATGCTCTGCTCGTAGAGCCATGTCTGCGCACCCACCTTCTTGGTGACGCGCTCCAGTGTCAATTGCATTGGCGCTCTTTCCCTTGTGTTCGGTCTAGTTGTTTTTGACGCGGACCTGCTGCTGCAGCAGCCAGCGCGCGACCTGCTCGCGCTCTTCCGGCGTGTAGTGCAGCCCCAGCTTGGAACGCCGCCAGAGCACGTCTTCCGCGCTCACGGCCCATTCGCGGTCCTGCAGGAAGCGCAGTTCGCGCTCGTACAGGCCGGGCGCCACTTCGTCGCCCAGGTCGGCAAAGGACTTCGCTTCGCCCAGCAACTCCGTGATGCGGGCGCCGTAGCCCCGCGCGAGGCGGCGCGCCAGGTGGCCGTAGAGCCACGGATACCTGGTTTGCACGGCCGACACGAAGCGTTCGAAATCGTCGTCGGGCCGCTTCGCCGCGCCGATCCATGCCGACAGGTCGCCGCCCGCGAGAAAGGCGCCGTCGGTCCAGGCTGGGCGCTGCGCGCTCGACTGGCCCAGCATCCTGCCCACCTCGTCGGCCGCGTCCTCGGCCAGCTTGCGGAATGTGGTGATCTTGCCGCCCCACACCGACAGCAGCGGCGCTGCGGTGGTGTTCGACTCGAGCATGTAGTCGCGCGTGACGGCCGATGGGTCGCCCGAGTCGTCATCCAGCAGCGGGCGCACGCCCGAGTAGGTCCACACCACGTCGGCCGGCACGATGGGCTTCTCGAAGTAGCGGCTGGCCTGGGTGCAGAGGTAGTCGATTTCTTCCTGCGCGATGCGCGCGGCGCCGGGGTCGTCGCCGGTGAGCTCGATGTCGGTGGTGCCGATCAGCGTGAACTCGCCCTGGTAGGGAATGGCGAAGATGATCCGCTTGTCGGGGTTCTGGAAGATGTAGGCGTGGTCGTGCTCGAACAGGCGCGGCACCACGATGTGGCTGCCCTTCACGAGCCGCAGGCTCTTGGTGGCCAGCGCCTCGCCCTTGGCCGACTGCGCGACGCCGCGCAGGAATGATTCGGCCCACGGCCCCGCGGCATTGACCACCGCCCGGGCGCGCAGTGTGCGCTTGTTGCCGTCGGCGCCTTGCAGCGTGGCAGTCCATCCGTCGGCGTCTCGCTGGGCGTGCACGCAGCGCGTGCGGGTCAGCACCTCGGCGCCGCGCGCCTGCGCGTCGAGCGCGTTGAGCACCACGAGGCGCGCATCGTCGACCCAGCCGTCCGAATAGATGAAGCCGCGCTTGTACTGGTCCTTCAGCGGCTTGCCCGCGGCGTGGCGGCGCAGATCGACGCTGTGCGAAGCCGGCAGCACCTCGCGTTTGGCAAGGTGGTCATACATGAACAGGCCGATGCGGATCATCCAGGCCGGGCGCATCGACGGGTCGTGCGGCATGACGAAGCGCAGCGGCCACATGATGTGCGGCGCGCTCTTGAGCAGCACCTCGCGCTCCTGCAGCGCCTTGCGCACCAGCGAGAACTCGTAGTACTCGAGGTAACGCAGCCCGCCGTGGATCAGCTTGGTGGAGGAAGACGATGTGTGCGAGGCGAGATCGTCCTTTTCGCACAGCACCACGCGCCAGCCGCGGCCCGCGAGGTCGCGCGCGATGCCGCAGCCGTTGATGCCGCCGCCGACGATGAGCACGTCGCAGTCGGTGGCCGGCGCGGGCGAAATGGAAGAGAAATCGCTCACAGAAATTGGGTCCGTTGAAGCGTGACTTTGGTCACTAACGGCGGCCATTGTATTTTCGCGTCTTTTCATTTGGATTCCTTTTGGCGCGATTTTCCTACGAGTTTTCCCTTAGATGGCTTCGTTTTCTTTCGCTTTAAAGTGGCGCGCTCTGTACCCTCGGTCGCAGTCTTCCTGCTTTCCACGACGCCCCTGTGAACTCCAACCCGCGCCAGATCAACCTCCTGGACACCGTGCGCGCGCGCGGCTCCGTCACCGTCGAGCAACTGGCCGACATGCTCGGCGTCACCCTGCAGACCGTGCGGCGCGACGTGCAGCGGCTGGCTGACGAAGGCCTGCTCACGCGCTTTCACGGCGGCGTGCGCGTGCCCAGCTCGACCACGGAAAACATCGGCTACCAGCAGCGCGAGACCCTGCACGCCGAAGGCAAGGCGCGCATCGCCCGCCGCGTGGCGGAGCTGGTGCCCAACGACTGCTCGCTGATCCTCAACATCGGCACCACCACCGAGGCCATCGCCAAGGCGCTGCTGCGCCACACGGGCCTGCGCGTGATCACCAACAACCTGAACGTGGCCACCATCCTGAGCGGCAACACCTCGTGCGAAGTGATCGTGGCGGGCGGCTCGGTGCGCCAACGCGACCGCGCCATCGTGGGCGAGGCAACCATCGACTTCATCCGCCAGTTCAAGGTCGACATCGCGCTGATTGGCGTGTCGAGCATCGAGGCCGACGGGTCGCTGCGCGACTTCGACCTGCGCGAGGTGAAGGTGGCGCAGACCATCATCGCGCAGGCGCGCGAGGTGTGGCTGGCGGCGGATGCGAGCAAGTTCAACCGGCCGGCAATGATTCAGCTGGGCACGCTCTCGCAGATCGACCGGCTATTCACCGATGCCGAGCCGCCGGCGCCATTCGCCGACCTGCTGCACACCGCCCAGGTGCGCCTCGAGATCGCGCGCGAGAACTGACAAGAAAGAACACGAACGAATGACCACCTACCTGCTCGCCCTCGACCAGGGCACCTCGAGCTCCCGCAGCATCGTGTTCGACCGCGAAGGCCACATCGTCGCCATCGCGCAGAAAGAGCTGACGCAGATCTACCCGCAGCCGGGCTGGGTCGAGCATGACCCGATGGAAATCTGGCGCAGCCAGCTCGCCACCGCGCGCGAAGTGCTCGCCAAGGCGAAGCTCAAGCCCACAGACATCCACGCCATCGGCATCACCAACCAGCGCGAAACCACCGTGCTGTGGAACCGCGCCACGGGCCAGCCAGTGCACCACGCCATCGTCTGGCAGGACCGCCGCGCCGAGCCCTTGTGCGCCAGGCTGCGCGACGAGGGCATGACCGACACCATCCGCGAGAAAACCGGTCTGGTGATCGACGCGTACTTCTCCGGCACCAAGCTGCGCTGGCTGCTCGACAACGTGCCCGGCGCGCGTGCGCAGGCCGAGCGCGGCGAACTCGCCTTCGGCACGGTCGACAGCTGGCTCATGTGGCAGCTCACCGGCGGCAAGGTGCACGTGACCGACGTGAGCAACGCCTCGCGCACCATGCTCTTCAACGTGCACAGCAACGAGTGGGATGCCGACCTGCTGAAGGCACTCGACATTCCCGCCGCGCTGATGCCCAAGGTGCAGCCCTCGAGCTCGCACTTCGCAGACACCGATGCGGCGCTGCTGGGCCACACGCTGCCCATCGGCGGCGTGGCCGGCGACCAGCAGAGCGCCCTTTTCGGCCAGGCCTGCTTCGAAGCCGGCATGGCCAAGAACACCTACGGCACCGGCTGCTTCCTGTTGATGCACACCGGCGGCGCGTTCCAGCCCTCGCACAACGGCCTGCTCGTGACCAGCGCCGCGCAGACCGATGCAACGCCGCAGTACGCCATGGAAGGCAGCGTGTTCGTCGGCGGTGCCGTGGTGCAGTGGCTGCGCGACGGGCTCAAGGCCATCAAGGGCAGCGCCGAAGTGCAGTCGCTGGCCGAGAGCGTGCCCGATGCCGGCGGCGTGATGATGGTGCCGGCCTTCACCGGCCTCGGTGCGCCCTACTGGGATGCTGATGCGCGAGGCACCATCACCGGCCTCACGCGCGGCACCACGGTTGCGCACATTGCGCGCGCCGCGTTGGAAAGCATCGCCTACCAGAGCGCCGCGCTGCTGCAGGCCATGAGCCGCGACGCAGTGGCCGCCGGCGGCAAGCCCGTGGCCGAGCTGCGCGTGGACGGCGGCGCGAGCGTGAACGACCTGCTCATGCAGTTCCAGGCCGACCTGCTGGGCATTCCGGTGGTACGGCCCGAAGTGATCGAGACCACCGCGCTGGGCGCTGCGTACCTCGCAGGCTTGTCGACCGGGGTCTACACCGACGCGCGCCAACTCTCGAAGCTGTGGAAGATCGAGCGCCGCTTCATGCCGACCATGGGCCGCGCGCAGGCCGAGGAATCGATGGCGCGCTGGGAGCGCGCGGTGCGCCAGGCCACTGCGACCTGATGATCCAAAAGACCTCGCCACCATCGGGGCACTGAGGTCCGCTGCACGAGCCCCGGGGCAGAATTCGGCCGCCCCCGACTTGCCGCGCTGCCTGCTTGACCACTCCAACCAACGAAGTCTCTCCGTCGCGCAACGCGCTGCTCGCCTGCGGCGTGGTGGGCGCGACGCTGCTGGCGCTCATCGCGCTCGGCCATGACGGCCGCCGCATGGCGCAGCTCGCGGTGCTGGCAATGCCGATGGTGCTGTGGCTTGCGTGGCCGCTGCGCAGCGCGCGGATGCGGCGCATACGCACGCTGCTGGTCTGGCTCTGGGCCATGGGGTTCGCACTCGACGGCGCGGTGCGCGCCTATCTGCTCGACGCCTACCAGGCCGCGCCCGACGGTGCCATGGTGCTGGGCGCAGCGGCCAACACCAATGCGCGCGAGGGCTCCGAATACCTGTGGATGCATTGGCGCTCGGCTGCGGTGTGGTGTGCCGCGCTGGTCGTGGCGGGTGTGCTCGTGGGCATGTTCGCGCGGCGCGGCGCTGCAGCCGATGCGGCGACTACATCAGCCCGGCCTGCTCGATGGGTCGTGGCGCTTGTCGCGCTGCTGCTTCTCGTCGCATGCGTGGCCTATGCGAGCAAGCCCTGGCGCCGGCTGCATCCCGCGGTCTTCTGGACGCAGTGGGCGAATTCCGTTCACACGCTGCGCACCGCCTGGGCCGACCAGCAGAAGCAGCGCGACCGCCTGATGGCGCAAGCCAAAGGCATCGCACCCGTGATTTCGCAGACCGGCCCTTCCACGGTGGTGCTGGTCATCACCGACAGCATCAACCGCGACAACATGGCGCTGTACGGCTACGGCCGCCCGACCACGCCCCGCCTGCTGGCGCACAAGGCGCAGACCGGTAATCAGATGGCGGTGCTGAAGAACGCCTGGTCCGTCGACGCCAGCACCCTGCCCGCGCTGCGCAACATGTTCCACTTCGGCCTGCCCGAGAGCGAGAACCCGCCGCACCTGCTGGCGCTGGCACGCGCCGCCGGCTACAAGGTCTGGTGGATCAGCAACCATGACGACCTCGCCATCGAGCAGCAGCATGCGCGCCTCGCCGACGTGGTCGACATGGTCAACCGCACGCCCGGCCGCGCCAGCGCCTCGCTGGACGGCGAGATCCTCGACTGCGTGCAGGAGGCGCTGGCCGACACGAGCACCGACCGCAAGCTGATCGTGGTCCATCTGATGGGCGCGCATCCGCACTACAGCCTGCGCTTTCCGGCCAACGCCAACCCCTTCGACGACGATGTGGATGCGGTCGAGAACGGCCTCGTGAAAGACGGCCGCTCGGCCTGGGTGCGCCGCTTCCGCCAGGAATACGACGCCGCGCTGCTGTATCACGACTTCGTGGTGTCCGAGCTGCTGCAGCAGACGCGCAGCGCGGGCAAGCCGGGCGACTACCGTGCGTGGATGTACCTGTCGGACCATGGCCAGGAGGTAGGCCACGTGAGCGACCGCGCGGGACACAGCCCGGCGACTGCTTCGGGCTATCGCATTCCGGCCGTCGTGTGGCGCAACCAGCAACCGCTGCCGTCGGCCGCGGCGCAGCAGCACCCGTTTCGCGCAGACTGGTCGGGCTGGACGCTGATGGACCTGCTCCACATCCAGTGGAACGGGCAGAAGCCGGAACGCGATGTGCTGCAGGATGCCTACCGCTGGCAGGCGCCCACGATTCCGGTGGCGGTCGAATCGTTTTCGCGCTAGCCGTGCCGGGGCGACAGATGAATGCCGGCGATCATGCAGCGCACCGATCCGCCCGCCATCTCGATCGTCGGAACCGGCAGCGGAACCAGCCGCGCGGACCGTTCGATGACAGCCTTCTGCTGGCTGCTCAGGCTGTTGCAGGCGCGCTGCGACAGCGCGAGCACGCGGCCATCGCGGCCTGACAGCTCGATTGCATTGCCTGCGAACTCGGCGATCTGCCCTGCGGTGAGTGCAATGACCTCGCGCCCCGATTCCTCCAGCCGGGCGCGCACCTCGGCCGCGCGACGCGCATCCGGGATCATGTCGAAGCCGACCAACGCGAAGGCCGTGGCCACGCACATCAGCACATTGGTGTGATAGATCGGCCGGCCGGCTTCATCGGCCGTGTCCACCAGCATCGGCTCGAAATTGAAGTGCGTGCTGAAGCGCTCCAGCGCCACCGGATCGGCCCGGTTGGAGCGAGCGGTGTAAGCCACACGCGCCAGGTGGTCGAGCACCATCGCACCGGTGCCTTCGAGAAACAGGCCGTCGTGCTCGAGGCCGGAATAGTCGATGACGTCCTGCACCCGGTAGTTGGCCTTGAGCATCTCGATCACGTCGCTGCGCCGCTCGCGGCGGCGGCTCGGCGAATGCATCGGGTAGATGGCAACGTGCCCGCCCGGGTGGGTGGAGAACCAGTTGTTGGGAAAGACCGAGTCCGGCGTGTCGTGCTCGCCCCGGTCTTCGAACAGATGCACGCGCACGCCTTCGGCTTCGAGCTGCTCGACGGCTGCCGTTACCTCGCGATAGGCAGCGTCGGCCACGGCTTGCGCGGCCTCCTTGGCGGCCACGGTCTGGAACGCGTTGTCGGCAGCAGTCTCCGGGTTCGGCATGAACCTGTGCGGACGGACCATGACCACGGCGGCCGGCGCCTGAACGGAGCGGATCGCGGCCGGCATCATCAAGCCACCCTTCGGATGACAGCACGCGAGGCGCCGCTGCGAGTGTGGCGGAACAGGTCCTTCGGGTCATCGGCCCGGGGCACCAGCTCGACGTCCACGCCGAGGTTGCGACGCTCGGCCTGTTCGTGCACATAGCGCAAGGTGGCGTAGTCCTCGAGCGCGAAGCCGACCGAATCGAACACCGTGACTTGTTCAGCGCTTTCGCGCCCCGTTGCCGTGCCGGCCAGCACGCGCCACAGGTCGACCACGGGGGAGTCTTTGGGCAACTGCTGGATGTCGCCCTCGATGCGCGTCTGCGGCTCGTACTCGACGAACACGCGCGCGCCGCGCAGCACGTCGGCATGCAGTTCGGTCTTGCCGGGGCAATCGCCGCCGACGGCGTTCAGGTGCATGCCCGGCTCGATCATGTCCGGCGTGATGATGGTGGCGCAGGCCTTGTCGGCAGTCACGGTCGTCACGATGTCGGCGCCGCGCACGGCCTGCGCCGTGGAGTCGGCACGAATGATCTTGAGCGACGGAAAGGCCGAGAGGTTGCGCACCAGCTTGTCGGTGGCCCGGGCGTCGATGTCGTACACAGCGATTTCCTCGATGCCCAAGTGGCAGTGAAAGGCCAATGCCTGGAACTCGCTCTGCGCGCCGTTGCCGATGAGCGCCATGCGCCGCGCACCGGGCCGAGCCAATGCGCGCGCCGCCATCAGCGAGGTCGCGCTCGTGCGAAGCGCAGTGGCAAGGGTCAGTTCAGACAACAGCACGGGGTAGCCGGTTTCGACATCGGCGAGCACGCCGAAGGCCATCACCGTGTAGAGGCCGCGGCTGGTGTTGGCCGGGTGGCCGTTGACGTACTTGAAGGCGTAGCGCGAGGCGTTCGACACAGGCATCAGCTCGATGACGCCGATGTCCGAGTGATTTGCCACACGGGCCGATTTGTCGAAATCAGGCCAGCGGATGAAGTCTTCCCGGATGGTGTCGGCCAATGCGCCGATGAAGGGGGCCACGCCAATCTCCTGCACGAGGCGGGACATGGCGGGAACGTCGATGAAGCGGGTCATGGGGGTCTCCTGAACGGTCCGGCCGCATCGCGCAGCCGTCTTTCGATTGTTCCGGGGAGACGTGCCAGACTGAACCCTTCAACTTGTCAAGTTAGCCCTTGAACCTTACATTTCGCTCGATCTGATTAGCAATTTGACAAATGGCAATGGACGACATCGACCGACAACTCATTGCCCTGTTGCGCGACGACGCGCGCATGCCGGTGGTGGCCCTGGCCCAGAAGCTCCGCGTGGCGCGGGCGACCGTGCAGAACCGGATTGCAAAACTGGAGAACGACGGAACCATCGTCGGCTACACCGTGCGGCTGAAGCCCGAAGCGGAGGCGCACCGCATCCGCGCGATCATGAGCATCGAGATCGAAGGGCACCGCGCCGAGCGCGTGAGCCAAGTTCTGCGCGGTCATCCCAACGTCGTGGCCCTGCACTCGACCAACGGCCGCTGGGACCTGATGGCCGATCTGCGCGCCGACTCGCTCGAAGCCTTCGACAAAGTGCTCAATGCCATCCGGCAGATCGAAGGCATCTCGAGCACCGAGACGAGCATCCTGCTGTCGACGCACAAGCTCTGAGCCGGGCACCAGCGGCGCACCGGCTCTCTACCGCTCAGTGCGCGGGAACCAGGAAGTCCTGGCTGATGCGCCCGCCCAGCTCGTTCACGCGGTCGAGGAACTGCGTGAGGTAGGCATGCAGGCCGGTCGCAAGGATCTCGTCGACCCGCGCGTATTGCAGGTCGGCCAGCAGCTTGCCGGCGCGACGCTGGGTTTCGGCGCTCTGCTCGTTCTGCACCTTCGCGAGGTTGTTCACCACCTCGACCAGGCTCGCGTGCAGCGAGCGCGGCATGTCGGCACGAAGAATCAACAGCTCGGCCACGCGCTCGGGCTTGATCACGTCGCGGTACACCTTGCGGTAGACCTCGAAGGCCGAAACGCTGCGCAGGATCGCGCTCCAGTGATAGAAGTCGTACTCTTGGTCTTCCTCGGTGGCGGCGCCGAAGAACTCGCTGTTGAGCGCATGGAACTTCACGTCCACCAGCCGCGCGGTGTTGTCGGCGCGTTCCAGGAAGGTGCCCAGGCGCGAGAAGTAGAAGGCCTCGTCCTGCAGCATGGTGCCCAGCGTGACGCCGCGCGACAGGTGCGAGCGGAACTTGACCCATTCGAAGAACTGGCCAGGGTCGCGCTCGAAATCGCCTGCGCGCAGCATGCGGTTGACTTCGAGCCAGGTGGTGTTCTGCGTTTCCCAGGCTTCAGTGGTGAGCGCGCCGCGCACGGCACGCGCGTTCTCGCGAGCGGCCTTCAGGCAGGAGACGATCGAAGAGGCGTTGCTCTCGTCCTTGACCATGAACTCCATCACGTCGTGTGGCGTGATCTGGTCGTACTTCTTGTTGTACCAGGGCAGCAGCTCGCTGATGGAGAGCACACCCTGCCAGCCGTACTTGGCCACTTCGGCGGACTGCGGCAGCAGGGAGGTCTGGTAGTTGACGTCCAGCATGCGCGCCGTGTTCTCGGCGCGCTCGGTGTAGCGGGACATCCAGTAGAGATGGTCGGCGGTGCGAGACAGCATCGGTTGTGCTCCTACTACGATTGGCTTTGCGACTGCGCGGGCGCCGCCTTGGGCTTGGGTGCGCGGTCGGCTTCGAGAATCCAGGTGTCCTTGGTGCCGCCGCCCTGCGACGAGTTGACCACCAGCGAGCCTTCCTTCAGCGCCACGCGCGTGAGGCCGCCGGGCACCATCTGCACCTCGCTGCCCGAGAGCACGAAGGGGCGCAGGTCGATGTGGCGCGGCGCGATGCCGGCGTCGACGAAGGTGGGCGAGGTCGACAGGCTCAGGGTGGGCTGGGCGATGTAGCCGTCGGGCTTGGCGATCACGGCCTTCTTGAAGTCTTCGATCTCGGCCTGCGTGGCGGCCGGGCCGATCAGCATGCCGTAGCCGCCGGCGCCGTGCACTTCCTTGACGACCAGGTCCTTCATGTTGTCGAGCGTGTATTGCAGCTCGTCCTTGTTGCGGCACATGTAGGTGGGCACGTTCTTCAGGATCGGCTTTTCGCCGAGGTAGAACTCGACCATCTTCGGCACGTAGGGGTAGATCGACTTGTCGTCGGCCACGCCGGTGCCCACTGCATTGCAGATGACGACGTTGCCTTCGCGGTAGGCGCGCATCAGGCCGGCTGTACCGAGCGTGGACGTGGGGCGGAACACCTCGGGGTCGAGGAAGTCGTCGTCCACGCGGCGGTAGATCACGTCGACGCGGCGCGGTCCGCGCGTAGTGCGCATGTAGACGAAGTTGTCCTTGACGAACAGGTCCTGGCCCTCGACCAGTTCCACGCCCATCTGCTGGGCGAGGAAGGCATGCTCGAAGTAGGCGCTGTTGTACATGCCGGGCGTGAGCACCACCACCGTGGGCTCGGCCGTGGCCGGCGGCGCACTGGCGCGCAGGGTTTCGAGCAGCAGGTCGGGGTAGTGCGCGACCGGTGCGATGCGGTTCTGGTTGAACAGCTCGGGGAAGAGCCGCATCATCATCTTGCGGTTTTCGAGCATGTAGCTCACGCCGCTGGGCACGCGCAGGTTGTCTTCGAGCACGTAGTACTCGCCGTTGCCGTCGGCATCGGGGGCACGAACAATGTCGATGCCCGAGATGTTCGAGTAGACGTTGTGCGGCACGTTCACGCCCATCATCTCGGGGCGGAACTGGGCGTTGTTCAGGATCTGCTCGGCCGGAATGATGCCGGCCTTGATGATTTCCTGGTCATGGTAGACATCGTGAAGAAAGCGGTTGAGCGCCGTGACGCGCTGCACCAGCCCTTTTTCCATGCTGTCCCACTCGTGAGCGGGAATGATGCGAGGCAGCAGGTCGAACGGGATGAGCCGCTCGGTGCCGGAGCCGTCCTCGTCCTTGGCGCCATACACCGCGAAGGTGATACCGACCCGGCGGAAAATCAATTCCGCCTCTTCGCGCCGCGAACGCATCACCTCACCGGGTTGCTTCGCGAGCCATTGGTCGTAGCGCTTGTAGTGCTGTCGGATTGCAGCCCCCGCATAGGGCAACTGCTCATACATCTCGTCAAATTTGTGCATGGAACGACCAATCTCCTTGAGCTATAGCTTAGCAAGTTCAGGGCCAGTAGAACCCCTTATGCCAAGGCCGGAGACGGGCCGGAAGACTTTTTCTTCGCTCAGCGCTCAGGCCCTTCCTCGCTGGCCGTCAGCTTCTTGCGGGGCGAGAGAAATCCCTTGATGCGCTCCCCGCTCTCGTCGCTGTAGAGGCTGGCCAGGAAGGATTCGCGCTCGGCGTCGAGCTGCTCACGCCGGCTGCGCCCACGCGCCGAATACACGAGCTGCTTGATGCGCGCCTGCACCTCGAACGGGCCACGCGCGAGCTGTTGCGCCCAGGCGAGCGCGGTGGCGCCGGCCTCCCCATGCGGCACGACCTTGTTGACCACGCCCAGTTCGTGCAGCCGCTTCGCGGTGCTGGGCGTGCCGTCGAGCAGCATTTCGAGGGCGGCCTGCGGCGGCAACGCGCGCACCAGCGAATCGGTGCCGCCGCCGTCGGGCGTGAGGCCCACATTCACATAGGACATGGCGAACTTCGCGTCTTCCGCGGCCACGATCAGGTCGCAGGCCAGGCACAGCGAAAAGCCGCCGCCCATGGCAGCGCCCTCGACAGCGGCAATAACGGGCTGGGGAGCCTCCTGGATCGCCATGATCCATTCGTGCAGCGCATCGATATGGCCATGCTGCTCGGCGGCCGGCAGCTTGCGTTGCCGGGCCAGGCGCCGCAGGTCGCCGCCGCCGCTGAAATGATCGCCCTCCCCGCACAGCACGATGGCACGCACGGTGCGAAAACCCGAGGTGGCGCGCATCGCCTTGGCGGCCGCGCGGTAGACCGACGGATTGAGCGCATTGCGCGCCGCGGGGTTGCTCAGCGTCAGCACCAGCACCGGGCCTTCGCGGTGCATCTTGAGCCGCGCGCCGGGTGCGGCCGCGGCGCTCGTGCTGGTGATGGCCGGAACAGCGGCCGTCACGGCGTATGCCCGGAAAACAGGTCCCACCGAAGGCCTTGACGGTTGTTCATGCTGTCCCCTCTTCTGAGTTGTAGCCAAACGATACAACGCATGGGACGCCAGTACGAGCACGCTGACAAGTGGCCTTTCGGTCTACTTTTGACAATTAGTTCACGATTTCAGGGCTGTGCTGCCAGTACCGCGCATGGCGCTCGCGCTCGCAGGCCACGTCGGCGGGGCGTGTGCTGGTCCAGTGCGCGGCGCCGCAGCGGGTGTTTTCGACCAGCCGCACGCCGCGGTCCCGGTAGCGCGCCGCCACCTCCTGCGCCGGATGGCCGAAGCGGTTGCGATACCCCGCCTGGACAAAGGCAATGCCCGGCTGCACCGCATCGAGGAAAGCCGGGCTCGACGAAGTCTTGCTGCCGTGGTGCGGCGCCAGCAGCACGTCGGCCCGCAGCTGTTCCGGCGTGCGCACGACGAGCGCGGCCTCCTGCAGCCGCTCGATGTCGCCGGCCAGCAGCGCCGCCGCGCGCCCGTTGCCGATGCGCAGCACGCACGAGACGGCATTGGGCTTGATGAAGCCGCGGTAGTCGGTGTCGAACGGATGCAGCACCTCGAAGCGCACGCCGTCCCAGGTCCAGGCCTGCCCCGCCTCGCAACGCCGTGCCGCCAGCGTCGCCTGCAGCGGATGCGTGGCTTCGAGGGAACTCAGCAGCTCGGCCCGCGGCTGCATCGCGAGCACCGCGGGCGCACCGCCGGTGTGATCGGTGTCGCGGTGGCTCAGCACCAGCATGTCGAGGCGCTCGCCGTAGGCCCGCAGCAGCGGCACGAGCACGCGATGGCCGGCATCGCTTTCAAGGCTGTAGCGCGGGCCGGCGTCATAGAGCAGGCTGTGCGTGGCGGTGCGCACGAGCACCGCGTTGCCTTGGCCGATGTCGGCGGCGAGCAACTCGAATTCGCCGGCCGCCGGCCGGGGCGCCTGCCACAGCAACACTGGCAGCAGCAGCGGAATGCCGAGGGCGCGCAGCGACCAAGATAGCCGCATGGCCAGCAATGCACCGCCGGCCACGCCGCAAGCGGCCATCCACAAAGGCGGCGCGGCCATCGACAGCGTCGCATACGGCAGCCCGGCCAGCCATTGCAGCAGCAGCGCCAGCATCTGCACGGCCCGGGCTGCAAGGTCCCACAGCGGCGCCACGGCCACGCCCAGCATGGCCAACGGCGTGATCACGAGCGTGACCCAGGGGATCGCCACCGCATTGGCCACCAAGCCGATCAGCGACACCTGCTGGAACAGCAGCAGGCTCAGCGGCGTGATTGCCAGCGTGATGACCCATTGCTCGCGAAAGAACAGCAACAGGCGGGAAGCGGCGCCGGTCTTCCGCTCGCCCGGCACCGCGGCGTCCGTGGCAAACAACACGCCCACCGCCACGAAGCTCAGCCAGAAGCCGGCCTGCATCAAGGCCCACGGATCAAGCGCGACCACCACGGCCGCCGTCAGCAGCCACACATGCGGCCAAGGCCAGCGCCGGCCCGTGAGGCGCAGCAGCGCGACCGTCGCCAGCATCCACACAGTGCGCTGCGAGGGCACACCCCAGCCGCTGAAGAGCGCGTAGAGCGTGGCCAGCAGCACGCCGCCTATCAACGCTGCCTGCTGCGCCGGCAAGCGCAGCATCAGCCGCGCGCTGCGCCGCCAGAGCAGGCCGACGATGTGCGCGGCCAGCCAGGCAAACATCGTGACGTGGAGACCGGAGATCGACATCAGGTGTGCCACGCCCGTGGCGCGGAACACGTCCCAGCCCGAGCGGTCGATGGCGCTCTGGTCGCCGGTGACCAGGGCCGCGATCACGCCGGCCTGGGCGCGGTCGGGCACGCGCTCGAAGACGCCGTCGCGTACGGCTTCGCGTGCGCGTTCGATGGGATGCCACCACGTGCTTGCCACCAGCATTGGCGCCGCATCGCGCGCGCCGGTTCGCACATAGCCGCTGGCATGTAGGCCCTGCTCCCACATCCAGAGTTCGCTGTCGAAGCCATGGGGATTGCGGCTGCCGTGCGGCGCCTTCAGACGCACCGTCAGCCGCCATCGCTCGCCGGCGTGCAGGGAGCCGACTGTGCTGGCCAAGGGCGTGCGGCTTTCGGAAGCACGGCTCCACAGGCTCGAGCCTTCGGCATACCAGCCGAGTGCAATGCGATCGGGCACCGCGGGCCGCCCCTGCGCATCCGGATCAGCCCAACCCGCGGACTCGACATCCAGACGGAACTGCGTTCCAGCTTCGTTTCGCTGGGGCATCTCCGATACGACGCCCGTGACATGCAGGTCGCGCCCTTCGAGCGCCGGGTCGAGCGCGCCGTTCGCATAGACCGCCGCGCGCCATCCCGCGAGCCCTGCGCCGGCCATCGCGCCGCATAGCAAGGCGATGAGCATCAGGCCCCTGCCCGGCATGCGTCGCCACCACAGGCCGCCTGCGGCCGCGAACAGCAATCCGGCGTACGCCCACGCGGGCCAAAGCACCGCCTGCTGCAGTTGCAAGACGGCTCCCAGCAGCGAGCCACCCAGCGCTACGAACGCCCCCGCTCCACCCACGGCACCGCCAGACGCACGAAACGGCGTCAACGAAAAACTCCCGAACCCATGATGCAAACCCTCCCCAAAGTCACGCTCAGTGGCGCGTTAATTGCTTGGCATCTGGGCTAGTATGCGTCTCACAAGAGACATCTTTTCGATGCAATCTCGCAGTACTGCACACAAAAACGCATGTCCATTCACGCCGCTCTCCACCACGTCACCCACTACAAATACGACCGCCTGGTGCAGTTGGGCCCACAGGTCGTGCGCTTGCGTCCCGCGCCGCATTGCCGCAGCAACGTCATCTCGTATTCGCTGCGGGTCGAGCCGGCCGAGCACTTCGTCAACTGGATGCAGGACCCGTTCGCCAACTACCAGGCGCGGCTCGTGTTCCCCGAGAAGACGCGCGAGTTCAAGGTCACGGTCGACCTCGTGGTCGAGATGGCGGTCTACAACCCCTTCGACTTCTTTCTCGAGCCGCAGGCCGAGAACTTTCCGTTCAAGTACACGGCCTCGCAGGCCGAAGAGCTCGCGCCCTACCTCGTCACCGAAGCGCCCACGCCGCTGCTGCAGGCCTACCTCGACAAGATCGATCGCAAGGAGCAGCGCACCATCGACTTCCTGGTCGGCATCAACCAGCAGGTCCAGCAAGATGTCAACTACCTGATCCGCATGGAGCCCGGTGTGCAGACGCCGGAAGAAACGCTCACCAGCGGCAGCGGCTCATGCCGCGACTCGGGCTGGCTGCTGGTGCAACTGCTGCGCCACTGCGGGCTGGCCGCGCGTTTCGTCTCGGGCTACCTGATCCAGCTCACGCCCGACGTGAAGGCGCTCGACGGCCCGAGCGGCACCACGGTCGACTTCACCGACCTGCACGCCTGGTGCGAAGTGTTCCTGCCGGGCGCAGGCTGGATCGGCCTCGACGCCACCTCGGGCCTGCTGGCCGGCGAGGGCCACATTCCGCTGGCCTGCACGCCCACGCCTTCGAGCGCGGCGCCCATCGAGGGCGGCGTCGACGAATCCGAGGTCGAGTTCGGCCACGAGATGAAGGTCACGCGTATCTACGAATCGCCGCGCGTCACCAAGCCCTACACCGAAGAGCAGTGGTCCGAAGTGCTGGCCCTGGGCGACGCTGTCGACGCGCGCCTGAAGGCCGGCGACGTGCGCCTCACCATGGGCGGCGAGCCGACCTACGTGGCCACCAGCGACCGCGACGCGCCCGAATGGAACACCGACGCCCTCGGCCCTACGAAGCGCGGCTACGCCACCGAGCTCGTGCACAAGCTGCGCGCCGAGTACGGCAAGGGCGGCTTCCTGCATTTCGGCCAGGGCAAGTGGTACCCGGGCGAGCAACTGCCGCGCTGGGCGCTGTCGATCTTCTGGCGCGCCGACGGCCAGACGCTGTGGCACGACCCCGAACTGTTTGCCGACGAGCGCTTTCCCACGCACTACACGAGCGAAGACGCGCGCCGCTTCACCACCGTGCTGGCCCACAAGCTCGGCCTGACCGAGCGCTACATCCAGCCAGGCTACGAAGACATCTACTACTACCTCTGGCGCGAACGCCGCCTGCCGGTGAACGTCGATCCCTTCGAGTCGAAGCTCGACGACGAACTCGAACGTGTGCGCCTGCGCCGCGTGTTCACGCAGAAGCTCGACGCGGTGATCGGCTACATGCTGCCCATCGAGCCCGGCAATGCGAACGGCGACGCCCCCGCGCTCGCCGGCCCGGCCTGGAAGACCGGCCCCTGGTTCCTGCGCGACGACCGGCTCTACCTGATCCCCGGCGACTCGCCCATGGGCTACCGCCTGCCGCTCGACTCGCAGCCGTGGGCCAGCAAGGGCGACTACCCCTACCTGATCGAACGCGACCCGACCGCGCCACGCGGCGCCCTGCCGAGCGCAGCCGACTACCGTGCGCGCTATGCCGTAGGCGCAACCGGCACAGGGGCCGACCTCGGCGCAGTGCCCTATGCCTTCGGCGCACCGCCCGTCGTGCCCGCCTCGCTACGCATGCAGGCGCCGGGCAGTGCCGGCGAAGGCGATGCATCGGCTGCAGCAGCAACTGACGATGCGGACGACAAATCGACCACGCGCCAGCCGCTGCGCGGCGAATCGGCCCACTGGGTCACGCGCACCGCGCTGTGCGTCGAAGTGCGCGACCCGCGCCGCGCCAACGGCCCCTCGGCCGAGAAGAAGGGCAGTGCCTCGGGCGTGCTCTACGTCTTCATGCCGCCGCTCGCGCGCCTGGAGGACTATCTCGACCTGGTTGCGGCGGTCGAAGCCACCGCGCGCGACCTGGGCGTGCGCATCGTGATGGAAGGCTACCCGCCGCCGCGCGACCCGCGACTGAAGATGCTGGCCGTCACCCCCGACCCGGGCGTGATCGAAGTCAACATCCACCCGGCCCACAACTGGAAGGAACTGGTCGACCACACCGAGTTTCTCTACAACGCCGCGTTCGAAACCCGCCTGTCGGCCGAGAAGTTCATGACCGACGGCCGCCACACCGGCACCGGCGGCGGCAACCACTTCGTGATGGGCGGCGCCACGCCCGCCGACAGCCCCTTCCTGCGCCGGCCCGAGCTGCTGGCCAGCCTGCTGCTCTACTGGCACAACCATCCGTCGCTGAGCTATCTGTTCTCGGGCATGTTCATCGGCCCGACGAGCCAGGCGCCGCGCGTGGACGAGGCCCGCAACGACCAGGTCTACGAGCTGGAAATCGCCCTGAAGGAAATCGCGAAGAACCGCGAGATCTATGGCCAGAACATGCCGGCCTGGCTGGTCGACCGCACGCTGCGCAACATTCTGATCGACGTGTCGGGCAACACGCACCGCAGCGAGTTCTGCATCGACAAGCTCTACTCGCCCGACTCGAGCACCGGCCGCCTCGGCCTGCTGGAGTTGCGCGCTTTTGAAATGCCGCCGCATGCGCGCATGAGCATCGCGCAGCAGCTGCTCATTCGCGCGCTGGTCGCCCGCTTCTGGGACGAGCCCTACAAGGCCCCCGTCACCCGCTGGGGCACCGAGCTGCACGACCGCTTCCTGCTGCCGACCTTCGTCAAGATGGATTTCGACGACGTCATCAGCGAGATGCGCCAGGCCGGCTTCGCCTTCGATGCCGACTGGTTCGCGCCGCACTTCGAGTTCCGCTTCCCGCTGGTGGGCCAGATGCAGGCGATGGGCGTGGAGCTCTCGCTGCGCAACGCGCTCGAACCCTGGCACGTGATGGGCGAAGAAGGTTCGGCCGGCGGCACGGTGCGCTATGTCGATTCGTCGCTCGAACGCATCGAGGTGCGCGTGACCGGCCTGAACGAGAGCCGCCACGTCATCACCGTCAACGGCAAGGTGCTGCCGCTGCAGCCCACCGGCGTGGTCGGCGAGTTCGTGGCCGGCGTGCGCTACAAGGCCTGGAACCCGCCTTCGGCCCTGCACCCGAGCATCCCGGCCCACGCGCCGCTGACCTTCGACCTGGTCGACACCTGGATGAAGCGCTCCCTGGGCGGCTGCCAGTACTTCGTCGCCCACCCGGGCGGGCGCAATTACGACACCTTCCCGGTCAACGCCTACGAGGCGGAAAGCCGCCGCCACTCGCGCTTCACCCGCACCGGCCATACACCCGGACTCATGCGCACGCCCCCGGCAACCATCGAGCTGCCGGGCAGCCGCGAATTCCCGTTCACGCTGGATCTGCGGCGATAAGGGGACATTTAGCACGCTGCCCAAACGGATACCCGTGAAGGCAGTGTGACAATCCCCCTCCTGTGGAACCTTTGAACGAATCCCTGTTCGACGCCCAGGCACTGGAGTTTCCAGCGGCCCTGGCGTCGGCGCTCGCCCCGCCGGCCCTGCCCGGCCATTTCGACGAACTGCGTGGGCAGGCCACGGCGGTAGCGCCTGTGCGGCCAGTGCCGGGGGCTGCGCCAGCCCCTGCGCCCGCCCCGCTGCTGTACGACGCCGCGGTCGAACGACCACCGGCGGCCGGGCAGTCGCAGTCCCAATCGCAGTCGTCGCTGTCTCAATCCCAGACACAGACACAGGGCCCTTCCGCCGAACAACCGCCGCTCACGCCCGCCTGGAACGCCTTCTTCGAACAACTCGGCCCGGGCGGCTTCAACGACCTCCCCCGGCGCGCGGCCAGCCTTGAACGGCAGATCCGCGACAACGGCGTCACCTACAACGTGTACGCCGACGCCAACGGCCCGCAGCGGCCGTGGTCGCTCGATCTGTTCCCGCTGATCGTCTCGCCCGAAAGCTGGAGCCAGATCGAGGCCGGCGTGCTGCAGCGCGTGCGCGTGCTCGACCGCGTGATGGCCGACGTCTACGGCCCGCAGCAGCTGCTGGCCGAAGGGCTCATTCCCCCGGCGCTGGTGCGCGGCCACCCCGGCTATCTGCGCGCGCTGCACGGCGTGAAGCCGCCGGGCGACACCTGGCTGCACATCACCGCCTTCGACCTCGCGCGCGGCCCCGACGGCAACTGGTGGGTGGTTTCGCAGCGCACGCAGGCGCCTTCGGGCCTGGGTTACCTGCTCGAAAACCGCCTCGCCATCACGCGGCAGTTTCCTCAGGCCTTCGAGGCGCTGCACGTGCAACGCCTGGCCGCCACCTACAGCGCCATGATGGAAGGCCTGCAGCGCATGTGCCCGGCCGGCGTACCGCCGCACATCGCGCTGCTCACGCCCGGCCCGTACAACGAAACCTACTTCGAGCACGCGTATCTCGCGCGCTACCTGGGCATCACGCTGGTCGAAGGCAGCGACCTCACGGTGCGCGACCAGCGGCTCTACCTCAAGACGCTGCAGGGCCTGCGCCCGGTGCACGGCCTCATCAAGCGGCTCGACGACCAGTTCCTCGACCCGCTGGAACTGCGCCCCGATTCCACGCTCGGCGTGCCCGGCCTGCTGCAGGCCATTCGTGCCGGCAACGTGCTGGTGGCCAACATGCCGGGCTCGGCGTTCCTCGAATCGCCCGCGCTGCTCGGCTTCTTGCCGGGGCTGGCGCGCCGCCTGATCGGCGAAAAGCTCAAGCTGCCCGCGCTGCCCACCTGGTGGTGCGGCGAGCGCGCCGCGCTCGAATCGGTGCTGCCGCAACTGGCCGACTGCGCCATCAAGCCCACCTATCCCGGCTTCGACGGCCGCGCCAGCTTCGACGCCGTGCTCGGCAGCCAGCTCGGCCGGCGCGAGCTCGACGAATGGGCCGGCCGCATCGTGCGAGAAGGCGATGTGCACACCGTGCAGGGCTACCAGCCGCTGTCGCAGATGCCCACCTGGGCCAACGACATGGGCCCGGGCCACATCGCGCCACGCGCCGTGCTGCTGCGCGTGTTCGCGGTGAGCGACGGCGCGCAGTCGTGGCGCGTGCTGCCCGGCGGCCTGGCCCGGCTCGCTGGGCCCGATGCGCAGATCGCGTCGATGCAGCGCGGCGGCAGCAGCGCCGACGTGTGGGTGCAGACCCACGGCGAGGTCGACCGCACCACGCTGCTGCAGCCGCACGCCACGCCGGCATCGCTCGCGCGGCACCGCGCGCCCGTTACCAGCCGCGCTGCGGAAAACATGTTCTGGCTCGGCCGCTACACCGAGCGCGCCGAAAACGCCGTGCGCCTTGCGCGCCTCACGCTCAACCTGCTGGGCAGCGAAGACCAGTCCTCGCGGCCGCTGCTCGAATGGCTGCACCGCATGGCGCTGCGCAATGCACTGGTGCCGGCCGAAGTGCCGAGCGCGCCGCAATCGCGCCGCGTGTTCGAACGCGCGCTCATCGCCGAACTGGGCGATGTGGAGCGCGGCGGCAGCGTGGGTTTCAGCCTGATGTGCATCCGGCAAGCGGCCGCCGCCGTGCGCGAGCGCCTGTCGCAGGACAACTGGAACCAGATCGTGCGCGCCGAGACCGACTTCCTGCGCCGCGCGGCCGAGCAGGCCGGCGAAGGCAGCTTTGCCAGCAGTGCCGCGTTGCGCGCCCTCGAGTCCGCCAGCACCGCGCTGGCCGCCATGACCGGCGCGCAGACCGACCGCATGACGCGCGACGACGCCTGGCGGCTGCTGTCCATCGGCCGCCACATCGAGCGACTGGGCTTTCTGTCGAATGCGCTGGAGGCCGGCTTCGACAACGGCGCCGTGCACGAGGTGAGCGGCTTCGAGGCGATGGTGGCGCTGTTCGACAGCACCATCACCTTCCACGCCCGCTACCAGCAGCGCCGCGACGTCGCCACCATGGTCGACCTGCTGGTGCTCGACGCCGAAAACCCGCGCTCGCTCGCATGGGTCACGCAGACCCTGCGCGGGCGCATTGCACGGCTGGCCGGCAGCGCGCCCGGCAAGCTGACCGCGCTGTCGTACGAACTGCCCGACCCGGCCGGCTGGACGCTCGAACACCTCTGCGCCGCAGGGCCCGAAGCCAACTACCCGGCCCTCGTCGAGCTGCTCGCCAACTGCGAGACGGCCGCCTACCATGTGTCCGATGCGATCGGCACACGCTACTTCACGCTGACATCCGAATCGCTGCGCTCGGTCGGAGCCTGATTCCCAGACAAAGACAGTTCCAAGGAGGCATATCCATGTCAGGCATCGCCATCAACCGCCGCTTCGCACTCACCGCCGCCGGCATGCTCGCGGCGCTCGCCATCGCGGCCTGCAGCAAGCAGGAGCCTGCCGCGCCCGCCGCAGCCAGCGCACCGCCTCCACCTGCCGCCGCCCGGGTGCTGGTGGTCGGCACCGACGCCGCCTACACGCCCTTCGAATCGCAGAACGACAAGGGCGAGATCGTGGGCTTCGACATCGACGTGGTGAAGGCGGTCGCGCAGAAGGCCGGCATCGAGGTGAAGTTCGTCAACACGCCATGGGAAGGCATCTTCAACGCGCTCGACCAGGGCGACCGCGACCTGCTGGTGTCGGCCATCACGATCACTGACGAGCGCCGCCAGACGATGGATTTCTCGCAGTCGTATTTCGACGCCAGGCAGCTGATCGCCGTGAAGAACGACTCGCCCGTCACGAAGTTCGATGACATCAAGACCCTGAAGGTCGGCGTGCAGAACGGCACCACGGGCGACGAGGTCGTGGGCAAGCTGCTGGGCAAGTCGAGCACCGCCATCAAGCGCTTCGAATCGACGCCGCTCGCGCTCAAGGAACTCGAAGCCGGCGGCGTGCAGGCCGTGGTGGCCGACAACGGCGTGGTGGTGCACTACATCGCCAACAACACTGCAGGCGGCTTCAAGACGGTGAGCGATGCGAACTTCCCGGTCGAGAAGTACGGCATTGCCGTGAAGAAGGGCAACACCGAACTGCTCGCCAAGATCAACCAGGGCCTCGAAGGCATCCGGGCCGACGGCACCTACGCCAAGATCTACGCTTCGCATTTCGGCGCCGAGTCGAAGTAGGCCAACCCATCATGCTGCTACACGTCACCCACGAAACGCGCTACGAGTACGCGCCGCCGGTCGAGACGGCGCAGCACCTCGCCCACCTGAAGCCGCTGGCCACCGATTCGCAGCGGCTCGTGAGCCACAAGCTCGCCATCGAGCCCGCGCCCGCGCAGCGCAGCGAAGTGGCCGACCTGTACGGCAACACGCGCGCCTTCTTCGCGCTCGAGGCCACGCACGACCGGCTCGTCGTCACGGCCGAGAGCGTGGTCGAAACCTCGGTGCCCGTGCTGCCCGCCACCGTGGCGCGCGAGCTGCCCTGGGAGAGCGTGCGCGAACGCTTCCGCTTCCGCAAGGACGCCACCTTCGACGCGGCCTCGGAGTTCGTCTTTCCGTCGCCCTACGTGCCGCGCCACGACGACTTCACGGCCTACGCCCGCGCCAGCTTCGTGCCCGGCCGCCCCACCTTCGACGTGGCGATGGACCTCACCGAGCGCATGTACGAAGACTTCGCGTACGACGCCGACAGCACCGAGATCAACACCCCCGCCGTCGAGGCCCTCGCGCAGCGCAAGGGCGTATGCCAGGACTTCGCCCACATCATGATCGCGTGCTTCCGCACCATGGGCCTGCCCGCGCGCTACGTGAGCGGCTACCTGCTGACACAGCCGCCACCCGGCCAGCCCCGGCTGGTGGGCGCCGACGCCTCGCACGCCTGGGTGTCGGTGTACCTGCCCGGCGACGGCCCCGAGGGCGTCGGCAGTCAAGGCGGATGGGCCGACTTCGACCCCACCAACGGCCGCCAGCCGGGCGAAGACTACGTCACGCTCGCCATCGGCCGCGACTACTCCGACGTGTCGCCGATGCGCGGCGTACTCCATGGTGGCGCAAGGCACACGCTGCGGGTCGGCGTGACCGTGCAGCCAGTGGGGGAAGTGATCGAGGGCCTGCCGCAAACCCGGACACAATCGCCTTCCCAAGACAAGGAGTCTCCATGAGCGTTTACGACAAACTTTCCAGCCTCGGCATCACCCTGCCCCCGGTCTCCGCCCCCGCGGCCGCCTACGTGCCCTTCGTGCAGACCGGCAACCTCGTGTTTCTCTCGGGCCATATCGCGAAGAAGGACGGCAAGGTCTGGGCCGGCCAGCTCGGCGCCAACATCAGCACCGAAGAAGGCAAGCAGGCCGCACGCGCCATCGCCGTCGACCTGCTCGGCACGCTGCATGCGGCCGTGGGCGACCTCAACAAGGTCAAGCGCATAGTCAAGGTGATGAGCCTGGTCAACTCGGTCGGCACCTTCACCGAACAGCATCTGGTGACCAACGGCGCGAGCGAGTTCTTCGCCGAAGTCTTCGGGCCTGAAAAGGGCGCGCATGCACGCAGCGCCTTCGGCGTGGCGCAGGTGCCGATGGGGGCTTGCGTGGAAATCGAGCTGATTGCTGAAGTCGGCTGATCCGCTTCTTTCGCATCTCCACGATTCGAGGCCTGACGGCGATGGTCGTCAGGCCTCTTTGCATTGCGTCGACACCATGCCATTGACACCCACCGGCTTGATCGAGCAAGCCATGCAGGACCCGGCCAACGCCGCGCTGCTTTCACGCCTGCCCGGCCTCGGGCTTCGCCAGGGCTTCCTGACCGCCGGCTGCCTGTTCCAGGCGACGTGGAACCGTCTTTCCGACAAACCGCCCGGCTGGGGCGTGAAGGACTACGACGTCTTCTACTTCGACGACACCGACCTGTCGTGGGAAGCCGAAGACATCGTGATCCAGCGCGTGCAGAAAGCGGTGGCCGACCTGGGCGTGAGCGTGGAGGTCAAGAACCAGGCGCGCGTTCACCTCTGGTATGAGCAGCGCTTCAAGTCGCCCTACCCCCGGCTCGGGTCCGCGCGCGACGGGATCGACCGCTACCTCATCGCATGCACCCGCGTCGGCATCGACCTGGCCGACGGAACGCTCTATGCGCCCGACGGGCTGGACGACCTGGCAGCGGGCATTCTGCGCATGAACCCGCTGCTCCCGATGCGCGAGTTGTTCCTCAAGAAGGCGGCGGACTACCAGGCGCGATGGCCGTGGCTGCGGATCGTGCAGCCAGAAGCGGCTACTCGCGCTTCCAGTTCGACACTGTGATGAACACGTCCACGGTGCTCATTCCTCATGCTCCCCGGGTTGCTGCGAACCGCGAACACAGCAGTCGCATGGCGGCCGAGATGGGCGCGATCACCGGCACGTCGAACCGTGGGGCCAGCGCCAGTGCGGCCTGCCCCAGCGGACCGCCGCCGATGATCACCGCCTGGGCGCCGTCTTCGTCGATGCAGCACTGCACGGCCTTTGCCAGCGCTTCTTCCAGCGCCTGCGGATCGGCTGCCAGCGCGCGCGGGTCGCCTTGCGTCAGGCGGATGCCGGTGTAGAGAGCGCGCAGTCCCAGCGCGGCCGCCCTGCCCTCGATGGGCGACACCAGTTCGGGCGTGACCGTGGCAATGCCGAAGCGGCGACGACCCTCGCTGGCCGCGAGCATCGATGCTTCGGCGATGCCGACCACCGGCACGCTTGCTTCACGGCGCAGCAACTCGATGCCCGGATCGCCGAAGGCGCTGACAATCACGCCATTCCACCTTCCGCCGGCAACGGAACGCCAGGCTTTCAACACCTCCGTCGCAGCCGCATTCAGCTCGTCTTCATTGACGATCATGGGCGGCCCGCCGGCCGCGGTGATGCCTGTCACGCGGCATCCGGCAGGTGCCTCGCTGCTGGCGATCTTCGCCATCATTGCGGTGGTCGACGACGACGAGTTGGGGTTGATGAGCAGGATTTCTTGCATGCGTGAGGACTCTCTGAAAATTCAACCCGGCTGCACGATCTTCGTGGTCGGGGCAGCGTCGTCGCCGGGGCTTTCACCCGGCAGCGGCAACGCATCGGGCGACTGGCCATAGGTCTCGGGCACGCTCTGCACGCTGACCACGAAGACCGCGTACATACCGGCCGCAAGGCCGAACACGCCGACCAGGCCGAAGGCATCGAAGAGCCGGCCCGCCACCAGCGGCATCAGCGCGCCTGCCGCTGTGCCAGTGGCAAGAATGAAGGCCGTGCCGAAGGCTCGCACCCGGGTCGGGTACAGCTCGGGCGCAAAGATCCAGATCGTCGTGTTGAGCAGCAGCACGAAGAACTGGAACACCGCGCCGGCAATCAGGATCACCACGATGCTCTTGGCAACGAAGCCGATGGTCAACGCCGCCAGGCAGGCGCACACGGCGCCGGCCGTCAGCACGCGCTTGCGCGGAAAGTGAAAACCCAGCAGCGAGGCTGCGATGGCCCCCAGCAGGCTCCCGCCCTGCATCACCATCGTGAAGAGCAGACTCTTCGACATGCTGTAGCCCAGGGCAACAAGGATGGTCGGCATCAGCGTGAGCACCGAGATCTGCGCGCCGTAGGTCATCCAGATCGTGATGCACAGCGGAATGGTCCGCCGCGCCAGTGCGCCGCGAAAGATCTCGGTCACGCGTACCTTGATGCGGGCATTCGGCGCGGCCAGCCCATCGTCGGTGATGTACTGATGCTGCGGCACGTTCTTCTTCGAAAGCCTGCCCGACGCCAGTCGCGACAACACCGCATTGACTTCCTTCACCTTGCCCTGCGACATGAGGAAGCGCGGCGTCTCAGGAATGTAGCGGCGATAGAAAGCACCGAGTAGCGCCGGCACCATCAGGCAGGCGAACAGCCAGCGCCATGCGTTGTCGCCCGGGAACATCCAGAACACCAGCAGGCCGAAGCCCGGCGCCAGGAAGTTGCCGAGCCCACCCGCGCCGACGTTCACCAGCCCGACAGCGGTGCCGCGGAACTTGGTCGAGCAGAACTCGGCCAGCATGGTGACGGCGATCGCGATCTCGCCGCCCAGCCCGAAACCCACGACCGCGCGGCCCAGCGCCATCACCGCCAGGTTGGGCGCCATCGCGCAGATGCCTGCGCCGAGGGTGAACAGCAGCAGGTCGATCGACAGCATCACGCGCCGGCCGTAGCGGTCGGCAATGAAGCCCGAGATGATCCGCCCCACCGCCGCGCAGGCGAAGGTGACGGTGTTCAGCAAGCCGATGTCGGAAGCGCTGAGCCCCCACTGCTCGCGCAGCATCGGTCCCACGATACCCACGGCATTCTGCTCGAAGCTGTCGAACAGGCAGCCGATGAGGATCAAAAAGATGATCGTGTGGTGCGATCGCGTGACGCCGATCTTGTCGAGCGCTCTGTCGAGTTCGGCGACCCGGGGCGAGTCGGGTCCGGAAGAGAGTGCAGGTCCAGCCATAGGAAACCCCTTGAGAAAGGTATGAAGTGCTTTGCTCGGCGCAGTCCGGAATCGCTTCGCATGCTATCGGCGACTCCATCGGCATGACATATCGATTTCACCTAGTTTGTTTTTGTGAAATCTTAATTTCATGCGAAACATCCCTATGCAAGCGACATGCCCGCCTGCGCGTGACGCACGTAAGCCACGTGCCGCAGGGGTACTTTTCAGAGGGGGAAAGCGTGGAATGACCGTCACAGGCGGGCGCATCCGAGACCTGTTGCAGTCTCTGCGGATGCACCTTGGATGGGCAGATGCGCACTACGGTCGTGCGTCTTTTCAGTGCACTCCGACCAGGTCAGGCCAGTCGAGCGCCGCTGCCGCTCAAAGCTCGCCGTTTTCCTCGTGCTCGAGCTCGATCGCGGCCAGACGCTTGCGACCGGCGGAGCCCGAGGCTTCGATCACCATCGTGGCGATCAGGTCGCAGATGCCCATCACGGCAGTGTGATTGTCCAGAAGCCCCGGCCCCCGGCAATCGCACTGCAGCGACCAGGTGGCCCCAGCGAAGTCCGGCGAGGCCTTGTCACTGATGTAGACGATCTTCGCGCCGGCCTTGCTGGCGCCCGCGAGCAGGATGTCCATCTGCCGCGTCTGCCGTCGCGTGCCGAAGACGATCACGCAGTCGCGCCCGGTCAGGCCAGCCAGGTGCTCGGCCAACGTCTCGCCGGGCCCCGGAATGGCGGTGACGCGCGGCACCACCTGCACGATCTGCCAACGCAGGTAAAGGGCAAAGGCATGGCTGCTGCGGCTGCCGAAGATCAGCACCTGCCCCGCGCCGATGATCGCCTTCACGATGCCGGCCATCTGCCTGTCGTTGAGCCGGTCGAAGGTGCTGGCCAGGTTGGCCTGCGACTGCTGGAAATGCGTGGCGACAAGGTGGCCGCGCTTCGAGGCCTCGGTCGCGTTCTGGAACAGCGGCGAACCCGTCTGCTTTTCCTCGCGAACCTGGCGCCGGGCCTCTTCGTAGTTCTCGTAGCCGATGCGACGGATGAAGCGGCTCACCGTCGAAGGCGACACCCCCGCCAGTTCCGCCAGCTCGTTGCCCGCATAGCTGGCCAGCTCGCCCGGAAACTCCAGGACGAAATCGGCAAGCTGCCGCTCGGTTGCGGACAACTGGTCGAGCTGGCTGCGGACGCGGCGGACAAAGGAATCTGCGGACATGGGCATGCGAGTGGGAGAGGCGCACGATGATGCCATGCCGTCCCCTTCCCGCAGCAGGATGTACGTCCCTCCTCTTCCCTGGAGATCACGGACTTGATCGCAGCATCCCGCACCCTCGTCGCCCTGGCCGCACTGGTCGTTGCAGCGCATTCAATGTCGAGCCATGCGGCAGAACCGACGTGGGTCATCATGAACCGCGAATCGGGCTGCGTACCGCTCGCGGAGTTGCGCGACGTCTTTCCGTCGCTGACGGATCGCGAGGCAGCGCGTTGGCGACGACCTGCACCGCCTCGCGCCGACGACGCACCACGGCGGTCGGCCGCATCCGCGGCCCGCCCGGCGCCCTCGGGCGATTCCGATGCGCCCCATTGACGATGGGCAGCGGCTGCGCCGATTGCCGGTGCGCCTCGAAGCGCGCTTCCTTCTGCTTCAGGTAATGCATGAGCACATGCGAAACCATATTGAGCCCGAAGGTGCCGAACGCAGCGGGAATGATGTAAAGCGCAATCGACAGCTCTGACGAGAAGACGATGTCGTCAGCCAGCGAAGGCGTGGCCTGCGCCTCCAGCGAAAGCGCTCGCAGCACGAAGATGTCCACGCCCGCGAGCAGGATCAGCAGCAGGCCGAAGGCAAGCACAGCCTTCTTCGAGAACTCGCGCCGCACGAACAGCGTGACGAAGATCGCGGCCGGGCACACCAGCGAACACAGCACCAGCACCCAGAAGCGCACCTGCGTGAAGACCGTGGCGTCCGAAAGCATGTGCATGACGGACATTGAGCCACGAACCGCGCCCGTCAATTTGTCCGGGAAGTGAAGCGCCGGTAAAAGCGCCTCTCAAAAAGTGTGGGCTAAGTCTTCGCGCGCGTCCCTGTGAGCGTAGGCATGTCGGTTGCGCTGGAATTGACGTTCACGCTGCGGTCGAAGCGCATGTACGGTCCGGAGAAGCGGCACTCCACGGTGTCGCGGAAGGCCGACTCGACGAAGGTCCACGTCATGACGAAGGTGCGCGCGTCGCGCCACTCGCCGCTGGCCACCACGCGCATCACCTCGGGCTGGTACTCGTGGTGCAGCTTGTTGCCGGTGATGGTTGTGTCGCCCTCGAAGGGCTTGCGCAAGCCGACCTGCACCTTGTGCGTGCCGCGGTCGTCCTCCATGGTGAAGACGCACGACTCCGCGGAAGAGAAGTCGAGCCGCATGGACTTGATCTTCTCCGGGTTCTCCGCAAAGTCGAAGCGCTGGCCCGACACGTTCGCGGCAACGGGCGAGCTGGTCGGCTTCACCGGTGGGAGCAGCTGCAGCGTGCGCGTGCGGGCCTTGAGCGCGGCGTAGTCCTTCTCGCTGGCCACGGCAGTAGCGCCGAATGCCGCGGGAAAGTGCTTGTACAGAATGCCCGCGTTGAACCCCGCCTTGGGCGGCAGCGCGGAATTGAGCGCGAGCACCGCGTTCTGCTCGGGGAACACCACTGAATACTGCCCGAACAGGCCATCGGCGTTGTAGGCGCCGTGCTGGCCCAGCCACCACTGGTAGCCGTATCGGTCCTTGGTGTGCGGCGCGTGCACCGAATCGACCCAGGCCTTCGTAAGGATCTGCTTGCCGTTCCACTGCCCGTTCTGCGCATGCAGGATGCCGAGCTTGAGCGAGTCGACCGTCTTCCAGCTCAGGCCGTTGGCGCCGGGCGAAATGCCTTCGGGGCCCACGTCCCACTCGTAGCCGGTGATGCCCAGCGGCTCGAAGAAGCGCGGCTTGAGGTAGTCGGCCGTCGATTGCCCGGTGGTCTTCGTCACGATGGCCGACAGCATGTAGGTAGCCGCGCTGGTGTAGACGAACTTGCTGCCCGGCGGGTAGACCACGGGGATCTTGAAGAACTCGGCGATCCAGCTTGTGCGAATGGGCCGCCACACGGAGCCCGACACCATCGACTCGTGCCCGGTGCGCATGGTCAGCAGGTCGCGTACGGTCATTGCCGCGAGGTTGGCGCTGACCGTGGGCGGCAGGTGCTCGGGAAAGAAGGACACGACCTTGTCGTCGAGTCCGAACTTGCCGTCGGCAATGGCCATGCCGACCGCGCACACGGTGACGCTTTTGGTCAGCGAATGCGTCATGTGCCGGCGCTCGGGCTTGTAGGGGTCCCACCAGCCCTCGGCCACCACATGGCCGTTGCGCCACAGCATGAAGCTGTGCAGCTCGAACGCGCCGCGCTCGGCATCGTCGAGAAAGGCGAGGATCGACGCCGACGAGATGCCCTGCGCCTCGGGCCGGCTGCGCGTCAGGCCGTCGGCAAAGGCCGGCGCGGCGGCGCCGGTGGCTGCCCAGCCGATGCCGGGCAGCGAGGCCATGGCGGTGCCGCCAAGGGAAAGGCGCAGCAGGCCGCGGCGCGAGATGGCGGGGGTCGTTGTTGTTGTCTCTTCCATGTTCCTGGCTTCCTTGTCTTGCGGGATGGACCGGTTTCGACAGTGTCGCGCCGGTGGCTGTCAATCGCCTGTCCGCAGCGGCAGAGGAAACCCGATGAGGCCCCGGTCGCGCGCCATGTGTTCAAAGGTCAGCGAGGCAGCGCCCCTCAACCCGATCAACGCTCGCCTGCAGGGCCCGCCTCGATATCGACCGCAAACTTCTGCAGAAGCCGCACCAGCTCCTCGAAATCCTGCTGTTCCCACTTGGCAAATATGGCGCGCCCCAGCCTTTCCCTTGCTGCATCCACGGCATCGGTCATGACCTTGCCCTTCGGCGTCACGATCGCTTCGCGCACGCGCCGGTCGTGAACGCCGCCCTGGCGCTCCACCAGGCCAAGACTCTCCAACTTCGCGACCTGCCGGCTGACCGTGGTGTAGTCGCGCCCGACACGGTCGGCGAGCTCGACCACGCCGATCGGTCCTACGCGTTCGATGCCCACCAGCAGCGGAAACAAGGCGCGGTCGAGCGAGATGCCCGCTTCGCGCACCATCGCCTCGTCGCGCTGCGGGCGATTCATGACGCTCACCACGGTCAGCAGCGCACCGTGCAACGCCCGCAATTGCGCGGACATATGTGTATCTTGCACATTTATTTTCTTTGGCATAGCATCCGCTCCTATTAAGTGCATATTACACATATTGGAGTTTGCCATGACACAGCAGTTTTCCGCCGACGTCCTGATCTGCGGCGCCGGCGCAGCCGGCCTCACGCTCGCCATCGACCTGGCGCGGCGAGGTGTTTCCTTCCGCCTGATCGAGAAGATGGACGCGCCTTTCCGGGGCTCGCGCGGCAAGGGCATCCAGCCGCGAACGCAGGAGGTCTTCGAGGATCTGGGCATCCTCGAGCGGATCGTCGCGGCCGGCGGCCTGTATCCGCCCTCGCGGGAATACCGCGCTGACGGCAGCCATGCCGATTCGCTGGTGATGGCGCACGAAGCACCGACACCTTCTGAACCCTATGGCTCTCCTTTGATGGTCCCGCAGTTCCTGACCGAGGGCGTGATGCGCGAGCGCCTGACCGAGCTCGGGCATCGACCTGCATTCGGCCGCGAACTGATCGGCTTCGAGCAGGACGAGGACGGCGTGACGGCGCGGCTGGCCAGCGCGGCGGGTGAAGAAACGCTGCGCGTGCGCTTTCTCGTCGGCGCCGACGGTGGCCGCAGCTTCGTGCGGCATTCGCTGGACATCGGCTTTCCGGGCAAGACGCTGGGCGTGCGTGCGGTGGTGGCCGATGTCGTCCTGTCAGGGTTGGGGCGCGAAGCATGGCACCGCTTCAACGAAGGTGAGATGAATGCACAGATGTCCCTGTGCCCGCTCGCCGGAACGGAGCTGTTCCAGCTGCAGGCACCGATACCGCTGGAGGGCGACATCGACCTCTCCGCACAGGGGCTGGCAGCAATGGTTGCCGAACGCACCGGCCGCGACGACATCCGTATCCACTCGGTCTCGTGGGCCTCGGCCTTCAGCATGAACGCGCGTCTGGCCGATCGCTACCGGGCAGGTCGCGTGCTGCTGGTCGGCGACGCCGCACACGTCCATCCCCCCACCGGCGGGCAGGGGCTCAACACCAGCGTGCAAGACGCCTACAACCTTGGCTGGAAGCTGGCGGCAGTTGCCGCCGGTGCACCCGGCACCATGCTCGACAGCTACGAGGAAGAGCGCCGCCCGATTGCCGCGGACATGCTCGGGCTTGCCACGAAGTTGCTCGGCGAAGCCAAGCGCGGCGAGATGCGGCGTGGGCGGGAAGTGCATCAGCTCGACCTCGGGTACGCCGAATCGTCCCTCGCGATGGAGAAGCCGGCACGCGTTGGCGGCCTGCGTGCGGGTGACCGCGCGCCCGATGCGCCGGTCACCGGCGCCGCCGGGCAACCGACGCGCCTGTTCGAGCTGTTCAAGGGCGCGCAGTGGACGCTGCTGGGCTGCGAGGTCGAGCGTCGCGACGTGGCACCGCGCCCAGGCCTGCACATCCACACCTTCGGCGAAAGAGGCGACCTGCGCGACCATGGCGGCCATTTCCGCGAAGCCTATGGGCTCGCGTCGGGCGACTGGGTGCTGGTGCGCCCGGACGGCTATGTCGGCGCCATCGTCGACTCCGCCCACATCGAAGAGCTGCAGAGGTATCTGCACGACCTCGGCATGACCTCGACCTGACTTCGGAGACAAGGGAAAACGCCAAGCCCTGATTGCACGTTCATTCCTACAGTCGAATCCGTCCGCGCGGACGCAGGCAGCACAGAACAAAAGGAAGAAGCGCCATGGAATTCGACTACGTCATCGTGGGTGGCGGCTCCGGCGGCGTCACGCTGGCCTCGCGGCTGAGCGAAGACCCCGCCGTGAAGGTCTGCCTGGTCGAGGCCGGCGGCGACGGCCGCGGCATCCTGGTGCGGGCGCCGGCCGGTACGGTGGCGATGCTGCCCGGCCGCCCGCGCATCAACAACTACGCCTACCAGACCGTGCCGCAGCCTGGCCTGAATGGACGCCGCGGCTACCAGCCACGCGGACGCTGCCTGGGCGGCTCCAGCGCGATCAACGCCATGCTCTACGTGCGCGGCCATCGCGACGACTACGACGACTGGGAGCGCGCGGGCTGCACCGGCTGGTCGTTCGACGCAGTGCTGCCCTACTTCAAGCGCGCCGAGGGCAACCAGCGCGGCGCGAGCGCACTGCACGGTGCCGACGGGCCGCTGCAGGTCTCGGAGCAACAGAGCCCGCGCCCCATTGCCGAAGACTTCGTGCGGGCCGCTGCGGAGTGCGGCATTCCGCGCAACGACGACTTCAATGGCGCCGAACAGGAAGGCGCGGGCCTCTACCAGGTCACGCAGTTCCACGATGGCGTGCGCAACGGCGAGCGCTGCTCGGCGGCCGCCGCCTACCTGCATCCGGTGATGAACCAGCGCCCCAACCTCACAGTGCTGACCGACACGCAGGCCCTGCGCATGGTGCTCGAAGACCGGCGCGCCACCGGCGTGGAGGTGCGGCGCAAAGACGGCAGTATCGAGACCCTTCACGCGCGGCGCGAGGTGGCGCTGTGCGGCGGCGCATTCAACTCGCCGCAGTTGCTGATGCTCTCGGGCATCGGCGACCCGGCCGAGTTGGGCCGCCACGGCATTGCCGTGCAGCATGCACTGCCGGGCGTCGGCCAGAACCTGCAGGACCACACCGACTTCATCCTCGCCTACACCTCGAAGCACACCGACCTGTTCGGCATCGGCGTGGTAGGTGGCCTGCACCTGGTGAAGGCGATTGCCGAGTGGCGCAAGAGCGGCAAGGGCATGATCGCGACGCCGTTCGCCGAGGGCGGCGCCTTCATCAAGTCGTCGCCCGAACTGCGGCGGCCCGACCTGCAACTGCACTTCGTGATCGCGATCACGGATGACCATGCACGCAAGCTGCACGCGGGCTTCGGCTTCTCGTGCCACGTGTGCGTGCTGCGCCCCAAGGGCCGCGGCGACGTGCGCCTGAACGATGCCGGCCCAGGCTCGCCGCCGCGCATCGATCCGCGCTTTCTGTCAGACCCCGAGGACATGGCGCTGCTGCTGCAGGGCGTGAAGAAGATGCGCGAGATCTTGCGCGCGCCGGCGCTCGAAAAGTACCGCCACCACGAGCTCTACACGGCCGACGCGCACACCGACGAAGAACTCGTTCAGCACATTCGCGCGCGCGCCGACACCATCTACCATCCCGTGGGCACCTGCAAGATGGGCACAGATGCTATGGCGGTGGTAGACGCGAAGCTGCGCGTGCACGGCATCGAAAACCTGCGCGTGGTCGATGCCTCGATCATGCCGACGCTGATCGGCGGCAACACCAACGCGCCAACGATCATGATTGCCGAACGCGCGGCCGACTGGATGCGCGGGCCGATCACCTTCGACCGCGCGCAGCAGGATGCTAGAGCGCCTGCGACGAGCCTCGTACCACCAGCTCTCCAGGCAGCAGCAACTGGCGCGGCGCAGCATCCAGCCCACGCAGCCGCTCGATCAGGCAGGTAGCGGCCGTGCGGCCGATGGCGTCGGTAGGCTGTGCCACGGTGCTCAGGCCGGGGCCGATGAGCGAGGCCCATTCGGGATCGTCGAAGCCGACAAAGCCGAGGTCGGCGCCAAACTGCCAGCCCAGCCGCGCCATGGCCTGCGCGATGCGCAGCGTGACCACGGCATTGCCCGCGACCACCGCGGCCCGTCGGCCGCGCTTGGCGCGCTGACGCAGAGCGCGCAAGGCCTCGTCGAGCGCATCGCTCTCGCCCTCGACGCACTCGAACACCTCGCCCGCCACGCGCGGCTCGTGCGCGGCCACGCAGGCACCGAAGGCGGCCGTGCGTTCGCGCCGCGAGCTCACGCCCTTCTGCGGCTCAGTGACGTAGAGCAGCTCGCGATACCCGCCCTCGACCAGATGACCGCAGGTGGCCTGCATCGCGGCGTGGTTGTCGAGCGAGACGAAGTCGGTGTGCATGCCGGTGTGGCGGCGGTCGACCAGCACCGCCGGCTTGCCGTGCAGCGTGACCGCGTCGACCACATTGCTGCCGCGGCCCAGCGTGTTGAGGATGAAGCCGTCGACCTGGTAGCCCGCCAGCGCGTCGATGGCCTCGCGCTCGCGTTCGCTCTCGTTGCCGAGGTTGAACAGCATCACAAGGTAGCCGGCGTCCTGGCAGGCCTTCTCGGCGCCGCGCAGCACCGCCACCGAGTACGGATTGGTGATGTCGGCCACGATCAGGCCGATGAGCCGCGAGCGGCCATGGCTCAGCGCCTGCGCCATCGGGCTCGGCGAATAGGCCAGCGCCGCGATGGCGACTTCGACGCGCGCGGCGATGTCGGGGCTCAGGAGCCGCTCGCGGTGATTGAGGAAGCGCGAGACGGTGGCCTTGGAGACGCCAGCGGCTTCGGCGACGTCGGCGATGGTGGCGCGGCCGGTCGGCTTCATGGTTTTGCTCCCGCCCTCCCCCAGCGGGGGAGGGAGAAAAACCGGCTCGTGCTCATGCGGATGCCGTGTCGTACGGCGCAGTCGGCTTCTCTCCGGCCAGCACCTGCAGCAGGTTCGTCGTGGCGAGCTCGGCCATGGCGTGTCGCGTCTCGTGGGTGGCCGAGCCGATGTGCGGCAGCGGCGTCACGCGCGGATGGGTGCGCAATGGCGAATCGGCCGGCAGCGGCTCTTTCGCGAACACGTCGAGGCCGGCGGCGCGCAGTGTGCCGTGGTCGAGTGCGTAGAGCAGCGCGTCTTCGTTCACGGTGGCGCCACGGCCACCGTTGATGAAGGCTGCACCGGGCTTCATGCGCGCGAAGAAGGCGGCGTCGATCATGCCGCGCGTCGCGTCGGTCAGCGGCAGCATCGCGAGCACGATGTCGGCGCGCGCGAGCAGGTCGTCCAGCGGCGTGTGCGTGGCGCGGCCTTGCAATTCGGGCGCCTGCGTTGCCAGGTCGACCGGGCGACGTGCGTGATACAGCACCGGCATGCCGAAGCCCAGCGCACCACGGCGCGCCACGGCCTGCCCGATGCGGCCGAAGCCGAGAATGCCCAGCGTCTTGCCATGCACGTCGGTGCCGAAGAGCTCTTCGCCGATGTTCTTCGTCCAGCGGCCTTCGCGCACGAGCGTAGAGAGTTCGACCACGCGGCGCTGCGTGGCCATGAGGATCGCGAACACCGTGTCGGCCACCGTTTCGGTGAGCACGTCGGGCGTGTGGCACAGCACGATGCCGCGCTTGTGCAGCTCGGCCAGCGGATAGTTGTCGACACCGACCGACACGCTCGAAATCACCTGGAGCTGCGGCGCCCCGTCGAGCAGAGCGGCATCGACCGTATGGCTCGACCCGATCAGCCCGTTCGCGCTGCGCAGCGCGGCGGCAAAGGCCTCGGGTTCCTTGCGCGGATCGGCCACGACCACGTGGTGCACGGCTTGCAGGCGCGCCAGCTGGTCTTCGGGCAACGGCCGGAAGACGAGCACGTTCTTCTTCGACACATTCGTCATGGTGTTCAGAGCCCCGCTTCTTCGAGTTGCGCCCGCGTCGGCAGGCCTTCGGTGTCGCCCAGCACCTGCACTGCACGCGCGCCGATCCATGCGCCGCGGCGCACGGCCTCGGGCACGCTCTTGCCTTCGAGCAGCGCGCTCACCACGCCGGCTGCGAAGCCGTCGCCCGCGCCCACGGTGTCGATCACTTCCTTCACCGGGAAGCCATCGACACGGCCGGTGCCGGCCACATCGCTGTCGTAGTAGGCGCCCTCGGCGCCGAGCTTGACGACCACCAGCTTCGCGCCGCGATCGCGATAGAACTTCGCCACGTCTTCGGGCTTGTCATGGCCGGTGAGCAGCAGCCCCTCTTCGACGCCGGGCAGCACCCAGTCGGCGCGCGAGGCGAGTTCGTTGATCCAGTGGCGCATGGTCTCGGTGGACGACCACAGCGTGGGGCGCAGGTTGGTGTCGAACGAGATGGTGCGACCGGCGGCGCGCATCACGTCCATGGTCTTGAGCGCAGCCTGCAGGCTGGTGTCGGAGATAGCGGCGAACACGCCGGTGGCGTGCAGGTGACGCGCCGAACGCAGCCAGGCTTCGTCGACGTCGGCCGGGCCCATGTGGCTCGCGGCCGAGCCCTTGCGGTGGTATTCGATCGGCGGGTCGCTGCCGTCGGTGACACGGCCCTTGAACTGGAAGCCGGTGCGCTGCGTTGCGTCGGTGATCACGTGCGAGCAGTCGATGCCTTCGGCGCGCATCGCGGCCAGCAGCGCGCGGCCCATCGAGTCGGTGCCGAGCCGGCTGGCCCAGCCCACCTTGAGGCCCAGGCGCGAGAGGCCGATGGCCACGTTGGTCTCGGCGCCGGCAGTGCGCTTATGGAACGCCTCTGCGTTTTCCAGCGGGCCGGGCCGGTCGGCCACGAGCAGCAGCATGGCTTCGCCGAAGAGTGCAACGTCGAAGGCGGTTGGTTCTGTCATGTGTTTGTTCCTACGCCCGCGCGGCGCGGATGAAGTCGATCTGCGCGCGGGTAACGGCCAGCAGGTCGTCACCCACGAGCGGGTATTCGATGGCGTGCGGCACGTCGGTAGGCAGCGCACGCAGCACCGAGCGCCATGGCGCGACGGAGTCACCCAGCGGCACCGCCACCCATTTGTGCGGCAGGCGCTGCGCGCCCTTGCAATGCACATAGCGCACGCGGTGGCCGAGCGCCTGAGCGGCCTGCAGCGGGCACTCGCCGAGCCAGTGCCAGTTGCCCATGTCGAAGGTCATGCCCAGCGGCACGCCGGCGCGGTCGGCCACGTCGAAGAAGGTCTGCAGCGCGGGCAGCGTGCCAGCGCGCACGGTCTGGTCGTTCTCGATGAGCAGCTCGACGCGGGTTTCGGCAAGCTCCACCTTCAGGCCCCAGAGTGAGCCGTGAGAAGAAGCCTGGAAGTCGCCGATGGACATCTTCAGCCGCTTCGCGCCCACGCGCGTGGCGGCGGCGATGCCGCGCTTGAGCGCGGCGCTGTCGAGCCAGCCGCCCTGAGCCCAAAGGCCCTCGGGGCTGGAGTACACGGAGGCCAGCCCGCTCAATGCGGGCAGCTCGGCATCGGCGTCGCGCAACATCTCGCCGCGCACTTCCACCGAATCGGCACCTGCCGCGCGTGCCAGCTGCGAACACCAGAGCTGGCCATGCCGCCCCACCTCGGCCGCGCCGAAGGACGACAGAGAAATCAGAACGGAGAAAGACATTCAGTGTGCTTGGTGGGAGCTGAGGATCTGGCCCAGGAACTGGCGCGTGCGCTCGTCCTTCGGGTTGCCGAAGAACTCTTCGGGCGGCGCCTGCTCGACGATCTTGCCTTCGGCCATGAAGATCACGCGATCAGCGACGCTGCGGGCAAAGCCCATTTCGTGCGTCACGCACAGCATGGTCATGCCGTCTTCGGCCAGGCCGATCATGGTGTCGAGCACTTCCTTGACCATCTCGGGGTCGAGCGCCGAAGTGGGCTCGTCGAACAGCATGATCTTGGGCGTCATGCACAGCGCGCGCGCAATCGCCACACGCTGCTGCTGGCCGCCCGAGAGCTGGCTCGGATACTTGCCGGCCTGCTCCGGAATGCGCACGCGCGTGAGGTACTTCATGGCTACCTCTTCGGCTTGCGCCTTCGTCATGCCGCGCGAACGCATCGGCGCGAGCGTGCAGTTCTCGAGGATGGTGAGGTGCGGGAACAGGTTGAACTGCTGGAACACCATGCCGACCTCGGCACGCACCGCGTCGATGTTCTTGCCGCCGGCCGTGAGGTCGATGCCGTCGACCACGATGCGGCCCTTCTGCACCGTCTCGAGCCGGTTGATGCAGCGGATGAGCGTGGACTTGCCCGAGCCCGAGGGCCCGCAGATCACGATGCGCTCGCCCTGGCGCACCGACAGGTCGATGCCGGTCAACACCTGGAATTCACCGTACCACTTGTTGACCGCTTCCATGCGGATGATCGATTCCGTCGTCATGCCAGGATTCCTTCAGCCTCGGGGGTTGCTTATTGCATTTTGGGCAGGTCGGCCTGCAGCCACTTCTGATACAGCTTGTTGAGCTCGCCGTTGGCGGTGTTCTTCTGCACGAATTCGTTCACCGCCTTGTGCAGCTCTTCCTGGCCCGGGCGCATCGCGATGCCCATCGACTGCTGCACCAGCGTGAACTTGTTTTCGAAGGTGTTGGCGGGTACGCGCTTGGCGATCTGCGCTGCCACGGTCACCGAGCAGCCGATGGCATCGACCTGGCCCGAGATCAGCGCCTGCATGGCAGAAGCGTCGTCGTCGAAGCGGCGGATTTCAGTGCCTTCCGGCGCGGCCTTGGTCACGGCCACGTCTTGCGTCGAAGCGCGAGCCACGCCCACGCGCAGGCCCTTCAGGTCGCCTGCCGCCTTGATGGAGGTCTTGGTCGCACCGTACAGCACGATGGTGGCGGCTGCGTAGGGCTGCGAGAACTGCACCTGCTTCGCGCGCTCGGGCGTGACGGCCAGCGAAGCCACCAGCAGGTCGACCTTGTTGGTCAGCAGGAAGGGAATGCGGTTCGGACCCGTCACCGGCACGATGTTGGCCTTGACGCCCCAGTCCTTGGCCAGCAGCTTGGCCACGTCGGCGTCGTAGCCGTCGGGCTGGTTCTTCGCGTCGGTGGTGCCGTAGGGTGGAAAGTCGACCAGCATGCCGATGGTGATCTCGCCCTTCTTCTTGATGTCGGCAACCGTCTGCGCCGAGGCGAAGGGTGCGAACACGGTGAGGGCGGCGCCGAGGCCGAGGGCTGCGAGCGCTGCGCGGCGGGAAGTGATGACGGTCATTGGATGTGTCTCCTGAATAAAAGAAGGAAGCGACGAGAAAGAAAAAGAACAACGAAAAGGGTCAGCGCGCGAGAGCGCGGGCCCGGCGGCGCTCCATGCGCGCGGCCAGCAATGAAAGCGGCCAGCAGATCGCAAAGTAGATGGCTGCCACCACCGAGAACACGATGAGCGGCTGGAAGGTGGCGTTGTTGACGATCTGCCCCGCACGCGTGACCTCGACAAAACCGATGATGGCCGCGAGCGAGGTGCCCTTGATGATCTGCACCACGTAGCCCACCGTGGGCGCCAGCGCGATCTTGAAGGCCTGCGGCAGCACCACGTCGCGCATGCGCGAGCTGTACTTCAGGCTCAGCGCCTCTGCTGCTTCCCACTGTCCGCGCGGAATGGCCTCGATGCAGCCGCGCCAGATCTCGCCGAGGAAGGCCGCGCTGTTCAGGATGAGCGCAACGCCGGCGGCAACCCACGGGTTGATGTCCAGCCCCAGCACCGGCGCGCCGAAGAACACCAGGAACAGCTGCAGCAGCAGCGGCGTGCCCTGGAAGATCTGGATGAAGGTGGTCGATACGGCCCGCGCCCACGTCGATTCAGACGTGCGCATCAGCGCAATGATGAGCCCCAGGATCGCGCCGCCCACAAAGGCGATGGCCGACAGCGCCAGCGTCCACTTGGCCGCTTCGAGGATGAAAAGGAATTCGGGAAAGCCGAAGGTGCGCATGTTGTTGTCTCCGTCCGTCGTCTCTTACCGGCGGTCCGGGTAGTTGAGCGTGCGCTTGTAGATCAGCTTGAACATGGCCGAGAAGGCCAGCGCCAGCGCGAGATAGATGGCGGCCACGACGATGTAGATCTCGAAGCTGCGGAAAGTCTGCGACTGCAGGTTGGCGGCCACCGAGGTCAGGTCGTCGGCTGAGATGACCGACACCACTGCCGAGCTCAGCATCAGCAAAATGAACTGGCTCGTGAGCGCCGGGTAAATGGCCTTCAGCGCGGGCTTGATGATGACGAAGCGGAAGATTTCCCAGGGCTTGAGGTTCAGCGCCCTGCCCGCCTCGATCTGCCCCTTGGGAATCGACTCGATGCCCGCGCGGATGATTTCCGTGGCGTAGGCGCCCAGGTTCACCACCATGGCCACCAGCGCTGCCGTCTGCGGCGACCAGCGCAGCCCGATGGCCGGCAGCGCGAAGAAGAAAAAGAACAGCTGCACGAGGAACGGCGTGTTGCGGATCACCTCGATGTAGGCATTGACCAGAAAGCGCAGCCAGCCCGGCCCCGAGGTCTTGCCCCAGGCACAGAAGATGGCCACCACCAGGCCCAGCACCGTGGCAATGAGCGAGAGCTGGACCGTGATCCACGTGCCCTTGAGCAGCAGCGGCCAGGCGGCAAAGACGGCGTCGAATTGAAACTGGTAGTTCATGGTGGGCGGACCCGAATGCGCGCCGGGTGGGCGCGTGCGTGCCCCGAAAGCAAGGCTTGCAGCTTATATGAAACCGGTTTCAGGCTCATATAGGGATTCCCCTAGGTGGTCGTTTTGTCTCACCTTCTGCCTACACTGAAGTCCATGCTGAACCCACCCGCGGCCACCATGCCCACAGAGGCACATACGCCCCTCACGGGCGCCCCCACCGTGCAGCATTTCCGCCAGGCCCTTCTCTGGCCCTTGCGGCTGATGCCTGCGCCGCACGCCAGCCCCGCGCACCATCACGGGCCCTGGCACGTGCTGCGCGAGATGGGTGATGCCTCGCCATGGCGCGAAGAGGTCGACGAATACACCGGCGACAGCAGCCGCTTTCACGAGCGGCACTACAACGAGTTCGTGAGCTTCCTGCCGTACGTGCAGCGCTTCCTGTACGGCGAAGGCCGCTCGCGTGGCGACGGCATGGGCGGCGACGGCGATTCGCCGATGCGCATCTTCCGCCGCCACGACATTGCGGCCGTGCGCATGGTGGCGCAGCCGGGCGACGCGCCGGTCACGCTCGATGTGATCCATTGCGACCTGTACTTCTTCTTCGACATCGACGTGGTGCTGCTCAACCTCGAAGTCGGTGCGAACAACCTGGGCCTCGCGCAGGCGCAAGACATCCTCTACCGCTTCGGCCGCGCCTACCCCTCAGGTTGGGAACCCGACGGCTCGGCGCTGCACTGCATGGCCAGCGTCGAATGGCTGGCCGCCGACGGCCACGTGCTCGCGAGTTCCGACGCGCAGCAGCGCGAGGCCTTTCTCTCGCACGTGGCGCAGCATCGCGCGCCGCGCATCTCCGCCCATTGGGCCTACCTGATGCAGCCGCTGGTAAGCGACCATTCGGAAGACCCTGGCGTGCTGCGCTACCGGCAGATCGAGTACTACCGCATGCCGGTCATGGCCTACCTGTCGCTGGACGACCCGCGCCGCCTCACGCGCGACGACTTCGTGCGGCTCGCGCTGGTCACCGGCGCAGGCGCCACCGACGCCCACCTGCCCTACGCGGAACATCACCTAGCGGACTTCGAGCACAAGTACTGCTACGACCGCTTCTGGGTGAACGCGGGCGCAGCGCCCAACACGCGCTACCTCTGCAACGGCCATGCGCTCATCGTGGTGGGCGATGCGAACTCCGAATTCTTCTGCTGCCGCGACCGCGGCGTGCTCGCGCAGTTCAGGCATCAGCACTTCCTGCTGTTCCTCATTGCGCATTTCCAGAAGGCCTCGCTGCTGATGTTCTCCGACCAGTTGGTGGAGGCGCTCAAGCGGCTGGACATCCGCAGCACGCCGAGCGTGAAGCAGTTCAAGCGCGCCATCCGAGCGAGCTTCGAGCGCTTCCTGCGCTTCACGCACCGCTACTGGTTCCACGAAATTTCAGAGCAGGCGCAGGTGCGCGCGCTCTCGCACATGTGCGCCACGCACCTCGGGCTCGACCCGCTCTACGACGAAGTCAAGGCACGCATCGCCGACATGAACACGTATCTCGACGCCGACAGCCTGCGCAGGCAGGCCAGCACTGTCGTGCGGCTCACGGTGGTCACGCTGTTCGGCCTCATCGGCACCATCACCACCGGCTTCCTCGGCATGAACCTGCTGGCCGAGGCCGACGCGCCGCTGTGGCGCAAGGCAGTGTGGTTCGGCGTGGTGTTCGTCGCGACGACGTGGCTGACGATCTACACGATGGTGAAGTCGCAGCGGCTGTCGGATTTCATCGATGCGCTGTCGAACGACCGGCTGGGATTCAGGGGCAAGATGGCCGCACTGGCGCGAGTGTGGCGGCCTGGGGCGGATTGACCGGCGCTTGCCCCGAGCCACTCATCGATCAGGTTCGCAGACTTGCTTGCTCAAAGTGTCGCGCAAGGAGCCGATCGTGCCGTCCGCAGCGTCGATCCGCCGTTGCAGCTCCTCATTGACCAGGCGGAACAGTGCGCCGAATTCGGATCGGGTTGGATAGATCTCCTCGCGCTCATTCACCTGCATCGGAACGACGAGCTTTTCGAGGCATACGTAGGCGCTGTGCACTTGGCGAATGCCCTTGACGTCGTCGCCTGCTTGCAGGGCAACCGACTCGGCATTTGAATGGGGATGAGCCGACTTCGGCGTTGAGGCGGCATCGGTTTTCGGCGCGTGCTTGAGCACGCGAGCAGACTTGGTCACGGACGACCTCCAGAGGTTGCGATTTCAGAAACCGCCACACCCGCTGCTAAACGGGGCGGCAGCTCGGACGGGTTAGCAGACCGGGCAACCTCTTGCGAGAAACCGGCAGGGCGCGAGCCCTCCCATCCGAGCCGCCAAAACTGGAAGCGCGAATGACAAAGCCGCAGGTCCTGCGGGGAAACTGCGGCTCACGTCGCAGAGATTGCTTCGGGCTGCTAAACCCGATCACGCCTTGTTCGGCATGACGGGCGCAGTATAGCCACGCACTTCGCTCGCGGCCGAGTGCTACCAGGCGCGAAGCCTTTCATTGGCAGCTGAAACTCTCGGCCTTCTCGATATCGCCCGTGCCCTTGTAGCGCGCAACCTTCGGGTAGGCGCAGAGCGGCCGGCTGCGGGTGGGCGACCAGCCGGAGGGAACATCCCCGTTCACGCCGCCTGCGTTGCCCGCACCGCGCGCCGAAGCGACGACGGAATCGGCGGCCTCGCCCTTCTCCACCCAATTGACGAGCGGTGCGAGCATGTCGAACTGATCGGTGGTCGGGCCGCCGGCGCAGTGGTTCATTCCGGGCACCCGATAGAACCGTGCGAAGTTGGACGCATCGCCGCCGTTGGCCGCCGTCAGCTGGTCGTACCAGTGCTGCGTATCGTCGCTCGAGAAGATGGGGTCGCTCGTTCCATGGTAGGCCATGACCTTGGCGCCGCGCTTCTTCAAGCGACTCAGATCGGTAGGGTTCGGCGGCGTCATGAACGAAAGCGAGTTCTCGGTGTAGAGCCCGTCGGTCGACGTGATCTTCGAGAGGATCGAATCGATGTTGGCCGTGAGCGTGAAATTGGGACCATTGAAGCCGGTCGGGTTCTCGGGCGGCACCTGCCAGACGAAGGCGACCGCGCCCGAGTCGAGGTTCAATGAATTCGAGAACTTCCACGATGACCAGCCGGTCGTGTTCAGGCCCGCATCGAAGGGAAAGCTCGCGTAGATCTTCTTTCCACTGCCGTCGAGCGCACCCGCGAAGAGTTGCGCAATGCGAAGCTTCTGGTCGGCCGAGAGGCATGTGCCATCGCGCGAGCCGCTGCAGGTGGGAACGTCGCGGTCGAGCGAGAAAGCCGCCTGGCATGCGCCGGTGTACTGGACGATGCCGTCGATCGTGCCATCGAGGGCGTCGCACTTGGCGAGGACTGCATTGGAGACCAAGGTACGTTCGGCCAGCGTGAAACCCGTGCCCGGATCGCCCGGGGTGGTTGCCAGGGCGTTGTAGTTCTGGGCGCCGACGATGTTTGCGGAGGCCGCAAGGGGAAGCCGGAAGCCGGGGTCGCCCACCAGGAAGCCGTCGTAGTCGTCCGCATAGCGTGACATGGCAACCATCGTGTGGCGCCCGCCGTTGGAGCAGCCGCCGATATAGGAGCGGTCCGGGCCCTTTCCATAGGCCGACGCGATCAACGCCTTCGCCATCGGCGTGAGCTTGCCGACCGCCTGGTAGCCGTAGTCGAGGCGGGCCTGCGGATCGATGCCGAAGAACGGCGTGGGCGCCTGGTGCCCCGCGTCGGAGCTGATCACGGCGAAGCCCTTGTTCAGCGCGTTGTCCAGAACGCCGCCTCCGCCCACCGGCCCGGTGGCTGTGCCGATGCTGCCGTCGAGCCCCCCGTTGGCCTGATAGAAATACCGCCCGTTCCAGTTCACCGGTAAGCGCATCTCGAAGCCGATCGCATAGCTCTGGCCGTCGACCGGGCTCGTGCGCTGATACATCGATCCGCGCACCTGGCAATGCGCCCCCACCGGCTTGCCGGCGACGCTCAGGGTGCCGGCGGCAATCGAATTGGCTGCAGTGATCGTCGTGTTGGCAAAGGTGAAGCCGGCGAGCGAGGCGCAACCGATGAGCGCCGCGCCGGTGGCCGCGCCGAGCACCGGCAGTGTCTCGACAGGCGGCAGCGGATTGTCGGGAGGAGTCACGGGATTGCCGTTGCCGGCCGGCGGGGCGCTCGTCGACGTGCCGGTCGTCGGGAACGAGCCGACGAAGCCGCCACCACCATTTCCTCCGCCGCAGGCGGTCAGCAATGAAGCGACAAAGATCAGGGATGCGGGGGTCTTCAAGAATGTCTCCTTCGACGCCTGGATGCAGCGCCTATAGTTAATCTACTTAACTATCAAAGATAACCAGTTATGGTTTTCCATTAAGCAGTTTGCACTCCCACGACGATCCCCTGAGCCAGTTAGATCAGGCAGTGAATCACTTGGAGGCAGAACGACAATGCCCGGAATGCCCAAGAACAGAAGCAATCCGGTAGATGCCACACCAGCCGGCCGGCTGGTCGAAGCGTCCCTGCATCACGTGCTCGGCTATCAGCTCGCGCAGGCGACGATCGTCACCGACGCAGTGTTCGCCGAGCGAGTAGGCACACCTTTCGACCTTCGCCCCGTCGAGTTCACGGTGCTGTGCCTGATTCACGAAAATCCCGACGTGTCGGCCGCCCGCCTGGCAAAGGCACTCGCGGTCACGGCGCCCAACATCGCGGCATGGCTCGAACGGCTCGAGAGGCGAGAGTTGATCAAGCGCGCCCCGCATGCAACGGATCGCAGGGCCCAGTACCTTCGAACCACCCCGACCGGCGCAACGCTTGCCAGCAGCGCTACACGGTCGGTGATCGAAGGCGAGCAGCATGTGCTCGGCAACCTCTCCAAGGGCGAGCAGTTGATCTTGATCGAGCTCCTGCACAAGGTTGCCGTGTCACGCAGGGTGTGAGCATTCAGGCATCCATTCGATGCAGGCTCTTTCGCCTGCGGGCGCACGCCCGTGCCGCGCGCGGTTCGTGCAGGCTGCGTTCAGTCGCCGAAGGCGACTTCCGCGCTGGCCACGGCGCGGATCGGCACGCCGAAGCTCGTGATGTCCGACAGCGTGGCGTTGTGATGCTCGCGGATCTTCGCGCCCGTGGCGTGCGGCTTGTCGTGCGAAGTGTGCGCATCGGCCGCGAGCACCACGTGGTAGCCGAGGGCGGCAGCGCGGCGCACTGTCGTGTCGACGCAGAACTCCGACGAATAGCCGCAGACCACCACGCGCTTCACGCCGTGCCCGGAGAGCCAGGCTTCCAGCGGCGTGCGAAGGAAGGAGTCGGGCGTGGTCTTGCGGATGCGCGCGTCGCGCGAGTCGGTCTTGAGCGCACTCGCAAGCTGCCAGCGCTCGGAGTCGAATTCGAGGTCGATCGCGTTCTCGTGCTGGATGAAGGCCACCGGCACGCCGGCCGCGCGGGCGCGTTCGGTGAGCGCGTTGATGCGCTGCATCACCTCGTGGGCCTGATGGGGACGCGGCGGATCGTCGCAAAGGCCACGCTGGACGTCGATGACGAGAACGGCAGTTTTCATGGGTCCGGAATCGGCGGGTTCTTGACCGGCGCGATTGTGCCCCACGCTGCCTGACCTGCGCCCTACTGCCAGGCGCTCACCTCCAGCCGCACCTTGCCGCTGATGCCGGGCGCGGCCGGTGCAGCGCCAAGGCTCGACAGCGGCACCACGAACTGCAGCTTGCCGCCGGCCAGCTGCTTCGGGCTCATCGGCAGCGAGGCCCGCCCGGCCGTGTCGGTCTGCCAGCCGTACTTGACGTTCCAGTTCTGCGCCGGGTCGTCGGCCTGGGGCGGCGCGATCTCGATGATCAGCGTGTCGCGGAACAGCGAGCTGCCCTCGTAGTGGCCGTCGAGCCAGAACTTGTTGTTGACCTGGTAGTCGGGCACGCGCACGCCGAGCGTCATGGCATAGGCCAGCGTCGGGCGGTCCTGCTTCACGCGGGCCTTGTTGGCGAGGAACACGGTCGAGAGGTAGATGGAGCGGCGGTCGGCCTTGGCCGGGTCGGTCAGCTCCTTGTGCGTGCGGCAGGCGGGCGAGTCTTCTTCGGCCACGCGCCTGCTCAGGTACCAGCGCTTGCCGCGCGGCGCGGCGAGCAACTCGACCTGGTAGAGCGCATCGACGTCGGCGCCAGCCGGCAGGTCGGGCGGCAGCGTAACGCCGTCTATGTCGAACCACAGGTCGACCCGCACGTCGCCGAACAGGAAGCGCGTGAGATTCTGGTAAGCCTCCTCGGAATTGACGATGCCGAAGAAGCCCGAGTGCGACCGGTAGGTGAAGGCAGTGGCCACCGGCTGCGTCTTGCCTGCGGCATCGGTGGACCAGAGCGAGGCGTTCTCGATGCGCACGAGCCCGTCGCTGCCGTGGCCCGCGAACATGCGCGACAGGCCCTTGGCGCTCTCGTAGTCGCCGCGGTTGGTGCCGACCATGCAGAAGAAGCGCTCGGCCGGAAAGGCCGTGGCCGGCAGGTAGTCCATGCGGCCGTTGATCGGCTGCGTGGCCAGGAACTCGGACATCTTCTCGCGGTTGAAGGTGTTCATCTCGTTCACCGTGAGCCAGGCCGGCACGTTGATGCCGCCCATGTCGATGCCGTTGTGCGGCGTGGCATAGGTGAACACCTTGTCGACGCAGGCACGCGCGGCCGCATCACCGAGTACAGCGTTCTGCAGGAAGGCTCGCACCACCAGGCCGCCCATCGAATGCGCGACGAGGTAGCAGCGGAAGTCGGCGGGCGAGTAGCCCGGCCCCTCGCGCAGCGCCACGAGCTCGCGCACGCGCAATATCAGCTGGCTCAGGCCTTGCGCATACACCTTGACGTCCTTGGCCTGGCCGTCGCCCAGCAGCTCGGAGCCCGAGTCGTAGTAGCGGTAGATGATGACCGAGGCCGAGGGGATGCCGTCGACGTCCCTGCCGTTCTCGTCCGGCGAGGGCTTCCAGTCGGGGTCGAGGATGTCCAGGCCGTTCTGGTAGACGCTCTGGTACTGGAAGTCGGCCAGCAGACGCACCATGGGCGATTCGAAAACAAACTTCTGCGCCGGCGCTTCCTTCTTGACGGTGGCGCGATACACCGTGGAGCCGATGTTGAAGCCGCAGAACGGATCGGCCGCGGTTTCGTCCCGCTCGGACTCGGTCATGGCGTAGCCGCGCACGTAGATGATGGGATAGCGATTGCTGCTCATGGAATCTGCCGCCTCGTCGAAAGTCGATGAAGCTTTCCAGTGTGCCGAACCTGGCAGGGGCCCGCCATACGGCTCATGGCATAGGAAGGCCGGGGGACATTCGCGCAGGGGAGACCGATATACCCCCGCGCCCCAAATGTTTCTACCGCTGAAACCATTGAAACGTTCGCCGGGGCTACTCTCGCGCCATCCTGCAAACAAAGATCCAGAGGGTTTTCTCATGGCTGACGATTCGGGCTCCCAGGGCTCCTACCTGCCCCAACTGCTGCGCCGCGGCACCGTGCTGGCCGCGGCCGGCTGCGCCCTCGTCGCGGGCTGCAGTGCCGCCGGCAGCGGCGAGACGCGCTATGACAGCTCGCCGCAATTCAAGGACGGCGGCTTCCACAACATGGCCAACCCCGACCTGCCCGCCCAAGCCAGCGCATGGCGCATCTGGTCGCGCTTCATCGTGGGCAGCAAGGTCGACACCGTGCCGGTCGATGCAATTCCGGTGAAGGCGCTGGACCGCGGTGCGCTCGATTCGCTCGACGTCAAAGCCAACCACGTGGTGCGCCTCGGCCATTCGTCGCATCTGCTGAAGCTGCGCGGCAAGTATTGGCTGATCGACCCCGTGTTCAGCGAACGCGCGTCACCCGTGCAATGGGCCGGGCCGAAGCGCTTTCACCAGCCGCCGATCACGCTCGAACAACTGCCACCCATCGAGGGCGTGATCCTCTCGCATGACCACTACGACCACCTCGACGTGGCAACCATCGAATACCTCTCGAAGAGCGTGCAGCGCTACTTCGTGCCGCTGGGCGTGCGCGCGCGGCTGATAGTGATGGGCGTGCCGGCAGAGCGCGTGACAGAGCTCGACTGGTGGCAAGGCGGCGAACACGACGGCGTGAAGCTCACCGCCACGCCCGCACAGCACTTCTCGGGCCGTACGCTGAACGACCGCGACCGTACGCTGTGGGCCTCATGGGTGGTGCAAAGCGGCGACCAGCGCCTCTTCTACAGCGGCGACTCGGGCTACTTCCCGGGCTTCAAGCAGATCGGCGAACGCTTCGGCGGCTTCGACATCGCGCTGATGGAAAACGGCGCCTACGACACCATGTGGCCCGCCGTGCACATGACGCCCGAGCAGAGCGTGCAGGCCTTCGAAGACCTGCGCGGCAAGGTGTTCTTCTCGGTGCACAACAGCACCTTCGACCTGGCGTTCCACACCTGGCACGACCCGCTGGACCGCATCGCTGACCTGGCGGAGGCGAAGAAGATCGAGCTGGCGACGCCGGTGATCGGCGAAGTGGTGACGGTGGGGCAGGCGCGGACCAACACGCGGTGGTGGCAAGGGTTGCGCTAGTCGCAACGCGAGGCGCTGGGCTCCTCGATACGTGAAACCTCGCCGTTTCCGGCCAGAGCAATCCTGCGCAACTGAATGGTGCAACGAGGCGCCGATGCAGGCCAGAGAAAAATCGCTTCGTACTGTTCACCACTGCGAGGGACGAAGCGAACGGTTCCCACGCAATTCGACCACACGGTGCTGCCGCCAGCCAGCAGCACCACTTCAACGTCCGCCGGAATGATCCGCTCAGAGCTCATGAAGTCGGTACTCAGACGGGGCGCCATGCCTACCCTCCTGGACTCCGATCGCTCGTTGAAGAGCACACCGCCCTTGGGTCCCTCCCTGCGGCAACTCTCGCGCACCGCGAAGGAGTAAGAGATCACCCGGGCCGACGCATTCTGGACAACACGCAGCCTTGCAGTCCTGTCGCCCGTCGCGTCCTTGTATTCGACGCTCGCACACCCCGACAACACAGCCGCTGCGCCTGCGAACGCGATATAGCGAACGCAACCGAGCAGTCCCTCAGCTACTGCCATAACGCTCTCTCCTCCTGCTGTTCGACTCCAAGCGCAAGCGGCCATGTTTACTCGCCGCGCTCCTTGCGCTCCCGCGCGCGCCGCACCTGGCGCGTCTCGTTGGCCTGCGACGCAATGCGGTTCTTCTCGCGCTTCTTCGCCGCCCGCTTCTCGCGCATGCGACGGCCCAGCACATAACTGCCAAGGCCCGTGACCACGGCAATGAAGATCCCGATGACGCTGATGTCGATGCCGCCCATCACAGCACCCGCACGATGCTCGTCGGCTTGAAGCCCAGGTCGGCCGCCTTGCCCTTGCGCGCGCGGCTGCCGCGCGCGTTGTTGAGGGTGCGGATTTCCAGCGTCTCTTCTCGCTCCTTGGCACCGCGGCCGATGCCTTCGATCTTCACGCTGCGCGTGTAGGCAGCGGCTCCGGCCAGGGTGTCCTTGGCCTCGAGGTCGATCAGCGTGAGGCCACGGCCGCCCTTCGGCAGGCTCTTGAGCTCGGTGATGTCGAAGGTCAGGATGCGGCCGCCGGTCGAGGCGCAGGCCACATGCGTGGCCGGGAGCATCGGCTCAGCGCCACTTGCGCCACCCACCAGCGACGGACGGCACAGCTGCTCGCCCTCGCCCACGTCGATGAAGGCCTTGCCGCCGCGCTGGCGCGACATCATGTTCTCGACCGTGGCGATGAAGCCGTAGCCGCCGGTGTTGGCCAGCAGCACGCTGGCGCCCACCGGGCCCGCGAAGAAATGCGTGACGTGCGTGCCGGCATCGAGCTCGATGAGCGTGGTGACGGGCTGGCCGTCACCACGTGCGCCGGGCAGCGAGGCCACGGGCACGGTGTAGACGCGCACGCTCTTGTCCTTGGCGCTGCCGAACACCAGCAGCGTGTCGACGCTGCGGCACTCGAAGGCGCCGTAGAGCGAGTCGCCCGACTTGAAGCTGTATTCGGGCGTTGCGCCCTTTTCTCCATTCGCACCGTTGCCCGCGGCCTTCTCGCTGGCCCAGCCCTTCTGCGCACGGACCCAGCCCTTCTGCGACACGATGACGGTGACGGGCTCGTCGACCACCTTCACTTCGGCCACTGCGCGCTTCTCGGCCTGGATCAGCGTGCGGCGCGCGTCTTCAAAAGTCTTGGCGTCGGACTCGATTTCCTTCACCAGCAGGCGGCGCAGCGCGGCCGGGCTGCCGAGGATGTCCTCGAGCTTCTTCTGGTCCTCGCGCAGTTCCTTGAGCTGCTGCTCGATCTTGATGGCTTCGAGCCGCGCAAGCTGGCGCAACCGGATTTCGAGGATGTCCTCCGCCTGCACTTCGCTGAGATTGAAGCGCGCGATGAGCGCCGCCTTCGGGTCTTCCGCCGCGCGGATGATCGCGATCACCTCGTCGATGTTCAGCAGCACCAGCTGCCGGCCTTCGAGGATGTGGATGCGGTCCATCACCTTGCTGAGCCGGAACCGCGAACGCTTCTCGACGGTGATCTCGCGGAACGCGATCCACTCGTTGAGCATCTGGCGCAGCGACTTCTGCGTGGGCTTGCCGTCGATACCGACCATCGTGAGGTTGATCGGCGACGAGGTTTCGAGCGAGGTCTGCGCGAGCAGCGTGGTGATGAAGTCGTCCTGGCTGATGCGCGAGGTCTTGGGCTCGAACACCAGGCGCACGGCAGCGTCCTTGCTGGACTCGTCGCGCACTACGTCGAGCACCGACAGCATCGCGGCCTTCAACTGGGTCTGCTCGGCGGAGAGCGCCTTCTTGCCGGTCTTGACCTTCGGGTTGGTGATTTCCTCGATTTCCTCGAGCACCTTCTGCGTGCTGACGCCCGGCGGCAGCTCGTTGACCACCAATTGCCATTGCCCGCGCGCCAGGTCCTCGATCTTCCAGCGCGCGCGCACCTTGAGCGAGCCGCGGCCGGTGCGATAGGCGTCGGCGATGTCGCTCGCACTGCTGATGATCTGCGCGCCACCCGGGTAGTCGGGGCCGGGCACGATGGCGAAGAGCTCTTCTTCGCTGAGCTTGCCGTTCGACTTGATCAGCGCCACGCAGGCATCGGCAATCTCGCGCAGGTTGTGACTCGGGATTTCGGTGGCCAGGCCCACGGCAATGCCGCTCGCGCCATTGAGCAGCGTGAACGGCAGCCGCGCGGGCAGCAGGCGCGGCTCCTCGGTGCTGCCGTCGTAGTTGGGAATGAAATCGACCGTGCCTTCGTCGATCTCGTCGAGCAGCAGGCTGGTGATGCGCGCCAGGCGAGCTTCGGTGTAGCGCATGGCCGCGGCACCGTCGCCGTCGCGGCTGCCGAAGTTGCCCTGGCCATCGACCAACGGATAGCGCTGCGAAAAATCTTGCGCCATGCGCACCAGCGCGTCGTACGCGGCCTGGTCGCTGTGCGGGTGGAAGCGGCCGAGCACGTCGCCGACCACGCGCGCGCTCTTCACGGGCTTGGCGCCCACAGTGCCGTTGGTGCCGCCGAAGCCCAGGCCCATGCGCGACATCGAGTACAGGATGCGGCGCTGCACCGGCTTCTGGCCGTCGGACACATCGGGCAGCGCGCGGCCCTTGACCACGCTGAGCGCGTATTCGAGGTAGGCAGTCTGGGCGTAGTCGGCGAGGGTCAGGGTCGTGTCGCCGTCGGTAGGACCCTGGAGATCGAGCGGAGGTTGGGAATCCATGAAAGAGAAGGTGAGAAAAACAGTTGCTGCGGGCCGTGCGCGAGGGTAGTCGCGATCAGCCCAGTGTGAATGCCTCGTGCACCGCGGACTGCACGGCCCCGCCGAGCACCGCGCCGCCGCCCGCGACGTAGATCCAGTCGCCGATGACGGCCGCGCCCACGGCGTGGCGCGGCGTGGCCATGGGAGCGTGGCGTTGCCAGGTGTCGTCCACGGGGTTGTAGCTTTCCATCTGGCCGAACACCTTGGCCTGGCGCGGTACGCCGCTGACGAGAATGCCGCCCTCCCCGCCCATGGCGAAGAAGCGGCCTCGATACACCACGAGGCCATGGCCCGAGCGCGCGGTAGGCAGCGGCGAGCGCAGCTCCCAGGTGTCGCGTGCGGGCAGGTAGACGTGATGCAGGTCGGTGTTGTATTCGAAGGTGTTGAAGCGTCCGCCGATCACGTGGATCTGGCCGCCATGCGACACGCAGCCGACGTGGTCGCGTGCGCCGGGCAGCGGCTTGGCGGTGGACCAGCGATCGGCCTTGGGGTCGTAGACCTCGTGCCAGCTGACGCTCGCGCGTTCGGCAGCAGGCTCCGACGCTCCGCCGATCAGGTGAAGCGCGCCGTCGAGCATTACCGCAGCCGCCGCGCCGCGCGGTCGCGGCAGCGGCGCGATGGCAGTCCAGCGGTTGGCGGCGATGTCGTAGACGTAGGCGTTCGTGTCGGAGCGGCGGTTCTGCTCGACGAAACCGCCGAGCGCATAGACGCGGCCACCCTCGGCCGTCACCGCGACATGGTTGGCGCCGCGCGGCAGGGGCGCGCCGTCGAGCCAGCGGTCGGCCTTCGGGTCGTAGATGTGGTGGTAGTCGCGGTTGACTTTGCCCTCGCCATATCCGCCGACCACATGCATGCGCCCCATCGCGGCGGTGGCCCAGGCCATCTCGCTGCGCGGAATCGGCAAGGCCGCGCGCGGCTCCCAGCGGCCTTGCGGGCCGGGCGGCGCGGTGCTCTCGGTGAAGCGCTGCGCCTCCTGGTCGGGCGTCATGTGGTGCGGCACGCCGCCCTGCAGCTTGGCATAGGGCTCGGTGGACGAAGGCGCCGTCGGCAGCGTGTCGTGCGTGGCCGGATGCTGTGCACGCACGGTGCCTGCCACCATGCCGGCAGCGGTCGCGAGAACGAAGCTTCGACGGTGCATGCCGGACTTCTTCATCAGGACAGCGGTGCGCCGGGCGCATCGGCCGCGCCGGTCGGCACCGCCGAAGGCTCGGGAATGTCGGGCATGGTCGGCATGTTGCGCGGCGCGTCGGACGGCATGTTGCCGCGGCCGATGGCCCCGCCCTGCGGCACCGTCAGTTCCATGCGGATGCGGCCCGGCGTCTTGCCACCACGCACGGCACCACCGCCACTACCGCCCGTTGCCACGGACGGCTTCAGGTACGCATACAGCTGCAGCACGGTCTGCACGTAGTTCTGCGTTTCCTTGTAGTTCGGGATCTTGTTGCCCGCGCGCTGCACCGCCCCCTCGCCCGCGTTGTAGGCGGCCAGCGCCAGCTCGATCTGGCCCGGGAACATCGCGATCAGGTCGCCGAGGTAGCGCGAGCCGGCAGCGATGTTGATGCGCGGGTCGAACAGCTTTTTCTCGATGGTCGCGCGCTTGTCCGCCGACACGCCGTAGCGCTGAGCCGTCGCGGGCATCAGTTGCATGAGGCCCATGGCGCCCTTGGGCGAGACGGCCTGCGCGTCGAAGCCCGACTCGGTCGCGATGAGTGCCTGCAGCAGTTCGTAGTCGATCGAATGCTTGTTCGATGCGTCGCGCAGCGCCGTCTTGGCGGTCTTGTAGCCGGGCGATGCCTCGAACATGGCGAGCAGGCTCTGCGAGGCAGGTGACACCTTGCCGTCGAGCTTGCGGCCACCACGGCCCAGCGGAGAAATGCCTTGCGCCGTGTCGAAGCTCTGGCCGCCGCGAAAGAAGATCTGGTAGCGCTCGTCGATCTTTTCGGAAGCGAAGTGCGCGATGCCCTTGCTGTCGATGTAGCCGTAGATGTCAGCGGCGTGCGCGCCCTGCAGCGACAGCACAAGGCCTGCACACAGCATGAAGGGGCGAAACCAGCGTGTCATGGCAATGCGTGTCCTGTCGTCAGAACCACCAGCCGTAGCGCTTGCGGCGCTCGGCGTGAACCGCAGCGTCGTCGCTCATGCCGCGCACACGCCCGAAGCCCTTCAGACCGGCCCAGATCAGCACGCCGCCAACCGACACAGCGAGGACAACGGCTGGCACCTGCCCGGGCTGGATACCCTCGACGAACATTGACGCGGCAATCAGGAGGCAGACGAACGCACCGCCCCAGCAGACGAGCCGGCGCATCCACAGCCAGCCAGTGGCGACGGTCCGCTCCGCCAGGCTGGGCTGGGCGTTGTCGTTGACCGCCTCGTCCCACCAGCCCGCCCAGAGGAACACGAACACGAAGAACACGAACAGCCCGGAAAAGAACAGGTCCGGCGGTGCGATGGCCGGATGGGCGCGCGCCAGCATGGCAATCGCGCCTGCAACGCAAGCCCCTGCCAGCGAACCGCAAATGATCTTGTGCCCGTTCATGCCCTGTCGTGAGGAATATTCCGGTCGGAATCAGACGTCGATGTCGACATCGTCGGCGCGCAACTCCATGAGTTCGCGCCGGGCTGCCGCTTCGCCCTTGCCCATGAGCTTGGTGATCTCGCCCTGGGTGGACGTGAAGTCGAACCGGCCCAATTGGACCTGCATCAGGCGCCGGGTGTCAGGATTGAGCGTGGTTTCCCACAATTGTTCCGCGCTCATTTCGCCCAGGCCCTTGAAGCGGCTGATGCTCCAGGCGCCTTCGCGCACGCCATCTTTACGCAATTTGTCGAGCGTGGCGGTCAGTTCGCCCTCGTCCAGCGCATAGACCTTGGAGGCCGGCTTCTTGCCGCGCGCGGGCGCATCGACCCGGAACAATGGCGGCTTTGCGACATACACGTGGCCGGCTTCGATGAGTTTCGGGAAGTGACGGAAGAACAGCGTGAGCAGCAGCACCTGGATGTGCGAGCCGTCCACGTCGGCATCGCTCAGGATGCAGACCTTGCCGTAGCGCAGGCCGCTCATGTCGGGCGTGTCGTTGGGGCCGTGCGGATCGACCCCCACGGCGACCGAGATGTCGTGGATTTCGGTGTTGGCGAACAGCCGGTCGCGCTCCACTTCCCAGGTGTTGAGCACCTTGCCGCGCAGGGGCAGGATCGCCTGGCTTTCCTTGTCGCGGCCCATCTTGGCGCTGCCGCCAGCGGAGTCGCCCTCGACCAGGAAGACTTCGTTGTGGCTGATGTCCTTGCTCTCGCAATCAGTGAGCTTGCCGGGCAGCACGGCCACGCCGGAGCCCTTGCGCTTCTCGACCTTCTGGCCGGCGCGCTGGCGCGTCTGCGCGGCCTTGATGGCCAACTCAGCCAGCTTCTTGCCGTAGTCGACATGCTGGTTGAGCCATAGCTCGAGCGCGGGACGCACGAAGCTCGACACCAGGCGCACGGCATCGCGCGAGTTCAGGCGTTCCTTGATCTGGCCCTGGAACTGCGGATCGAGCACCTTGGCGCTCAGCACGTACGAAGCGCGCGCAAACACGTCTTCGGGCAGCAGCTTCACGCCCTTCGGCAGCAGCGAGTGCAGTTCGATGAAGCCCTTCACCGCGGTGAAGAGGCCGTCGCGCAGGCCGCTTTCGTGCGTGCCGCCGGCGCTGGTGGGAATCAGGTTGACGTAGCTCTCACGCACTGGCTGGCCGTCTTCGGTGAAGGCCACGCACCAGTCGGCGCCCTCGCCTTCGGCGAAGTTGTCGGCGTTCTTGTCGGCATGGCCGCTGCCTTCGAACAGCGGGATGACGGGGTCGCCGTTGAGCGTCTGCATCAGGTAGTCGCTCAGGCCGCCCTTGTAGAGCCACTGCTGTGTTTCCTTGGTCTTCTCGTTCGTGAGCGTGACGCTCACGCCGGGCATCAGCACGGCCTTGCTGCGCAGCAGGTGCGTGAGCTCGCCCATGGGCAGCACGGCGGTTTCGAAGTACTTGGCGTCGGGCCAGGCGCGCACGGTGGTGCCCTGCTTGCGCTCGCCCGCTTCGAGCTTGCGGATTTCGAGCGCCTCGATCACATCGCCGGCACTGAAGGCCAGCTTGGCGGCCGAGCCCTCCCGGTGCGAGGTGACTTCGAGCCGCTTCGACAGCGCATTGGTCACCGACACGCCCACTCCGTGCAGGCCGCCCGAGAAGCTGTAGGCGCCGCCCGAGCCCTTGTCGAACTTGCCGCCCGCATGCAGCCGGGTGTACACGAGTTCGATCACGGGGGCCTTTTCTTCAGGGTGCAGGCCGAAGGGAATGCCTCGGCCGTCGTCTTCGACGCTGACCGAGCCGTCGGTGTGCAGGGTGACCTTGATCTTCTTGCCGTAGCCCGCGAGCGCCTCGTCGGCCGCGTTGTCGAGCACTTCCTGGATGATGTGCAGCGGGTTGTCGGTGCGGGTGTACATGCCCGGGCGCTGCTTGACGGGCTCAAGGCCCTTGAGCACGCGGATGGAGCCTTCCGAGTAGCCGGAGGATGCGGACGGTGAATTGGGGGGAGTCTTGGGGGGAGTCGCCATGGGGGCGGATTGTAGTCAGTCGCCGCCAAATGACTGGATACCCATACAGGAGCCTCCGGCCGCAGCCGGAGGTTTGCATGATGGCCGGGCCTACTTGTCGATGATGACCTGACCGGTGTAAGCCAGCGAGGCAAGCTCGGGCCTGGCCTTTTCAGCCGGTTCCATGTCCAGAACGATGCCCCCGGTCACCAGGCCGAACGACGGCGACATGCGCACGTACTTCGTTTCGCCGGCTTCGAGGGAAATGCCGAGCGTCTTCCTCAGGTCGCTCATGGTCGCAGCCTGGTAGGTGCCGGCGGGACGGTCGACATAGAAGAAGCCACCGGACTTCGAAGCTCCCACCACCACCTTGTCGAGGCGAATGAGCGGCTGCAATGCCGAGCCGTAGGGGGTTGCAGCGCGGAAGAAAAAGATGCGGCCTTCGCCGGGCTTCACCTTGGGAATGGTGCCGGACATGTCCTGATATTTGGTGCCGGTAACGGCGCAGCCCGCGGTCGCGATCGTCATCACCGTGAGTACGGCAAGCTTCAGGGCGGTTCTTCTCATTGTTTGAATTCCTCGTGAGGAAAAAGCACTGCAGATGAATGTAACGAATTACAAACACGGATTTACGAGGCCCGCGTCAGCTTGATGCGCCGATTGCATCAAAGCCGCCCTGATAAATCATCAATGGCTTTGGCCGCCGTGCCACCTGCCAAAGCAGGCGAATCGTTACATTCGAAGTCATGCAATCCCCCGCCGCCCCTGCTCTCTCGGTCAAGCAAGTCCTGTTCTGCGGGGCAATGATCGTCACTCTCTCGATGGGCATCCGCCACGGCTTCGGGCTCTGGCTGCAGCCGATCACGCAGGCGCAGGACTGGAGCCGGCAGACCTTCTCGTTCGCGCTGGCCATCCAGAACCTCTCGTGGGGCATCTTCGGCGTGTTCGCGGGCATGCTGGCTGACAGGTTCGGCGCGTTCCGGGTGTTGATCGGCGGCTCGGTGTTCTATGCGCTGGGGCTGTTCGGCATGGCGCATTCGCCGACGCCGCTGCTCTTCACACTGAGTGCGGGCGTGCTGATCGGCGCGGCGCAGGCAGGTTCGACCTATGCGGTGATCTACGGCGTGATCGGGCGGCAGATTCCGGCCGAGCGGCGATCGTGGGCCATGGGCGTGGCGGCGGCGGCCGGCTCGTTCGGCCAATTCCTGATGGCGCCCATCGAGGGGCGGCTGATCGGCCACCTGGGCTGGCAGACAGCGCTGGCCGTTGTGGCGGTGCTGGTGCTGGTGATCATCCCGCTGGCCTTCGGCCTGCGCGAACCGAAGACGGCAGCGCTGGCCGGGCACCGCGAACAGTCGGTGCTGCAGGCGGTGGGCGAAGCCTTCCGCTACCCGAGCTTCGGGCTGCTGATGGCGGGCTACTTCGTCTGCGGCTTCCAGCTGGCGTTCATCGGCATCCACATGCCGACCTACCTGCGCGACCGCGCGCTGCCGGCCGAGGTGGCAGGCTACGCGCTGGCGCTGATCGGGCTGTTCAACGTGTTCGGCACGTATACGGTGGGGCTGCTGGGGCAGAAGCTGGCCAAGCGCAAGATCCTCGCGGCGATCTACTTCGCACGGGCCGTGTCGATCGCGCTGTTCCTGATGGCGCCGATCTCGCCGCTCAGCGTGTATGTGTTCTCGGCGGCAATGGGCTTCCTGTGGCTGTCCACCGTGCCCGCGACCAATGCGATCGTGGCGGGCATCTTCGGCGTGGCGCATCTATCGATGCTCAGCGGCTTCGTGTTCCTGAGCCACCAGGTCGGCTCGTTCCTGGGCGTGTGGCTCGGTGGCTACCTGTACGACACCACCGGTAGCTACGACATCGTCTGGTACATCGCGATCGCGCTGGGCGTGTTCGCGGCGCTGATCAACCTGCCGGTGAAGGAAAGCGCCATTGCGCGCTCGTCGCCGCAGCCTGCCGGTGTCGCAGGCTGACGGGATTGCGTATAAACCAGGGCCATGACTCCGCAAATGCGCCACCACATCATCCACGCGGGCTGGCTGGCCGCCGCGCTGGCTGTGCTGGGTGGCGTATTCGCGCTTTACGTGCACCCGGACTTTCTGGTGACGCTGGTCGATCAGATCTGGTCCTGCTTCTGAGGCCGGGCCGGCCATGAAAGACGTAGCACCCATGCACGGCCTGTCCGCGCCTTCCGAATGGATCGTCCGCTGGTCGCACCTGCTCGCGCCTGGCGCCACGGTGCTCGACGTGGCCTGCGGCGCCGGGCGGCACATGCAGTGGTTCGCGGGCCGCGGGCACCCGGTCACCGGTGTCGACCGCTCGCCCGAAGCCATCGAGGCAGCCGGCGCCTTCGGCCGCACCGTCGAGGCGGACATCGAATCCGGCCCCTGGCCCTTCACCGGCCAGGCCTTCGGCGCTGTCGTCGTCACCAACTACCTCTGGCGCCCGCGCATGGCCGACATCGTGGGCGCTGTGGCGCCGGGCGGCGTGCTGCTCTACGAAACCTTTGCCGCGGGCAACGAGACCGTCGGCAAGCCCTCGCGCCCCGACTTCCTGCTGCAGCCCGGCGAGTTGCTGGCGGCCTGTGCCGGCCTGCGGGTGGTGGCCTACGAAGACGGCTTCATCCCCGAACCGGCGCGCTTCGTGCAGCGAATCGCGGCCATACGCCCGGCCGCACCCGACGCCGGCCAGCCGGCCCGCCACCTCCTTAAGGGAAACTGAGGGGGCCGGAGCGGCTGTCTTGCGGGGCGCCGGAGTAAGTAGAATCGGCGCTTTCGTCCACCGACAAAGAGATTCCCCCTTGGAGCAACTGACAGGCAGCATCGTCGCGCTCGTCACGCCGATGCACGACGACGGCAGTGTCGACTACCCCGCCCTGCGGCGGCTCATCGACTGGCACATCGAAGAAGGCACCGACTGCCTTGGCGTGGTCGGCACCACCGGCGAATCGCCGACGGTCGATGTCGAAGAGCACTGCGAAATCATCCGTGTCTCGGTCGAGCAGGCCAAGGGCCGCGTGCCCGTGATGGCCGGCTGCGGCGCGAATTCGACCAAGGAAGCCATCGAGCTCGCCAAGTTCGCCAAGGGCGTTGGCGCCGATTCGCAGCTCCAGGTCGTGCCGTACTACAACAAGCCCACGCAAGAGGGCCAGTACCAGCACTTCAAGGCCATTGCCGAGGCCGTGGGTGACCTGCCCATCGTGCTTTACAACGTGCCCGGCCGTACCGTTGCCGATATGGCGCACGACACCGTGCTGCGCCTGGCGCAGGTGCCCGGCATCATCGGCATCAAGGAAGCCACCGGCAACATCGAGCGGGCCCAGTGGCTCATCCGCGACCTGCCGAAGAACTTTGCCGTCTACTCCGGCGACGACCCGACCGCGGTCGCGCTCATGCTCTGCGGCGGCCAGGGCAACATCAGCGTCACGGCCAACATTGCGCCGCGCAAGATGCACGAGCTGTGCGTGGCGGCGCTGGCAGGCGACGTCAAGCGCGCCATGCAGATCCAGTTCGAGCTCATGCCGCTGCACCGCAACCTCTTCGTCGAGCCCAACCCGATTCCGCTGAAGTGGGCCATGGCCCGGCTCGGCCTTTGTGGCGGCGCGCTGCGCCTGCCGCTCACCGAACTCGGCGAAGCGAGCCGCCCCGCAGTCGAAGGCGCCCTGCGCGCCACCGGCCTGCTGAAGGGCTGAGCACCCCTCCCCCTACATTCCGGAACTGCCTTTTCCCTGGTCGCAGCAAGGTTAAGCAACCTTTTGCCCGAACCGTGCTCTGAGATGGCGGGCACTGCGGCCCATAGATAGACCGAACCATTCCAACAAGGAAGACGACGTTGAAGAACCTTTCGCGACTTGCACTGCTGGCCCTCGTTGCCAGCCTCGCCGCCTGCTCCGTCCTCGAGAGCGACAAGATCGACTACAAGAGCGCAGGCAAGGCCCCGACGCTCGAAGTCCCACCCGATCTCTCCCAACTCTCGCGCGACAACCGCTATGCCATTCCCGGCGGCGCCGTGACTGCCAATGCCTACCAGGCCGGCATCGCCAACGCCCCCGGCATCCCCACCGCCGTGAGCAACATCGGCGACGTGCGCATGGAGCGCTCGGGCACGCAGCGCTGGATCATCGTCAACCGCACGCCTGACCAGCTCTGGGACCCGGTGAAAGACTTCTGGCAGGAAAGCGGCTTCCTGCTGACCACCGACCAGCGCAACCTGGGCATCATGGAAACCGACTGGGCCGAAAACCGCGCCAAGCTCCCGCAGGACATCATCCGCGGCACGCTGGGCAAGCTGGTCGATTCGGTCTACTCGACCGGCGAACTCGACCGCTTCCGCACCCGCCTGGAGCGCACGCCGACCGGTACCGAGATCTTCATCAGCCACCGCGGCATGCAAGAGGTCTACAACAACTCGCGCCAGGACCAGACCGTGTGGCAGCCCCGCCCCAGCGATCCTGAACTCGAGACCGAATTCCTGCGCCGCCTGATGGTCAAGCTCGGCGTCTCGCAAGAGCAGTCGAAGATCCTGGCCGCCACCACCGCGCCGACCAAGACCGCCACCATCGCCAAGGTCGGCAACCAGCCGGTCGTGCAGATCAGCGAAGGCTTCGACCGCGCATGGCGCCGCGTGGGCCTCGCGCTCGACCGCACCGGCTTCACCGTGGAAGACCGCGATCGCAGCGCCGGCCTGTACTACGTGCGCTACGTGACGCCCGATCCCGACAAGAAGGAGCCCGGCTTCTTCGGCAAGCTGTTCAGCGGCTCGAGCAAGACCGAAGCGCCGCTCAAGTTCCGCATCTCGGTCAAGGGCCAGGGCGAAGCCACCACGGTGTCGGTGCTCAACGAAACCGGTGCGCCCGAAACCTCGGCGAATGCCGAGCGCATCGTCAAGGTCATCGCCGACGACCTGAAGTAACCCGCATGCTCCGCTTCCGAAGTCTCGGCAGCGGCAGCACGGGCAACGCCGCGCTGGTCGAAGCGACCAGCGGCGGCCGCACCTCCCGCCTCCTGATCGACTGCGGCTTCGGCCTCAAGCAGCTCGATCTGCGGTTGGCCCAGGCGGGCCTTGCCGCCGGCGACATCGATGCGGTCTTCGTGACCCATGAGCACGGCGACCACATCGGCTGCGCCCATTCGCTGTCGCGGCGCAACCGCATTCCAGTCTGGATGAGCGAAGGCACGTGGCTCGCCACCGGCGGCCGCGATTTCGAGGGCCTGCTGAACCTGGCGCGCGACGATGCGGAGTTTGCGGTCGGCGACATCTGCGTGCAGCCCTTCACCGTTCCCCATGATGCACGCGAGCCGCTGCAACTGCGCTGCACCGACGGCAACCGCACGCTGGGCGTGCTGACCGATCTGGGCCACGCCACGGCCCACGTGCTGGCCCGCCTGAGCGGTGTGCATGCGCTGTTGCTGGAGTTCAACCACGACAGCGATCTGCTGGCCAACTCGGCTTATCCGCCTTTTCTCAAGCACCGCGTTGGCGGCAACTACGGGCACTTGTCGAACACGGCCGCGGCCGAGATCGCGCGCGCGGTGCTGCACGACGGCCTGCGCCATGTGGTCGCGGCGCACTTGAGCGAGCAGAACAATCGGCCCGAGATCGTGCGGCGCCTGATGGCCGAAGCGCTCGGCGGTAATGAAGCCGAGATGCTTACCGCCACCGCATCAGAGGGCTCGCCCTGGCTCGACGTGTGAGCCGAAGCGTCCTCACTCTCTCCTAAGAAAAAAAGCCGCCTCATGGCGGCTTTTTGCATGGCGAATGCCGAGGCCTTGCTTATTGCTTCGGCGCTTCATTCTTCTTCGCGGCCTCGGTAGCTGCGTTCGCGGCATCGAGTGCCGACGAAGCACCGGGTGCAGGCGCTGCGGCGGGATCGGTGGCAGGCGCAGGGGCCGGAGCGGGCGCAGGTTCGGTCACGGGCGCAGGAGGCGGCGTCACGACAGCCGGCGCTGCATCCTCCTTCTTTCCGCAGGCGACGAGCGCGGCAGCGGCAATCAGCGAGGCAATCAGGACGGACGATGACTTCTTCATGGAATCTCCTTTGGCAATGAAGGTCTGGACGAAAAAATTCTAGACCTGCATACCCGCCCGAATATGTCTCGCGGCCGCATTCGCGGCATTGGCTTACAAGCCGAGTGTCGATGCCGGAAAGGCGGGCCGCGCAAGGCGCCAGCACTCGTCGATGGCCTCGCGCAACGCACGGCGCGCACGCGCGTCGTCACCGCTCACGCCCCTGCTGCGCTCGGGGTCGATGCGGTGCACGAACCACGTGGGCGTCCAGATGGCGCTCGGCACTTCGGAGCCCGCGGCCTTGCCGGTGGCGCGGCATTCGATGATGTGGTCCCACATGCGGCGCCACGGCACGAAGCGCGCGTGGCCTCGTTCGAGAACATCGAAGCGCTGCGCGAGCAACATCAGGCGGCGGCCGCTGGCCGACCAGGCCTGCAGTGCTTCGATGGTCGCGCGCTCGCCCAGGGGCCAGTCGGCAAAGTCGGGGTCGCTGAAGACGACCTCTTTCCAGCCCTGCTGCGCCGCGACCGACAGCGCGCCGCGCAGGAGTGCATCGAAGGCCTCGCGGCCATCGAAGCGCCCTTCGGGCAACGATAGGCCGGGCGCGTCGTCATTCGGCATGAAGCCACCCTGCCTCGCACCACTCGCCCAGCAACGCGAGTGCGCCTTCGCTCGCGCGCGCCAGTTCGCGTGCGCCGAGCGCGCGCTGGTCGGCCAGACGGCGCATCAGCGTCGCGTCGGCACCGCCCGCGCGAAAGCTCTCGCCGTTGATGTAGATGTGCCGCGTGTCGTAGAGCATGCGCGTGCGGCGGTCGAGCGCCACGTGCTGCATCGCATCGGGCGCCTCGCCGCCTTCGCCGAACCAGACGTTGGCCTTGGGCTCGGTGAGTGACTCGCCCAGTGCGCGATCGACGGCGTCAGGGTCGCGCAGTGCGGCCTCGATGGCCTTGCGCGCGAAGCCCTGGAGCGCGGCAGGCATTGCGGCCGGCGCATCGACCGCGGGCTGTGCCGGATCGCGGTAGCGCGCCAGCTCGGCCGGGCCTGCATCTTCCAGGTCTTCCGCGTACGCCTGCGCCATGCGCGCCAGCAGGTCTGCGCCGAGCTCGCCCAGGGCCGACGAACGCAGGCCGATGGAGCAAGTCATGCAATCGTCGCCCACGGCCACGCCGTCGTGGGCATAGCGCGGAGGCAGATACAACATGTCGCCGGGCTCGAGCACGAAGGTCTGCTCAGGCTCGAAGTTCTCGAGAATCTTGAGCGGCACGCCCGGCTGCAGGCGCAGATCGCTCTGCTTGCCGATGGACCAGCGGCGGCGTCCCTGTGCCTGCAGCAAGAAAACGTCGTAGCTGTCGAAATGCGCGCCCACGCCGCCGGTGTCGCTCGCGTAGCTGATCATCAGGTCGTCGAGGCGGGCGTCAGGTAGAAAGCGAAACTGCCGCAACAGTTCGTGCACACCCTCGTGATGCAGGTCGACGCCCTGCACCAGCAGCGTCCAGGCCGGCTGCTTCAACGGCGGCAGGGCGCGCCGGGCCAGCGGCCCATGCTTGAGCGACCAGCCAGCCTTGCCGTGGCGGATCAAGCGCGATTCGACGTCCTCACGCTCGGCCAGGGCGAACAGCTCAGTACGCTCGATCGGTGGCACCATCGCGGGTATCGCCTGGCGGACGAGCAAAGGTTTTTTCTGCCAGTACCGCCGCATGAACTGCGCGGCGCTCAGGCCGCCGAGCAACGGCAGCGGTTGGTTAATCTCCATGGGAGAATTCTGCAATGGAAATCTCTGAACAATGCGTGGTCGGCTTGACCTGGACCATGAAAGACACGCTCGGCGACGTGCTGGATGTGCTCGACGAGCCGGTGGAATTCATGGTCGGCGGCGACGATCTCTTCGACGTGATCGAAGCGGCCCTGCAAGGCCATGAGCCCGGCGCCCGGGTGCAGCTGCAAATTGAACCCGAACAGGGCTTCGGCGACTTCAACGACCAGCTGCTCTTTCTGGAACCCCGCTCGCTCTTTCCCGAAGGCACGGAAGAAGGCATGACCTTCGACGGCTCCGCCCTGCCCAAGGGCGTGAACAGCAACATTCCAAAAGACGCGATCTACACCGTGGCCGAGATCTATCCCGATCACCTGGTGCTCGACGGCAACCATCCGCTGGCCGGCATCGCGATCCGGCTCGACATCACGGTGCGTTCGGTGCGCGAGGCCACCGAAGAGGAAGTCGGCCGCGGTTCGGCGGGCACGGGCTTCTTCAAGGTGTCGCCGATGGCGCCAAGCAACCAGACGCTGCACTGACCAAAGGGCCGCCAGCGAGTGCCCACAAAAAAGCCGGGCGGCGCCCGGCTTTTTCACGCCCCGAAGGACGAAGCGACTTACATGCGCGAGATCTGACCGTTGTCGATGCGCACGCGGTCGCCGATGCGCAGGTCGCCCGGGCTCTGCACGTCGAAGGCGCGGAAGCCGCCACGGTCGGTCTGCACCGACACGCGATAGGTTTCATAGGCGCGCGGGCCGTTCTGCTGGGCCTCGATGGTGTTGCCCAGCAAGGCGCCGCCCACGATGCCCAGCGCGGTGGCTGCGGCACGGCCATTGCCGCGCCCGAACTGGTTGCCCACCACCCCACCGATGACGCCGCCGGCGACAGCGCCGCCGCCCGTGGTGCCGGTGCCAGCGGTTTCGCTGCGCAGCACCTCGATGTTGGCCACGTGGCCATACTCGACGTAGGAAGCTTCGCGGTACTGAATGGCCTGCGGGGGCGCCTGGTACGGATAGCGCGAGGTCTGGTAGACCGGCGCCGGTGCCACGCATGCCGTAAGCGTGACCACGGCCAGCACGGAAGCGGTGACGGAAACAAAGCGCATTGAGATCTTCATGTTGGGAGGCTCCTCGAATAGAACGATGCATGAAGAATGCATGCATCGGCTTGTGTCTGCCTGACTAACGCCGCAGCGCCCGCTGCGATGACGTCAGAACACACACTGATACCTTCGAGGCCGGCCGGCCTTTGCCGGTTCCGCTCTTTACCGCTCGGAAACCCAACTTCCCTCCCAGATCGGCTCAGTGCTTGCCCGTGGAGCCGTAGCCGCCCTCGCCCCGTTGCGAAGGTGCAAAGTCTGTGACCACCCGAAACTGCGCCTGCACCACCGGCACGATCACCAGTTGCGCGAGCCGTTCCATCGGCTGCAGCACGAAAGGCGTGTCGCTGCGGTTCCAGGCGCTGATCTTCAGCTCGCCCTGGTAGTCGCTGTCGATCAGGCCGACGAGGTTGCCCAGCACGATGCCGTGCTTGTGGCCCAGCCCGGAGCGCGGAAGGATCAGCGCCGCATAGGCCGGGTCGGCCAGGTGGATGGCAATGCCGGTGCCCACGAGCTGCCAGCCATTGGGCTCCAGCGTGATGGGGGCATCGAGGCAGGCCCGCAGATCGAGGCCGGCGCTTCCGGGAGTGGCATACGCGGGCAATTGATCCACCATGCGCGGATCGAGGATACGAACGTCGACTTTCACTTACTTGCTGCCTTGCTTCTGTTGCTGTTCTTTTTGCTTGCGGGCGGCTTCCTCTAGCACCTGCTGCCATTTGGCGACGCCGGGGGTGAGCTTCACGCCCTTCAATTTCTTGCCGAACCAGACGGCCAGGCCCGCCAGCAGGACCAGCACGCCGAACGGCACGCCGGCCGCCCACAGCACGAGGAACGCCAGTGCGCCGCCGACGCCCAGCACCTTGAGGGTCAGGGGGTCGAACGACCCGGGCTGTGACTTCGGCACTTCGCCGTTCGACGCTGCCTCGTTGCGTTGCTGCATGGCGGCAGTCACGGGGCCGCCCTGCTGCCCGGGTGCCGTCGTGATGCCGACATCGAGCCCGGGCTCGCCGGGCTGCGCTGCCCTCTTCGGCAACGCGGCCTGCGCCGACAGCCGCTCGACATAGCGAGCGAAGTCGCCGTTCGGCGGCGTGTTCCATTGGGGATTCAGGTTCATCAGACCCTCCAGTCGGTAAGCCGGGCTGCAATTTCGGTCATCAGTTCGCGCGCCAGCGTGAGCTTGGGCGCGCGCGGAAGCTCACGCACGCCGTTGGCGTCCACCAGCAGCAGCGCGTTGTCGTCCTGCCCGAAGGTCAGTGGGCCGATGTTGCCGACCAGCAGCGGAATGCCCTTGCGCTCACGCTTGGCCTTGGCGTGCTCGGCGAGGTTCTCGCTCTCGGCCGCGAAGCCAACGCAGAAGAGCTTCTTCGACTGGGCCCGCTCGCTCTTGGCGACCGTGAGGAGGATGTCGGCGTTCTCCACGAAATTCAGCACCGGTGTCTTGCCACTGCCGTCCTTCTTGATCTTCTGGTCGCTGTGCGTTGCGGGCCGCCAGTCGGCCACGGCGGCTGTAGCTACAAAAATGCTAGCAGACTGCGCAGCACGGGTGGTCGCTTCGAGCATGTCTTGCGCCGACAGCACGTCGACGCGCGTCACGCCGCGCGGGGTCGGCAGGTGCACCGGGCCGGCCACCAGCGTGACCTCGGCGCCCGCCTCGCGGGCCGCACGGGCAATGGCAAAGCCCATCTTGCCGGACGAATGGTTGGTGATGCCGCGGATCGGGTCCAGCGCCTCGAAGGTCGGGCCGGCCGTGACCAGCACCTTCTGCCCCGCCAACAGCTTGGGGCTGAAGAAGGCGGTGATGTCCTCGAGCAGCTGCGCCGGCTCCAGCATGCGGCCGTCGCCGGTTTCGCCGCAGGCCTGCCAGCCATTGCCCACGCCCAGCACGGTCGCGCCATCGGCCGACACCTGCATCAGGTTGCGCTGCGTGGCGGGATGGACCCACATCTCGCGGTTCATGGCCGGCGCGATCAGCAGCGGGACGCGGTCCATGGGGCGGGCCAGGCACATCAGGCTCAGAAGGTCGTCGGAGCGGCCCTGCACCAGCCGCGCGATGAAGTCTGCGCTGCAGGGCGCCAGCACGATCGCATCGGCCTCGCGGCTCAGGTTGATGTGCGGCATGTTGTTGGGCTCACGCGTGTCCCACTGCGAGGTGTAGACGGTGCGCCCGGAGAGCGCCTGCATGGTCACGGGAGTGATGAACTGCTCCGCCGCCTCGGTCATGACGACCTGGACGGTCGCGCCCGCCTTGACGAACAGGCGGCACAGCTCGGCCGACTTGTAGCAGGCGATGCCCCCTGTGAGGCCCAGGACGATGTGTTTGCCGGCGAGATCTTGCATGGGGCGTATTGTTGCTCACATGCCATCGAACAAGCGGCAACAAGCCCTTGGCGAAAGGTGTCGCGAAGGGCACACCTATAATCGCAATTTCCCACTGCCCGGATCTATGGTCCGGAACTGGCATGACCAAATTTGTCTTCGTCACCGGTGGTGTCGTTTCTTCCCTTGGCAAGGGAATCGCCTCCGCCTCGCTCGCCGCGATCCTCGAATCGCGCGGCCTCCAAGTCACCCTCATCAAGCTCGATCCGTACATCAATGTCGACCCCGGCACGATGTCGCCCTTCCAGCATGGTGAAGTGTTCGTCACCGATGACGGCGCCGAGACCGACCTCGACCTCGGCCACTACGAGCGCTTCATCAACACGCGGATGCGCAAGGCCAACAACTTCACGACTGGCCAGATCTACAAGACCGTGCTCGAAAAAGAGCGCCGCGGCGACTACCTCGGCAAGACGGTGCAGGTGATTCCGCACATCACCAACGAAATCCAGGAATACATCAAGCGCGGCGCCGGCATCGGCACGGCGCACGAGGTGGACGTGGCCATCGTCGAAATCGGCGGCACCGTGGGCGACATCGAGTCGCTGCCCTTCCTCGAAGCCGTGCGCCAGATGAGTCTGCGCATGGGCCCGAACAACTCGGCCTTCGTGCACCTGAGCTACGTGCCCTGGATCGCCGCCGCCGGCGAGCTCAAGACCAAGCCCACGCAGCACACCGCCAAGGAACTGCGCGCCATCGGCATCCAGGCCGACGCCCTGCTGTGCCGCGCCGACCGCCCGATTCCCGACGACGAGCGCGCCAAAATCTCGCTGTTCTCGAACGTGCCCGAATGGGGCGTCATCTCGATGTGGGACGTGGACACCATCTACAAGGTGCCCCGCATGCTGCACGAACAGGGCCTGGACGGCCTGATCTGCGACAAGCTGCGCATCAACACCCCGCCCGCCAAGCTGCAGCGCTGGGACGATCTGGTGTACGAAGTCGAGCATCCGCAAAAGGAAGTGTCGATTGCCATGGTCGGCAAGTACGTCGACCTGTCGGACAGCTACAAGTCGCTGAACGAAGCACTGCGCCACGCCGGCATGAAGAACCATGCCCGCGTGAAGATCGACTACATCGACTCCGAGACCATCTCGGCACAAGACGTGTCGCGCCTGGCCAAGTACGACGCCATCCTGGTGCCCGGCGGCTTCGGCCAGCGCGGCGTCGAGGGCAAGATCTCGGCTGCCCGCTTCGCCCGCGAAGGCAAGGTGCCCTACCTCGGCATCTGCCTGGGCATGCAGGTCGCCACCATCGAATACGCCCGCCACGTGGCCGGCCTGAAGAACGCCAACAGCACCGAGTTCGACCCCGAGACGCCTACCCCCGTGATCGCGCTGATCACCGAGTGGAAGGACCGCGACGGCACGGTGAAGACGCGCGACGAGAAGTCCGACCTCGGCGGCACGATGCGCCTGGGCGCGCAAAGCTCCGACGTGGCTCCCGGCACGCTGGCGCACAGCATCTACGGCGACGTGGTCACGGAGCGCCACCGCCACCGCTACGAAGCCAACGTGAACTACCTCGACGAGCTGCGCAACGCCGGCCTCGTGATCTCCGCGCTCACGCAGCGCGAGCACCTGACCGAGATCGTCGAGCTGCCGCAGGACGTGCACCCGTGGTTCATCGGCGTGCAGTTCCACCCCGAGTTCAAGTCGACCCCGTGGGGCGGCCACCCGCTGTTCAACGCCTTCATCAAGGCTGCGCTCGAGCACAAGGACAAGGGCGCCGGCAGCACCAACAAGACACTGAAGGCGGTCGCATGAGCGCCGCGCCGGGCCGCCCCAAGCAAGCTCGCGCCGCAGTGCGGAGCACGGAGGTATTCGAATGAGCAGCGGCTACGTCATCGCCCACGTCGAGGTGACCAACCCGACGCAGTACGAGGAATACAAGAAGTGGTCGACCGTCGCCATGCAGGCGCACGGCGCCGAAGTGTGCGTGCGGGGCGGCCAGATTCAACCGCTCGAAGGCGACTGGAAGCCCACGCGCATCGTCATCCTCAAGTTCGCCAGCTTCGAGAAGGCCAAGGCCTTCTACGAGACACCCGAGTACCTCAAGGCACGCGAAGCGCGTGCCGGCGCGGCAATCATGAACATGATCGCCGTCGAAGGCCTCTGATCCCAATTTGTTCATCCGCCAAAGAGACCAGAAAGAGAAAGACAAAAGATGAGTGCAATCGTTGACATCGTCGGCCGCGAAATTCTCGACAGCCGAGGCAACCCCACCGTCGAATGCGACGTGCTGCTCGAATCGGGCACCATGGGCCGCGCGGCCGTGCCTTCGGGCGCATCGACCGGTTCGCGCGAAGCCATCGAGCTGCGCGACGGCGACAAGAGCCGCTATCTCGGCAAGGGCGTGCTCAAGGCCGTGGAGAACATCAACACCGAGATCTCGGAAGCCGTGCTCGGCCTCGACGCCAGCGAACAGGCCTTCCTCGATCGCACGATGATCGACCTCGACGGCACCGACAACAAGGGCCGCCTGGGCGCCAACGCCACCCTCGCCGTCTCGATGGCCGTGGCCCGCGCAGCAGCCGAAGAGTCGGGCCTGCCGCTGTACCGCTACTTCGGCGGCATGGGCGGCATGCAGATGCCGGTGCCGATGATGAACGTCATCAACGGCGGCGCGCACGCCAACAACAGCCTCGACCTGCAGGAATTCATGATCATCCCCGTGGGCGCCAAGAGCTTCCGCGAGGCCGTGCGCTATGGCGCCGAAGTGTTCCATGCACTGAAGAAGATCCTGGGCGACCGCGGCATCAGCACGGCGGTTGGCGACGAAGGCGGCTTCGCCCCCAGCGTCGAGAGCCACGAAGCGGCCATCCAGCTGATCCTCGAAGCCATCGACAAGGCCGGCTACACCGCCGGCGAGCAGATCGCCCTGGGCCTCGATTGCGCGGCCAGCGAGTTCTACAAGGACGGCAAGTACGTGCTGTCGGGCGAAAACCTCTCCCTCACGGCCGAAAGCTGGACCGACATGCTCGCGACCTGGGTCGACAAGTACCCGATCATCAGCATCGAAGACGGCATGCACGAAGGCGACTGGGACGGCTGGAAGCACCTGACCGAACGCCTGGGCAAGCGCGTGCAGCTGGTGGGCGACGACCTGTTCGTCACCAACACCAAGATCCTGCAGGAAGGCATCGAGAAGGGCATCGCCAACTCGATCCTGATCAAGATCAACCAGATCGGCACGCTGACCGAGACCTTCGCTGCCATCGAGATGGCCAAGCGCGCGGGCTACACGGCCGTCATTTCGCACCGCTCGGGCGAAACCGAAGACAGCACCATCGCCGACATCGCCGTGGGCACCAACGCCGGCCAGATCAAGACCGGCTCGCTGTCGCGTTCGGACCGCATCGCCAAGTACAACCAGCTGCTGCGCATCGAAGAAGACCTCGGCGACATCGCCGTCTACCCCGGCCGCGGCGCGTTCTACAACCTGAAGTAACGCCCGGACGCCACGCGGCATGCGCGCCCGCCTCGTTCCACCGATCGTCCTGCTGCTCCTGTTGGCCATCCTGCAGTGGCAGCTGTGGAACGGGCGCGGCAGCGTGCGCGACGTGACGCAATTGCGCACCAAGCTGGCCGACCAGAAGGAAGCCAACGCCAAGGCTGCGCTGACCAACGAGCGCCTGACCTCCGAGGTCAACGACCTCAAGGACGGCCTAGAAATGGTCGAGGAGCGTGCACGCGCGGAACTCGGCATGGTGAAGCCGAACGAAGTGTTCGTACAGATCGCACATTAGGATGACCCCCAGTCTTCGCGCACTTCGTGTCGCTTCGCCAACCCCCTTCCAGGGGGCGACACCAGCGGCCCGGCAAAGCCGGTTCCGCGGTGTCCCACGCACAGACTGCGACGGTGCCCTCCGGGGGAGAACCTGATCCTCGAGCTTCTCTCGGCCCCTGCATTTCTGCTCTGGGGCTCTCCTGTCAGCTGGCTCGAGCTCGTGGCCTCGCTCCTGGCGCTCGCCATGGTCGGCTGCAACATGCGCGAGATTCACTGGGGATGGCCGCTGGCCATCGTCAGTTCACTGCTCTACGTGGCGGTATTCGCCAAGGCGCGCATCTACGGCGACGCCTCGCTCCAGGTCTTCTTCGCTTTCGTCGCGCTATGGGGCTGGTCGCAATGGCTGCGTGGCCATCGCGCCGACGGCAGCGCCTTGCATGTCACCCGGCTCTCGCCGCGCGGCATCGCGCTCACACTTGCTGCCTGCGCACTGGCGTGGCCGGCCGTCGCCCTCTTCCTGCGCCGCTTCACCGACACCGACGTGCCCTGGTGGGATGGCTTCGCCACCGGCCTGAGCCTGGTCGGGCAGTTCCTGCTCGGGCGCAAGTTCATCGAGAACTGGCTGATCTGGCTGGCCGTGAACGTCGTGAGCGTGGGCCTGTTCATCCACAAGGGGCTGTGGCTCACCGTGGGCCTGTACGCGGTATTCGCCGTGCTCAGCGTGGCCGGCTACATCGCGTGGCGGCAGCGCATGCCCGCGCAGGCGGTGCGTGCATGACGCCAGTGCTGCCGACCGGCTGTGTCATCGCACTCGTGGGCGCCGAGAGCACTGGCAAGACCGAGCTGGCCCGCGCCATCGCGCAGCGCCTGCAGGACCGCGGCACGCCGACCACGCTGGTGGGCGAATACCTGCGCGAATGGTGCGAGCGCGAAGGCCGCACGCCACGCCCCGACGAGCAGCAGGCCATCGCCGACGAGCAGACCCGCCGTATCGATGCCGCGGCCGCCACCGGCGTGGTGGTGGCCGACACAACCGCACTCATGACGGCCGTCTACAGCGAGCAGCTGTTCGCCGACACCACGCTCTACGAAAGCGCCCTGGCCGCGCAACGGCGCTATGCCATCACGCTGCTCACCGCGCTCGACCTGCCCTGGGTGGCCGACGACATGCGCGACGGCCCGCATGCTCGCCAGCCGACCGACACACTGGTGCGCGCCGCGCTCACGGGCGCGAAGCTCTCGTATGCCGTGGTGCACGGCACGGGCGGCGAACGGCTTGCCAATGCCTGGAACGCCATCAATTCCATCGCGGGCAGCGAAGGCCGTCCGCGTACGCGCGTCCAGTCCGACGCGAAGCCCGCCTCGTGGTCGTGGCCTTGCGAGAAATGCTCCGACCCGGAATGCGAACATAAGCTCTTCAGCGACCTGATCGCGCGCCGCGAGTAGCGGCGCGCCTCACTTCTTACCGGAGACCCGATGCCCCTTTCGACCGTCGCGCGCGTCACGCTTCTTCCCGGCGTTCTGGCCGCCCTGCTGCTGGCCACTGGCCAGGCCACCGCAGCCCCCGTTACCGCCACCGTCGAGAACGGCACCACCACCACCGCCTGCGCCGAGGAAGACAACGTCTCGCTGACCCTGCGCGGGGATGGCATCCGCCACATGCGCATCGAGGCGCTGCAGCCTGACTATCTCGACAAGATCGGCAACGACGTCACCAAGCCCGACTTCTCGGGCTGCAATTTCGACGGCGGCGCGCACCCGACCGACCCGGCGCACCGCTTCCGCAAGCGCACCGTGGTGCTGATGGACAACGCCCAGTGGCGCATCGTCGGCATGACGCTGCCGACCTTCTGGCGGCCGCAGCGTGTGCCCGTGCAGGTGGGCAAGCGCAAGGACAGCGGCTTTCACCTGCTGCAGGTGTTCAAGAAGGAAAACGGCAAGGCGCTCGAAGCGATCGTGCTCTACCCGTCCGACGGCTACTGGCGCATCAAGCCGCTGCCCGAAGCCCGCTTCGGCGATGGCGTGTACGGCTCGTCGTTCCTGCTCGGCCCGGTCGAGGCGGCCGCGCGGCCGGTGGTGAACATCGCGTCGATCCGCATCGTGCCGCGGCCGCTGGCCATTAACGTGCGCTTCACCGACGGCGGCAGCGCCGCGGTGCGCGTGAACGAAATCAGCCGCGCGCGCACCGCGCTCGACGTGACGCTGTCGAAGCCCACCGCGGGCGCACAGCCCTTCGCTGTGCTGCGCTCGATGTACGTCACGCCCGACAACGCCGACGTGAGCGAAGTGCGCTGGCAGGCATCGCCTCAAGCGGCGCTGCAGGTGCTGCCGTTGCCCGAGGTGAAGACGCTGCAGGCCACGCAAGTGCGCTTCGGCCGCAGCCTGCCGTCGAAGCACAACACGAGCGCGCCCGACATAGCTTTCAGCGAATTCGACGACGGCGCGCGCTGAGCCTGCCCAGCCCGGGCACCCAGGACTACTGAACGACCGGACTACCCGGAATCTGGTCGCCCAGCGGCTTGAACAGCTGCGCCGCATCGACCGCGTCGAAGCGGTACTGCTTGCCGCAGAAGTCGCAGCCCACCTCGATGTCGCCGCGCTCGGCGAGGATGCTCTCGGCCTCCTCCACGCCCAGCCCGCGAATCATCTGCGCCACGCGCTCGCGGCCGCAGGTGCACGCGAAGTGCGGGCCCAGCAGGCCGGCCTGCGGCTCGAAGCGCAGCAGCTTTTCTTCCCAGAACAGGCGGCGCAGGATGGTCTCGATGTCGAGCGTCAGCAGCTCGTCGCGCGTCAGGCTCGACGCGAGGATCGAGATGCGGTTGTAGTCCTCGTTGCGGCCGATCTGGTCTTCGTTGGCCTGGTCGTGATCCTTGTCGGAGGTGCCTTCGAGGTTGCCCTCGCCCTTCACAGGCAGGCGCTGGATCAACAGGCCAGCAGCCACCTTGTCATCGGCCGCGAGCACCAGCGTGGTGTCGAGCTGCTCGCTCTGCAGCATGTAGTGCTGCAGCACGTCGCTGAGCTTGCCGAGCTTCTCGCCCTCGTCGCCAAAGAGCGGCACCACGCCCTGGTAGGGGGTGGCGCCCGGCAGCTTGTCCTTGGGGTCGAGCGTGATGGCGCAGCGGCCCTTGTTGTTCACGTTGACCATGTCGGGCAGGCGCGCATCAGCCGGCAGGTCGCCGATCACCTTGGCGGTGGCGCGCAGGCTCAGGTCGGGCTTGGCCTCGGCCACCGCGACCTTCACGGGACCGTCGCCGAAGATCTGCAGGATCAGCGCGCCGTTGAACTTGATGTTGGCCTGCATCAGCGTGGCCGCAGCCGTCATCTCGCCGAGCAATTCGGCCACGGGCGGCGGATAGGCGCCGGTGGCGGTGTTGGAGGCGCGCCGCGCAAGGATCTCCTGCCACGCATCTGTCAGGCGCACGATCATGCCGCGCACCGGCAGGCCATCGAACAGGAATTTGTGCAGCTCGCTCAAAACGTCTTCTTTCTCTGTGTGCCTGCGACCGTGACGGTCAGGCGATCTTTTTCAGGCCCTTCGCGAAGCGACGGGCGTTCAACACATAGTGCTCGGCGCCCTGTCGCAGCTTGGCGGCCGCGGCGTCGTCGAGGGTGCGCACTACCTTGGCCGGCGAGCCCATGATGAGCGAGTTGTCCGGAAACTCCTTGCCCTCGGTCACGACGCTGCCGGCGCCAACGATCGAATTGCGGCCGATCCTCGCGTTATTCAAGACCACGGCCTGGATGCCGATCAGCGTGTTGTCGCCGATGGTGCAGCCGTGCAGCATCACCTGGTGGCCGATGGTCACGTTGTCGCCGACGGTCAGCGGGCAGCCGATGTCGGCGTGCAGCACCGACAGGTCCTGGATGTTGCTGTTGCGCCCGACGGTCAGCAGCTCGGTGTCGCCGCGCAGCACGGCGCCAAACCACACGTTGGCGTTGTCCGCCAGCTTGACGTTGCCCATGACCTCAGCGCTGTCGGCCACCCATGCTCCTTCGCCCATCTGGGGGGCCACGCCGTCGAGTTCGTAGAGCGCCATTGCTTTCAGTCCATGGAAGGTCAAAAACTAGAATTGTAGGGATGCACCCCCGATTGAGCGCGCTCGCCGCGCTACGCCTGACAGACCCCGACGAAAAGGTGGCTGCAACGCGCGCCATATCTTTGTCCGGCGCTACCGATTCCATAGCAACCGACCCGATCCGCACCGCCGGCGACGATGTTGGCGTGCCGGGCCGCCCGGAACGACCGCTGCGCGTGGCCGCTACCGCCGTGCAAAAGCGCTCGCCCTTCACCACCGAAGGCCGTGCCGCGCTGATCCATTCGATCTGCCACATCGAGTTCAACGCGATCAACCTCGCGCTCGACGCCGTGTGGCGCTACGACGGCATGCCCGAGGCCTACTACCGCGACTGGCTGCGCGTGGCCGACGAAGAAGCTCTGCACTTCACCCTGCTGCACACGCACCTGCAGGACATGGGATGGCGATATGGCGACTTCCCCGGCCACGACGGCCTGTGGAACATGTGCGAGAAAACGAAGGACGACGTGCTCGCCCGCATGGCGCTGGTGCCGCGCACGCTGGAGGCACGCGGCCTCGACGCCACGCCGCTCATCCAGGGCAAGCTCAAGCGCGTGAACACGCCCGATGCGCTGCGCGCGGTGGAGATCCTCGACATCATCCTGCGCGACGAAGTGGGCCACGTGGCCATCGGCAACCACTGGTACCGCTGGCTGTGCGATGGCGCGGGCCTCGATGCGGAGGCGACCTACCCCGCGCTTGTGGCGCGCTATGACGCACCGCGCCACAAGCCGCCTTTCAACCTCGAGGCACGCAGCCGGGCGGGCTTCAGCCCCGAAGAATTGCGTGCGCTGACCGACTCCCGCCCCGAATGAGCAACGTGATTTCCGACCAGGCCTGGTCACGCCCCGACCTGCTGGCCTGCCTGCAAGACCGCAAGGGCGCCGAGCCGCTGCATTTCGAGCGCTGCAATTTCGATGAAGCCGACCTGTCGCGACTCGACTTGCGCGGTGCGCAGTTCACGCTCTGCAACTTCGCCGAAACCTCGTTCGACCGCGCGCTGCTGTCGGAGACGCGCTGGGCCGGATGCAGGGCACGCCAGGCCGACTTCGGCCTGGCAGACCTGACGAACGCGCGCTTCCAGGACTGCGACCTGAACAACACGCAATGGACGCGCGCCAAGCTGGCTTCGGCGTTCTTCACCGGCGTGAAGCTCACGGGCGCGCACTTCGGTGAAGTCTCAGCGCTGGGCATCGGCTTCAAGGATTCGCTGCTGGTGGATGCGCACCTGCGCGGCATGTCGTTCCGCAAGCAGAAGCTCGAACAACTCGACTTCTCCGAGGCCGACCTGTCGGGCTGCGATTTCCGCGAGGCCGTGTTCGAGGGTGGCAGCCTGCGCAACGCGCACCTGAAGCTTGCGCGCTTCGAAGGCGCGGACTTGCGCGAGGTCGATCTCGGCGGGCTGCGGCTCGCGAACGCGGCCCAGTTCAAGGGCGCCACCATCTCACACCGGCAGGCCGCCTCGCTGGTCGAGGAACTGGGCCTGCGCGTGGTCTGAACTCAGGCCGATGCTGGCCTGCTGTGCACCACCAGCTTCGGCGTGAAGGATTGAAGCACTTCGCCGCGCTGGTTGAGCGTCTGGCAGTGCATCGTCACCATCGCGCGGCCGGGCTTGGAGCGCGAGGGCATGATCTCGACCACCTCGCTCACCACGTGCAGCACGTCGCCGGGGCGCGTCGGCCTGGGCCATTGGAGTTCGCCGCCCGAACCGATGATGCCATCGGCCAGGGGGATGCCGCTGTCGACCAGCAGCTTCATCGTGAGCGCGGCCGTGTGCCAGCCGCTCGCGGCAAGGCCGCCAAAGAAGGTGGCTTTGGCGGCCTCTTCGTCGGTGTGGAAAGGCTGCGGATCGAACTGCTGCGCGAAGGCCTTGATCTGCGCCACATCCAGCGCGTGCTCGCCGCTGGTGAAGCGGTCGCCGACCGCCAGGTCTTCGAGATACAGCTTGCGCTTCGCGCCGGCCTCAGTGCTTGCAGTCATCGGGTCTCCTTGTGCTTCCTGCCCGCATTCTCAGGCGTTCAGACCCGCTCGAGAATCGTCGCAATGCCCTGCCCGCCCCCGATGCATTGCGTGGCCAGCGCATAGCGGCCCTTCTCGCGCGCCAACAGCGATGCAGCCTTGCCGGTGATACGCGCACCCGTCGCGCCCAGCGGATGGCCGATCGAAAGCCCGCCGCCATCGAGGTTGATCTTCGCCGGGTCGAGCCCGAGGTCGCGGATGCAAGCCAGCGCTTGCGAGGAGAAGGCCTCGTTGATCTCGATCACATCAAGGTCGGCCGCGCTCAGGCCGGCGCGCGCCAGCGCCTTGCGGGTCGCGGGAATCGGGCCGATGCCCATAATCGCCGGGTCGACGCCCACGGTCGCGAACGACCTGATGCGCGCCAGCGCCTGCAGGCCGTGCTTGGCAGCGAAGGCATCGCTGGTAACGAGCACCACGGCCGCGCCGTCGGTCAGCGGCGACGAGGTGCCGGCCGTCACGACACCATCGGGGCGAAATGCGGGCTTGAGGTTCGCCAGTGCCTCGGCCGAAGTCGTGGGCCGGATGCAGCCGTCGGCATCGACGATGTCGCCCGATGCCAGGCGCACGGGCACGATCTCGCCTGCCAGGCGCCCCTGCGTGCGCGCCTCGGCCGCCTTGCGGTGCGACTCGACCGCAAAGGCCTCCTGGTCGGCGCGGCTCACGTTCCAGCGCTGCGCCACGTTCTCGGCCGTCTCGCCCATCGAGATGTAGGCGTCGGTGTTCTCCTTCAGCTCGGGGTTCGGCGAGAAGTTGAAGCCGCCCTGCGGCACCATCGTCATCGACTCCACGCCGACGCACAGGAAGGCGTCGCCCATGCCCGCCTCGATCTGCGCGGCGGCGATGTGCACGGCCTGCATCGACGAGCCGCAGAAGCGGTTCACCGTCATGCCGCCCACCTCATGCGGCAGGCCGGCCAGCAGCCCGACGATGCGCGCGAGGTTGTTGCCCTGCGAGGCTTCGGGGTACGCGCAACCCAGGATGACGTCTTCGAGCAGCGCAGGGTCGAGGTCGGTGCGCTGCAGCAGGCCACGCACTACGCCCGCAGCGAGCGTGTCGGGCCGCACTTCGGCAAGCGCGCCTTTCTTCGAGAAGTGGAAGGGGGAACGGGCGTAGGCGGAAATGACGGCTTTCATGGGTGTGCTCCAACAGGTTTGTCTACCATCCAATCGGTAGGCTACGAGGTCAAAAAATAGGCACGCCGAAACGTACCTGCATCAGGCCTGGCGGTCAGCCGGGCAGAGAACTCCTGAGTTGCGCGACGGCTTCGTCGAAGTCGTCCACGCGCCCTGTCATGCGCGCCGACAGCAGCGCGCCTTGGCAGACCGAAAACACATAGGCGGCCAGCGAAGCGACTGAAGTGCCCTTCTTCCGCGCCGGCATCAGCGCGCCGAGCACACCGGTGAGCCAGGTCACCTGCGTATTGCGCAACTCCTGCACGGCCTGGCGCAATTCGTCGTTGATGACGCCCCAGCCGGGCGCCAGCGCCCCGGCGGGACACATACCCGAGCCAGCCCTCAGCGTGTTGCGGTACATGCGGAAATACGATTCGAGCGCGTCCTTCGGCTCGCGCGCCCGGGCGGCGTCCCAGTCCTTGAAGCCCTGCGTGGCCGCGCGGATCACCGCGACGCCCAGCGCCTCCTTGGTCGGGAAGTGGTGGTACAGGCTGGCCTTGCGCACGCCGACCGCGTCGGCCACGTCCTGGAAGCTGAAGCCCAGGTAGGAGCGCGTTTCGATGAACCCGCGCGCCACCGCGAGGATCTGCTCGCGGGTGCTGCCGGTGGCAAGGGCTGTGGCGCTGGTCATCTACCTACTATAAGGTAGGGAAAATCAAACCACAAGCCGAGGTGTCATTCAGGCGTCAGTCGGCCTTGATGCCCGCGGCCTTCACGATGCGGCCGTTGCTTTCGAACTCGCTGGCGATCTCTTTCGCAAACGCGGCCGCGTTGCCACCGGTCGGCACGTTGTCGGTGGCCGTGAGCTTGGCGCGCAGCTCGGGGCTGGCCAGCGCCTTGTTGATCTCGGCGTTGTACTTCGCAACCAGAGCGCTCGGCGTGGCTGCGGGCGCGAACACGCCGAACAGTGAATTGATGTTGGCCGCCTTGTAGCCCAGCTCGCCCAGCGTGGGCACCTGGGGCAGGCTCTCGAGGCGCGCGGGCGCGCCCACCGCCAGCGGACGCAGCTTGCCCGACTGGATGTGCGACGACAGCGTCGGGCTCGCGTTGGTCGACAGGATCTCGAACTGCCCGCCGATCGCATCGTTGAGCTGCTGGCCGCCGCCCTTGTAGGGCACGTGCGTGATGTCGACGCCCACCGCCGCACGCAGCTGCTCCAGCACGATGTGCCCGAGCGAAGCCGGCCCCGACGTGGCCCAGCGCACCGCACCCGGATGCGCCTTGGCGTCGTCGATCAGCGCGCGGAAATCCTTCGCCTTGCTGGCCGGCGTGGCAATCAGCAGCACCGGCGAATACATCACGCTCGCCACCGGTGCCACGTCTTTCAGCGGGTCGAAGGGCAGCTTGCCCAGGTGCGGGCTCAGCACCAGCGGGCTGATGGCCGAGAAGCCCAGCGTTGCGCCGTCGGGCGCGGCCTTGGCGACAGCGTCCATGCCGATGGCACCGCTCGCGCCGGCGCGGTTGTCCACGATCACCGTGATGCCCATCTGCGCGGCGAGCCGGTCACCCAGTGCGCGCGCGACCACGTCACTGACGCCGCCCGCCGGATAGGCGACGATGAGCCGAACCGTCTTGGGCACGGCCTGCGCGTGCGCGCCGGAAGCGGCGCACAGCGCGGCGGCGGCAAGAAGGCGGGTCGCCATGCGGTGCGAGGGCTTCGAGGAAGCAAGGAAATTCATGGTGTCTGTCGTTCGTCTGCGAGGGTTGCGTCGCTTCTCATTGTCCGCCTTCATCCACGCGGATGGTGCTGCGCATGCAGCTGCTTCAGGCGCTCGCGCGCCACATGCGTGTAGATCGTCGTCGTCGAGATGTCGGCATGCCCCAGCAGCAGCTGCACCGCGCGCAGGTCGACCCCGTGGTTCAGCAGGTGCGTGGCGAAGGCATGGCGCAGCGTGTGCGGCGACAGCGGCACGTGGATGCCGGCCGCGGTGGCGTGCTTCTTCACGATGATCCAGAACATCACGCGCGTCATGCCCGCACCGCGTGCGGTCACGAACAGGTCGGGCGTCTGCTGCCCATCGAGGATGGCGGGTCGCGACTCCTCCAGGTAGCGCTCGATCCAGCGCCGCGCTTCGCCGCCGAAGGGCACGAGCCGCTCCTTGTTGCCCTTGCCCAGCACGCGCAGCACACCGTCGTTCAGGCTCATGTCGATGGCCTTGAGCGCCACCAGCTCGCTCACGCGCAGGCCGCTCGCATACATCAGCTCCAGCATCGCGCGGTCGCGCAGGCCGAGCGGCGACTCGACGTCGGGCGCGGCCAGCAAGTCGTCGACCTGCTTTTCCGACAGCGTCTTGATGGCGCGCGGCATCTGCCGCGCGGGCGCGAGCCGGATGCTCGGGTCGGCCACGACACGGCGTTCGCGCAGCGCCCAGCGGTAGTAGCGCTTGAACACGGTGAGGCGGCGGTTGGCCGAAGTGGCCTTGCCCTTGGTGGACAGGCGCGCGCCCATGTAGGCCTGCAGGTCGGACTCCTTCGCGGCATCGAGCCCGGCGCCGCTGCGCTGCGCGTGCAGCCACTGCGCAAACAGCGCGAGGTCGCGGCGGTAGGCGGCCAGCGTGTTCTTCGACAGCCCGTCTTCGAGCCAGAGAGCGTCGATGAAGTCGTCGATGTCGGGTGTCTGCGTGGCTGCCTCGGTCATGCCTTGCAAGATAACAAAAGAAAAAGCCGCCCGGCATGCGGGCGGCTTTCTTTCGTGCGAAGAAGAGTTATCAGTCGAGCTTCAGGTTCTGCTTCTTCACGACCTGCTTGTAGACCTCGTACTCGGCCTTGATCTGCGCAGCGAACTGCTCGGGCGAGTTGGCCACGATCAGCGAGCCCGTGTCCTCGATGCGCTTGCGCACTGCCGGTTCTTCCACGGCCTTCTTCACGCCCGCGCTGATCTTTTCGACTACTTCCTTCGGCAGGCCCTTGGGGCCGAGGATGCCGTAGTAGGCCATGCGGTTCACCGGCTCCAGGCCCACTTCCTTGAAGGTCGGCACGTTGGGCAGCGCGGCCAGGCGCTGCGGCGCCGACACCACGATGGGGATCAGCCGGCCACTGGTGATGAAGGGCATGGCCGAGGGAATGTTGTCGAACATGATCGGCACCTGGCCGGCCACCACGTCGTTCAGCGCCGGGCCCGCGCCGCGGTAGGGGATGTGCGTGACGAAGGTGTTGGTCAGGCTCTTGTAGAGCTCCATCAGCAGGTGGCCGATGCCGCCCGTGCCCGACGAGGCGTACGAATACTTGCCGGGGTTCTTCTTCAGCTCGGCCACGAACTCGGCGTAGTTCTTGGCCGGGAAGCTCGGGTTGACCGCAATGATGTTCGGCGTGGCCGCGATGTTGATGATCGGCGTGAAGTCGTTGATCGGGTCGTACGGCGTCTTCGGGTTGATGGCCGGGTTGGCCGCCGTGCTCGACACGGTGGCAATGCCGAGCTTGTAGCCGTCGGGCGTGGCGCGTGCCGTTTCGGCCGCGCCCACGATGCCGCCGCCGCCGGCGCGGTTGATCACCACCACGGGCTGGCCCAGCACCTTGCCCAGCGGATCGGAGATCACGCGCGCCACGATGTCAGTCGTGCCGCCCGGTGCAAAGGGCACGCTCAACTCGACGGGCTTGTTGGGGTACCCCTGCGCAAAGCTCTGACCCGCGATGGCGACCAGTGCGGCGCCTCCCACCAGCGCGCTCCATTGACGACGTTGCATCGAAAACTCCTTGGTATTTGAATGAATGATGTCGAAAAACGAAGCCCGGATGCTAGCGGTTCAGGAGCGCTCTCCGTGCTGTGGATTACCCATGGTCAAGCGGGTTTATCCTCGAAGCGGTGAATTACGCTCAGCTGCTTTTCCCCGACTTCTCCCTCATCGCCATCGGCTGGCTCCTGTGCCGCTACACCGCGCTCGACCGCCGCGTGTGGGATCAGGTCGAGAGCCTCGTTTACTACTTTCTTTTTCCCGTACTGCTGTTCCATTCGATCGTGCGCAGCCCGCTCGACTTCGGTGCGACATCGAGCCTGCTCACGGCGGGCGTCGGCGTCGGTGCCTGCGGCATCGCGATGGCCTATGCCCTGCCCTTCATTCCGGGCCTGCGCACGCACATCGACCGGCGCGACCACGCGGCCAGTGCGCAGGTCGCGTTCCGCTTCAACTCTTTCATCTGCTTGGCGTTGGCGGAGCGGCTGGCCGGGGCCGAGGGCCTGCTGCTGATCGCGGTGCTGATCGGCGTGTGCGTGCCCATCTTCAACATCGCGGCCGTGTGGCCGATGACGCGGCATGCGCAGACCGGGTTCGTGCGGCAACTGGTGCGCAACCCGCTGATCGTCGCGACGGTGGCAGGGCTGCTGGCGAATGTGCTGGGCTTGGCTGTGCCTGCCTGGGCGACGCCTACGTTGACGCGTATCGGGGCTGCGTCGCTGGCGTTGGGGTTGCTCGCTGCGGGGGCTGGGATGAAGTTCTCCACGCTGGGGGCGGGGAAGGTGCTGGCTGTTTCGGTACTGGCGATACGGCATCTGTTCTTGCCGCTGGTCGCATGGGGGTTGGCGCTTTGGTTGCGGCTGGATGCGACGCATGCTGCCGTGTTGATGGCTTTTTCTGCTGTGCCTACGGCTTCCAGTGCTTATGTGCTGGCTGCTCGGATGGGGTACAACGGGCCTTATGTGGCGGGGTTGGTGACGTTGTCTACCTTGCTGGGGGTTGTTAGTTTGCCGTTTGCCTTGGCGCTGCCTCGGTGAAGCCTTGCTGGTTTAGTGCGTTCCGGGGCCGGGTCTCGGCCCGGCGGCCGACTCACTTTCTTTTGCGTCGCCAAAAGAAAGTAAGCAAAGAAAAGGCGACCCTGCTGTCTGCGTCCCTTCGCTTCGCTACGGGCAACCTGCGGTGCTCGACGCAGCCAGAAGGGATTGGGGGAGCCCAACAGGCCATAGCTGCGCTCGGCCTCTGAACAGCCGCTACCAAGCCGAGCGAAGCAAAGGCCCGTTCCGTCTCCCCTCCCCTCTGGCTGCGCCGAGGAGCGCAGCGTTTCGCGGATCAGGGCTCGCCCTTGTCTGAGCGAAGCGAGTTTGGGCGAGACCCCGCGAAACGCGAGCACCGCAGGTTGCCCCTTCGCACAGCGAAGGGGTCGCAGACAGTGGGGTCGCCTTTCTTTTGCCTACTTTTCTTTGGCGAAGCAAAGAAAAGTAGGTCGCCCGCCGGGGCGAGTCCCGGCCCCGGGAAACAACCCCTCATCACCACTCAAAAAGAACTTCAGCGCCGCAACAAAGCAGGCACTGCAGAAGCCAACAAAGCCACCCCAGAAGCAGTCAACAACCCCAACACCAGCTTCCGAAACGCCACCTCACTGATCCCGATATAAAGCCGAGCCCCCAGCAACACAGGCACAGCAACAGCCAGCGCAACGAGCCCCAGCAGAGGCACCACAGCTCGCCCGATGCTCCCGCTGAAAACATGAATGGCAAACGCCACCATCAACATCGAAAGATTGAAGTTCTGGATCACAGCCCGCTGCGTATCACGCTGAAAACCGCGCAAGGTGCACCAGAGCGTAGGAAGAGTCCCCGAGAACCCGCCGATGCCCGCCATCGCGCCACCCATGGCACCCACCACGCCATCAGCCCAACGCCCACCGAACGAAACCTTCGGCAGATGCTGCGACATCAGCATCGCCGGGCACCACAGCACCAGCAGCACGCCAAGACACAGCTTGAAGACGACAAGATCGAGGTGCGGCAGCAGCCAGACACCGAACGGCACCCCGACCAGCCCACCGAGCACAAAGGGCCAGAGAACACTCTTGTCGAAAGACCGCCGCACCGTGACCGCCGCGATCACCTGCCCCGTCAACGCGCCAAAGAGAGCAAGCACCGCCGCGAGTTGCGGCTCCAGTGTCCACGCCCAGACTGACATGGCTACCAGCCCGAACGCAAAGCCCGACAGGCCCTGCACGAAACCCGCCAGTACAGCACCGGCGATCACATAGACATACAAGGCTTGCATGCGGCCGATGATATCGACCGCACTTCGATCAAAAAGAAGGGACTCAGGCCGAGGCAGGCACCAGCGCCGTGCGCCGCACACGGCGCACGTTGAACGCGCTGGCGATCAGGACACCCTGCACCAGCGCCAGCCCCACGATCACGCTCGTGTACTGCCCATGGTCCATCAGCCGCCCGAACACCAGCGGCGCCAGGGCCTGTCCGATGTCGAGCCCGGCATACACCACGCCGTAGACGCGCCCGGTCGCATTGGGCGGCGTCGACTTCTTCACCAGCAGGTCGCGCGACGGCCCGGCGACACCCGAGACGAAACCCATGGCCCCGAACAGCACCGGCACCACCACCGGCGGAAAGCTCGCGAACGCCAGCACCAGCGCCAGCGCGGCCGCAATGCCGAAGCCCGCGCCCACGATGCGCTCGCAGCGCGTCGGATCGGAGGCCAGGAAGCCACCCACCACCATCCCCGCGGCGCTCGCCACCATGTAGACCGTGAGGCACACCGCCACCAGCGCCACCGGCACCGCATGCAGGTGTCCCGCGGCCACCGGCGCGAAGGTCTGCACCACGCTGATCACCGCGGCATAGAAGAAGAAGAAACCGAAGCACATCCACACGGCCGGAATGCGCAGGAAGTCGAACTCGCCGCCAACCGGCGCGGGCTCGCCCTGCCCCGTGGCCTTGTGCACGGCCGCCGCGTCGAGCGACAGCACGCTGCGATACGCCCACAGCACCAGCAGCACCACGAGAGCCACCACGCCGGCCGAAGCCAGTGCCACGCGCCACGAGAAGGCGATGGCGATCGGCACCACGAAGGCCGGCGCCAGCGCCCAGCCCAGGCTGCCGGTGATGCCGTGCACGCTGTAGGCATGGCCCAGCCGCGTCGGCGCGACCTTGCGGTTGAACAGCGTGTAGTCCACCGGATGGAACACGCCGTTGCCGATGCCGCCGACCACCGCGCACAACAGCAGCATCCAGTAGCTCTGCGCCGCGGCGTAGCCGAAAGCCGCCAGCCCCAGCGCCCCGAGCCCGACGAACAGCACCGGCCGCGGCCCCAGCTTGTCGACGATGAAGCCCGAGGCCGCCTGCACGATGCACGAGACCACGAAGAACACCGTGAGCACCGCGCCCAGCTCCACATAGCTCACGTTGAACGCGTCCTTCAGCCACGGGAACAGCGGCGCCAGGATGAGCTGGCTGAAATGGCTGACCGCATGGGCCAGGCCGACCAGCCCGATCAGCTTGGCGTCGGTGCGCAAGGTGTTGTTGTGAGGAGGAGAACCAGCGCTCGCGGACGAAGTGGAAGACATGGATTGCTACAAAAAAACGGGGCAGGCATCGATGCTATGCGCCGGGGACGCGGCAGAATGGCGATACAGCGACAACATTTGTCGAAACTATGCCAAGCGCCGCCTCACCCACCTCCAGGAGCGCCGCGCCCGCCAGGCCGCGCGGCGCGCTCCCCGCCCCGATCACCAGCGTTGCCTCTCTCACGCCGCACCTCTACGCCCCCGACGCGGTGCGTCCGCTGCGCGCCAAGGAGCATTTCCTGAGCGCGGACACGCTGGTCGAACTGCACGAGCACCCGTGGCCGCAGCTCACTTTTTCCACACGCGGCGTGATCCGCCTGAGCACGCAGGACGGCAGCTACATCGTGCCGCCCTCGCGCGCGCTCTGGGTGCCGGCCAACATGCCGCACAGCATCACGCTGATCGAAGACGCCGAACTGCGTACCGTCTACCTGCACGCCTGGATCGCGCCCACCTGGGAAAAGTGCGAAGTGCTGGAAATCAGCCCGCTGCTGCGCGCGCTGATGCTGGCTCTCGACACCACGCCCGATGGCCTGCCGCCGACCGATCCGCACGCACCGCAGCGCGAACGCATGATCGCGCCGCTGCTGGTCGACGAGGTGGAGCGCGCCACGCAGATCCGCATCGATGTGCCGCTGCCCACCGACAAGCGCCTGCGCCAGCTGTGCGAGGCGCTGCTGCGAAACCCGGCCGACCGCGCCACGCTGGCCGAGCGCGCCGCCACCATCGGCGCCAGCGAGCGCACGGTGGCGCGCCTGTTCCGCGACCAGCTCGGCATGAGCTGGCAGCAGTGGCGCCAGCAAGCCGTGATGGCACATGCGCTGCCGCTGCTGGCGCGCGGCATGGCCGTGAGCCAGGTGGCGGCCGCCAGCGGCTATGCCACCGACAGCGCGTTCTGTGCGATGTTCAAGGCCGCCACGGGCCGCTCACCCACTTCGTTCCAGCACCGCAAGCGGCCCACCACCCCCTGATGCAGCGGGGCATCGCGGGGGATGCTTCATGGTGCTCTGGCAAGATCGGCGACCGACAACACCATGCACTCACCGATCCCCCTGCACATGGCGCCCGACGCCCGGCCCCCCACGTGGACCGCCGAGATCTGGTTGCGCGTGCGCCGCCATTTCCTGCTGAAGGCGGTCGGCACCACCGTCTTCACGTGGCTGTTCTTCATCGGCTACTTCCACCTGCTGCGCAACCCGGCCTTTCCGGTGGCGGTGATGCCGCTGACGCCGCTGGACCACCTGATTCCGTTCCAGCCCTACACGCTGGGCGCGTACCTCTCGCTCTGGGTGTACGTGGGCATCGCGCCGGGGCTGCAGCTCACGTTCCGAGAACTGGTGGTCTACGGGCTGTGGATCGGCGGGCTGTGCATCACCGGCCTGAGCCTCTTCTACTTCTGGCCGACCCAGATACCCCCTATGGCCATCGACGGCACCGGCTACCCCGGTTTCGCGATGCTGCAGGGCGTGGACGCGGCGGGCAACGCCTGCCCCTCGATGCACGTGGCCGTGGCCATCTTCACCGCCATCCGCGTCGAACACGTGCTGCGCGAGGCGCGCACGCCGGCCCTGTGGCGCGTGCTGAACTGGGCCTGGTTCGCCGCCATCGCCTATTCGACGCTGGCGGTCAAGCAGCACGTGGTGCTGGACGTGGTGGCCGGCGCGCTGCTGGGTATGGCCTTCGCACTACCCTCGTTGCGCTGGCGCCCGGGGGCGCGTTAGCGAGGGGATGCCCCTCGGGTCGGAGCGGATATCATCTGCAATCACTGACCACACTCACCACTGGCCGACGAGGAAGGGATCGATTCAATGGCAACCACCACACGGTGGCAATCGATCAACGGCACATGACGACAGGCATTGCACGATGAGTTCGCTGAAGGAATTGCAGGACCTGATCCACGAGAAGTACGGCATCGAACCGTCGAAGCTCGACCCCCACGCCTCGATGCGGGAAACCGGCGGACTCGATTCGCTGGCCCTCGCCGAGTTTCTGTTCGCCATCGAAGACCACTTCGGCATCACCATGCCCGACGAGGACGCGAGCATCGACACCCTGGCCGAACTCGCGCTGCTGGTCGACAAGGTACGAGCCGCGAAAGTCGCGTGAACCACGAGGTCGCAGTCACCGGACTGGGCGTCATGGCGCCGCACGGCGGCGAGCCCGACGCGTTGTTCCAGGCCCTGCTGCAGGGCCGATCGGCCATCCAGCCCATCTTTGCGGATCTGCCCAAGCCGGCCGCCGCAGCCACCGTGGCCTTCGATGAAACCCGCTGGTTCACCAAGCTGCAGCTGGCGGGTGTCGACCGCGTGAGCCAGCTGGCCGTGGCCGCCGCCGACATGGCGATGCGCGACGCGGGTCTGGCCGTTGCCGACGCCGACCCGGAGCGCGTGGGCGTCTTTGCCGGCTGCGGCATGGGTGGCGCGGCGGCGCTCGAAGCGGCCTACCGCGGCAACGGCCGCGTGTCGCCGCTCACCATTCCCGCCTTCATGCCCAACGCGCCAGCCGCCCATGTGGCAATGCGCCAGGGTGTTCAGGGCCCGGTGCTCACCTACTCGGTCGCCTGCGCTTCTTCTTCGGCCGCGATTGCCGAAGCGGCCAAGGCCGTGCAGCGCGGCGAGGTCGACATCGCCATTGCCGGCGGCAGCGAAGCGCTGATCGTGCCTGGCGTGATCGTGGCCTGGCAGGCCATGCAGACGCTGGCTACCTTCCAGTCCGGCGAAGCGGCCGGCGCGGTGCGGCCCTTCGCAACCGACCGCAGCGGCTTTGCGCTCGGCGAAGGCGCGGCATTCCTGATCCTCGAATCCGCCGAGCGGGCACGCGCACGCGGCGCCCGCAGCTACGCCACGCTGGCCGGCTGGGGCCTGAGCAGCGACGCCACCCACCTCACCAAGCCCGATGCACCGGGCCAGGCCCGAGCGCTGCGCACCGCCCTGCGCCAGGCCGGCCTGCAGCCGCGCGACGTGGGCTATTGCAACGCCCACGGCACGGCCACGCGCATCGGCGACGTGGTCGAGCGCAATGCGCTGGCCGATGTGTGGGGCGACGAGCTCGACACGCTGCGCGTGAGTTCGACCAAGGCACTGCATGGCCACCTGCTGGGCGCGGCGGGCGCGCTCGAAGCGCTCATCACCGTGCTGGCGCTGCACCAGCGGCAACTGCCGCCCAACGCCAACTGCCGCGAGATCGATGCGGACTGCAGGCTGAACCTGGTGACGCAGGACGACACGGCGGTGCCGTCGCTCGAAGCCGCCATCAGCAACTCGTTCGCCTTCGGCGGCACGAACTCGGTGCTTCTCTTCCGCCGCGCCTAGGCAGGCAAAGTTTCTGGCAGTGCGGCCGCCGCGCACAGCCATGCCACGAAAGCGCTGACCAACGGATCGTCCGTGCGGCTCGGCGCCACGAACACGCTGTAGCCCCGGCTCGACGGCGCCCGATGCGGGCAGGCCAGCACCAGCTCGCCCGAACGCAACTCGCGCTCGACGAAGTACTCGGGCACCAGCCCCACGCCCAGGTCGGCACGCACTGCCGCGACCAGCGACGAGAACAGGTCGAAGCGGTGCCCCGTCACCAGGTTTTCGGGCCGCTGCGCATGTGCCGTCTGCTCAAACCACTCTTCCCAGGCACCCACACGCGTGCGCAGTTGCAGCAGCGACGCTGCGCGGAAATCGCCCCGCGCCATGGCCGCTCGCCCCTTTGCCTGTGGCGAGCACACCACCACGCAGGACTCGCCCATCAACGGCAGCGCATTCGCGCCGGGCCACACCGCATCGTCGTACTGCACGCCCACGTCGAAGGACATGTCTTCCATGTAGAGGTGCGTCGGGAACACCTGTAGATGCAGGCTGCAGCCCGGGTGCCGCGCGATGAATTCCGGCAGCCGCGGCGTCAGCCAGCCCTCGGCCAGCACCGGCACCGCACCTACCAGCAGGCGCAGGCCGTCGGTGCGCTGTGCCATGGCTTCGAGCGTGTGGTTCTGCAACCGCAGCAGGTCGCCTGAAATCTGCCCGTGGTAGCGCCGCCCGGCTTCGGTGAGCTCGGTGCCGCGCGCCGTGCGCTGCACCAGCCGCACGCCGATCTGCGTCTCCAGCAGCCGCAGCTGCTGGCTCACCGCGCTGTGAGTGAGGCACAGCTCCTCCGCGGCCTTGCCCACGCCATGGTGGCGGGCCACGGCGTCGAAGATCAGCAGCGCGCGGGTGCTGGGGATGTGGCGGCGCATGGCGGGCTTTGTTAGAAAAACTGACGACGCCGAAGATTAAACCAGAGCGCTCGGCTAACGCAGCCGTAAGAATCGCTGAAGACGCCGCGTCGGCGTTGCTCGCCTACAAGGACATCCCCGCACCATGCCCCGCCTCGTGTCGCTTCGTCTCGCCCCGCTCGTTATTGCCCTGGCCTCCGCGGTCGCCGGCCTCGTACACGCCCAGAGCGGCAGCGTCGCGGCCACGCCCACGCAGGTGCGGCCCGATGTGGACAAGGCCTACACACAGCTGATGGCCTCACCCGCCATCCAGAAGCTGCTCGACGCGGTCAAGGCCGACCACGATCGCTCGGTCGAAGACCTGAAGATGCTGACCGAGATCGAGGCGCCCCCCTTCAAGGAACAGAAGCGCGCCGAAGCCTTTCTCGCCCGCATGAAGGCCCTGGGCCTGACGGACGCGAAGATCGACGCCGAAGGCAACGTCGTCGGCCTGCGCAAGGGCACGGGCAACGGCCCGAAGCTGCTGATCTCGGCCCACCTCGACACCGTGTTCCCCGCCGGCACCGACGTGAAGGTGAAGGAGCGCGACGGCAAGCTCTACGCCCCCGGCATCTCCGACGACACGCGCGGCCTGTCGGTGCTGCTGTCGTGGCTCAAGGTGCTCAACGACAACAAGATCCAGACGGTGGGCGACCTGCTGTTCGTAGGCAACGTCGGCGAGGAAGAGCTCGGCAACCTGCGCGGCATCAAGGCGATCTTTCGCGACAACCTCGACATCGACGGCATGGTCGGCCTGGAGCCCGCACCAGACGGCTCGGTGCTGATGCTGGGCACGGGCAGCCACCGCTACGAAGTGACTTTCAAGGGCCCGGGCGGCCACAGCTACGGTGCCTTCGGCCAGGTGCCCAGCGCCATCCACGGCATGGGCCGCGCCATCGCCAAGATCGCCGATATCCGCACGCCGAGTTTCCCGAAGACGACGTTCACCGTCGGCACCGTGGGCGGTGGCACTTCGGTCAACACCATCGCGCCGGATGCCCGCATGGCGGTCGACATCCGCTCCGACGAAATGGCGCCGCTGCTCGAAACCGAAAAGAAGATCCTGGCCGCCATCGACGAAGCAGTGGTCGAAGAAAACAAGCGCTGGAACGTGAGCACGCTGAGCGTGAGCACCAAGCTCATCGGCGACCGTCCGGGTGGCCGCACGCAATCAGACACCGTCATCGTCGAAGCCGCCACGCGCGCGAACAGCGCCTTCGGCCACAAGACGCTGCTGACGGGCGCGAGCACCGACGCCAATGTGCCGATGTCGCTGGGCATCCCGGCGATCATCATCGGCGGCGGCGGCAAGACCGGCGGCTTCCATGCGCTGTCCGAGTGGATCGACGTGACCGACGGCTGGAAGGGTGCGCAGAACTCGCTGGTGACGGTGCTCGGCTTGGTCGGCGTGCAGGGCACCAGCACGCCCTTGCTCGAGAAGCGCCCGCCCCGCACGAAGTAAGCAGGCAAGCGGGCGTGCACCGAGGGGGTGCGCCCATGGAAGTCTCCGGTATGCTGGTGGCCGCTTTCCATCACGCTGACCGACAGGAGGACACCATGCACGCCCGTTCCACCCTCATCGCCCTGGCTCTGCTTGCGGCAGGCGCCTCGGCGCAAGCCAACGACCTGCTCGACCAATTGAAGGAAAAGGCCGGCGAAGCGGCTACCTCCAACTCGCAAGGCAGCGCAGGCGGATCTGCGCTCGGCAGCCTCGGCAGCAACCTGGGCTTCAAGATGCCCGCCATCGGCTCCAGCACCATGGGCAACGCAGCCGGCGTGCTGCAGTACTGCGTGAAGAACAACTACCTGGGCGGCGACGCGGCCTCGGTGAAAGACAAGCTGCTCGCCAGGATCACCGGGCAGAAGAAGCAGGAAACCGGCTTCGCCAGCGGCGCCAAGGGCCTGCTGCAGGGCGGCGACGGCAAGTCGCTGAACTTCAAGGGCCTGTCGTCGAAGGTGAAGGAAAAGGCTTGCGACTACGTTCTGAAGAACGCGAGTTCGCTGATCTGATCCCGACCCGCATTCCACATCGCTCCCGCGCGGCGCACCGCGCATGCGTTTGCAGTTTTCCCCAGTGCGCCCGCAAATCTCCATGACCCCGGCTGCCCCCTCTCCCTCCCTGCGCCAGCGCCTCGCGCGCTGGGTTCCCTGTCTCGCCTGGCCGCGCCCTTCCGCCGCGCTGCTGCGCAACGAGGCGATGGCTGGCATCACCGTGGCGCTGATGGTCATTCCGCAAGGCGTGGCGTATGCGGCACTGGCGGGCATGCCGCTGGTCACGGGCGTGTACGCGGCGCTGTTCCCGGCGCTGATCGCAGTGATGTTCAGCTCGTCGCAGCGGCTGTCGGTCGGGCCCACGGCGCTCACCAGCCTGCTGGTCGGCGCCTCGCTCGCGCCGCTGGCGGTGGCGGGCAGTGCCGAGTGGGTGGCAATGGCGGTGTGGCTCACGCTGATGTCGGGCACGATCCAGATCGTGCTGGGCGCGGGGCGCTTCGGCTGGCTGCTGCGGCTGGTCAATTCGCCGGTGCTCATCGGCTTCACGCAGGGCGCGGCGGTGCTGATCGCCATCTCGCAATTGCCCGCGCTGCTCGGCTTCACGGGGCGTACCATTCCGCAGGTACTGCAGGGCGGCCCGCTGCCCGACCTCGTGGCCATTGCCTTCGGGCTCGGCAGCATCGCGGTGCTGTGGCTGGGCAAGCGCATGCTGCCGCGCTTTCCGACCACGATGGCGTTGGTGGCCGGCGCTGCCGCCATCAGCTGGGTCATCGACTACGCGTTGCGCGGCGGCGCGGTGGTGGGCAGCCTGCCTTCGGGCCTGCCCTCGTTCTATTGGCCCGGCCTGCTGCCGGTGAGCACCTTCAGCGCGCTGGTGCTGCCGGCGCTGATGATCACGCTGGTGAGCTTTCTTGAAACCGCATCGAGCGCCAAGGTCGACAACGCGCGTGCCGGCACGCTGTGGAACGAAAACCAGGACCTCATCGGCCAGGGCCTGGCCAAGCTGGCCTCGGGCTTCACGGGTGCGTTTCCCACCAGCTCGTCTTTCTCGCGCTCGGCCATCACGCTCTATGCGGGCGCGCAGACCGGCTGGGCCACGCTGTTCAGCGTGGTCGTCGTGGCCGGCGCACTGCTGTGGCTGATGCCGCTGCTGTATCACGTGCCGCAGGCGGTGCTGGCTGCGGTGGTGGTCACGGCCATCCTCGGGCTGGTGAAGCCGGCGAGCTTCACCGCGCTGTGGCGCATCTCGCGCATCGAGGCGGGCATTGCCTTCGGTACCTTCGTGCTGACCATCGCGACCGCGCCCAGCATCTACTGGGGCGTGCTCGGCGGGCTGCTGGCCGCCCTGGCGCACTACATGTACCGGCACCTGCACCCGCGCATCATCGAAGTGGGCCTGCACCCCGACGGCAGCCTGCGCGACCGCAACCTCTGGAAATTGCCGCCGCTGGCGCCGCAGCTCTATGCGCTGCGCATGGATGCCGAGCTCGACTTCGCCTCGGCCTCCACGCTGGAACGCGCGCTCACCGTGGCGCTGGCCGAGCGGCCCGAGCTCACCGACGTGTGCCTGTTCGCGCAGCCCATCAACCGCATCGACATCACCGGCGCGGAGGTGTTCGGCTCGATCCGCCGGATGATGGAATCCAAGGGCATCCGCCTGCACCTGAGCGGCCTGAAGCTGCCCGCGATGCAGGTGCTGGAGCGCGCCGGCCTGTTGGCGCCCGGGCCGATGCTGTTCAGCTACCGCACCGACGGCGAAGCGCTCGCGGCGCTGATGCCGCGCATCGACGGCATACCCGCGGTGCAGGAAGCAGAAGCCTGACCCGCCAGCGCCCATGAAGACCACCATCGAAGAACTGGTCGCGTTCCGTACGGTGGTGGACACGGGCTCGATCACGGCTGCGTCCGAGCAGCTGGCGCAAACGGTCTCGGGCATCAGCCGCGCGCTGAGCCGGCTCGAACAGAAGCTCGACACCACGCTGCTGCGCCGGACCACGCGGCGGCTAGAGCTGACGGAAGAAGGCGCGGCCTTCCTGCAGCGCACGCGCGCCATCCTCGATGCCATCGACGACGCCGAAGAGCAGATGGCCGCGCGCCGCCAGCAGCCGGCCGGCCGGCTGCGCGTGAACGCGGCCTCGCCCTTCATGCTGCACGCCATCGTGCCGCTGGTGCCGGAGTTTCGAAGGCTCTACCCGCAGATCAGCCTCGAACTCGACACCGACGACCTGCCCATCGACCTGCTGGAGCGCCGCACCGACATCGCGATCCGCATCGGGCCGCTGCGCGATTCCACGCTGCATGCGCGGCCACTGGGCACGCACCGGCTGCGCGTGCTCGCGAGCCCGGCATACCTCGAAGCGCACGGCAAGCCGCGCAAGGTGGCCGACCTGGCCGAGCACGCGCTGCTGGGCTTCACCCAGCCCGAGTCGCTGAACCGCTGGCCCCTGCGCGGCGTGCACGGCGACGAATGGAACATCGCGCCGACGCTGATGGCGTCGAGCGGCGAAACGCTGCGCCAGCTGGCGCTGGCCGGCGTAGGCATCGTCTGCCTGTCGGATTTCATGACGGGTGCCGACCGCGCGAGCGGCGCGCTGGTGCAGGTGCTGGCAAAAGAAACAGCGGACGTGCGCCAGCCGGTCAACGCGGTGTACTACCGCAACACGCAGTTGACAGCGCGGATCACGTCGTTCCTGGACTTTCTGTCGCAGCGCATGGCCTGAGCTGCGCGGCCGGCGCGGCTTACTGCGGCTGCTTGGCCACGAAACGCTCGACCGCGGCCGACTTGATCTCGTAGCCGCTCACGCCCATGTCCACCGACGAATAGCGCGCCGCCTTCAGCGTGCCGCTGACGTACACCGTGTCCATCGCGTGCAGGCCCTTCACGGTGGTGGCCGCGATCACGTGCACGATCTGGTTGGCGGGCGGCGGCGGGGTGTGGATGCAGGCGCCGAAATACGGCACCAGCAGGAATTCGCGGATGCCGTCCTGCGTGCTGTCGAGTGGCACGACGAAACCCGCCAGCTTGGCCGGCTTGTCGTCCAGCGCCACGTTGACTGGTGCGTTGTCCCAGACGGCGCGCATCTCGTCGAGCATCTGGATCGCGCGCGGGTCGTTGTCGCGCAGCGCCTCGAGGCTGATGTTGCGGTAGCGCTTGGTCGGGTCCCAACTCTTGGGAATCAGCTCTTCCCACTTGAGCTCGGGGGCCGGCGCGGCGCTCGCGGTCTGCTGCGCCGCCACTCCCGGACCGCAGCCGGTCAGGAGCGCCGCGGCCGGCACAAGCAGGAGCGCAGCCAGCACGGCGCGCGAAAAGAGCCTTCTCATGACCACGATTGTGCTTGGGAGATGTTTCAGGTCCGTAAAGCAGGGCCTTTTGCACTCATTTCATCCCAGATTCCACAAATTTGATGCAACGCGCCAAAATGCCGCACCACGAACAACGAGGGGATCCGCATGGCACCGACAGGATGGCTGGGACTCACGTCCCTGGGCACAGTTCATACCGCGATCAGCCTGATCGCCGTCGCCGCAGGGCTGCTGGCCCTGTTCCGCTACAAGGAGATCACGATGCGCACCGGGCTCGGCCAGGTCTTCGTGTGGACCACCGTGCTCACTTGCCTCACGGGCTTCGGCATCTTCCAGCATGGCGGCTTCGGCAAGCCGCATGCGCTGGGCATCATCACGCTGCTGGCGCTGGCCGTGGGCACGCTCGCGGGCCGGGGCGTGCTCTTCGGCAAGTCGGCGCGCTATGTCGAGGCCATCGCGTTCTCGGCCAGCTTCCTGTTCCACTGGATTCCGGCCTTCACCGAAACGCTGACGCGCCTGCCGCTCGGCGCCCCGCTGCTGCCGAACGCCGACGCGCCGGAGCTCAAGGCGATCACCGGCGTGCTGCTCGTGCTGTACCTGATCGGCGTCGGCCTGCAGATCCGCCGGCTGCGCGGCGGCGCTGGCGCGCTCAGTCCCGCACCGGCCCGCGCAGGTTCTTGATCTGCGCGCGCTGGCTCTTGCCTTCGAGCCGGCGCTGCTTCGAACCGTAGGTCGGCTTGGTGGCGCGCCGAACGCGCGGTGGCGTAGCCACGCTGTCAATCACCGCCTGCAGGCGCGCGAGCGCGTCGGCGCGGTTCATCTCCTGCGTGCGGTGCTGCTGCGCCTTCAGCACGAACACGCCTTCCTGCGTGATGCGGCTGTCGCGCAGCGCGAGCAGCCGTTCCTTCACGTCGGCCGGCAGCGAGCTGGCGTGGATGTCGTAGCGCAGATGCACCGCGCTCGACACCTTGTTGACGTTCTGCCCGCCCGCACCCTGCGCCCGGATGGCACTGAAGTCGACCTCGTCGGGGTCGAGCAGGATGGGCGGACGGAGCATGTGGGTCAGACTCTTTCGAAGACGGCGGCAATGCCCTGGCCGCCGCCGATGCACATCGTCACCAGCGCATAGCGTCCACCCGTGCGATGCAGCTCCGCAATCGCCTTCGTCGTGATGATCGCGCCGGTCGCGCCCACCGGGTGGCCCAATGAAATGCCCGAGCCGTTCGGGTTCACCTTGGCCGGATCGAAGTCCAGCTCCTTGATGACCGCGCAGGCCTGCGCCGCGAAGGCTTCGTTCGACTCGATCACGTCGAAGTCGCTCACCTTCAGGCCGGTGCGCTCCAGCACCTTGCGCGTGGCCGGCACCGGGCCGATGCCCATGTATGCGGGCTCGACACCGGCGTGTGCGTAGCCGACCAGGCGCGCCAGCGGCTTCAGGCCCCGCGCCTTGACGCTCTCGCCGCTTGCCAGCACCACGGCGGCGGCGCCGTCGTTAATGCCCGAGGCGTTGCCGGCGGTGACGAGGCCGTCCTTCTTGAAAGCGGGCTTCATCTTCGCGAGCGTCTCGACAGTGGTGTCGGCGCGCACGTGCTCGTCGGTGTCGAACAAGACGATGCCCTTGCGCGTCTTCACTTCGACTGGAACGATCTGCTCTTTGAAGCGTCCTGCCTCGATGGCGGCTGCCGCGCGCTGCTGGCTGCTTACGGCCAGTTCGTCCATCTGCCCGCGCGTGATGCCGTAGCGGGCAGCCACGTTCTCTGCAGTGATGCCCATGTGGATCTTCTCCCACGGGTCGTGCAGGATGCCCAGCATGTAGTCGACCAGCACCGCGTCGCCCATGCGCGCGCCGTAGCGCGCCGAGGTGTCGAAATACGGGCCGCGGCTCATCGATTCCGAGCCACCGCCAATGGCGATGTCGCAGTCGCCCAGCGCAATGGCCTGCGCCGCCGACACGATGGCTTGCAGGCCCGAGCCGCAGAGGCGGTTGACGTTGAAGGCTGGCGTCTCGATGGGGCAGCCAGCGTCGATGGCGGCCACGCGGCTGAGGTACGCATCCTTCACGTCGGTGGGAATCACGTTGCCCATGACCACGTGGCCAATGGCATCGGCGGCCACGCCGCTGCGCTCGATGGCAGCCTTGACGGCGGTGGTGGCCAGTTGGGTGTTGGGCACGTCCTTCAGCGCGCCGCCGAAGGTGCCGATGGCGGTGCGGGCAGTGCCGACCACGAAGATGTCGCGCGATGTCATGGAATGTCTCTCCTGATGAAAGCGAAAGCCGCACTCAGCGGCGGCTGCAGGAGGACGATTCTGACGGCGAAAGGCGCGACGGGTTGTCGCGCCTGAAATAGCAGTGGCTCAGCCGCGCGAGACCGATTTCGGCGACACGTCGGTCACGTCGCTGGCGCTGCCGCGAATGCGCACCGGGCGCTCCACCGATTCGCCGCGTGCCCGCGCATTGGCCACGTCAGCGGCGGTCGGTTCGGCCGGCTGTGCCGCATTACGAAATTTATCGAAGCCCGAGCGCGGGTTGAAACGCATGACCCAAGGCGTCACGGGCTTGCCCGTGAGACGCCCCCAGGCGTAGCGCACACCCCACACAGCCGCCAGCAGCATGACCGCCACGGCCAGGCTGGCCGCGAAAACCAGCCCCAGGAGCAGAAGAATGACGCGAAAAATGAAGTTCATCATCCAACTTTAGGCCGAAGCCGCCGCCGTTGGTTCCCCGGCCTTGGCGAACGAGAACTTGCCCGGCGACTGGATCGGGTCGGTCGTGACCTCGATCGTGTCCTTCGGCCCGAAGCTGCCGTCGAGCAGCAGCTTCGAGAGCGGGTTCTCGATGCGCTGCTGAATGGCACGCTTCAGCGGACGCGCGCCGAACACCGGGTCGAAGCCGACCTTGGCAATTTCTGCCAGCGCCGCCGGCGACACCTCCAGCCCCAGATCCATCTTCGCGAGCCGCGCCTTCAGCACCTTGAGCTGGATCGCCGCGATCGATTCGATGTTCTTCGCGTCGAGCGCGTGGAACACGACCGTCTCGTCGATGCGGTTCAGGAACTCGGGGCGGAAGTAGTTCTTCAGCTCGTCCCACACCGCCTCCTTGATCTCTTCGGAAGGCTTGCCCACCATGGCCTGGATGATGGGCGAGCCGATGTTGCTCGTCATCACGATCACGGTGTTCTTGAAGTCCACGGTGCGGCCCTGGCCGTCGGTAAGGCGACCATCGTCGAGCACCTGCAGCAGCACGTTGAACACGTCGGGGTGGGCCTTCTCGACCTCGTCGAGCAGCACCACGCTGTAGGGCTTGCGGCGCACGGCTTCCGTGAGGTAGCCGCCCTCTTCATAGCCCACGTAGCCCGGCGGCGCGCCGATGAGGCGCGCGACCGAATGCTTCTCCATGAACTCGCTCATGTCGATGCGGATCAGGTGGTCTTCGCTGTCGAACAGGAAGCCCGCGAGCGCCTTGCACAGCTCGGTCTTGCCCACGCCCGTGGGGCCGAGGAACAGGAACGAGCCGGTCGGGCGGTTCGGATCGGAAAGGCCCGAGCGCGAGCGGCGGATCGCGTTGGCGACCGCACCGATGGCCTCGTCCTGGCCGACCACGCGCTCGTGCAGCTTGTCTTCCATCACGAGCAGCTTGTCGCGCTCGCCCTGCATCAGCTTGGCAACCGGAATGCCGGTGGCGCGCGCCACGACCTCGGCGATTTCTTCCGCGCCGACCTGGGTGCGCAGCAGCGTGGGCGCGCTGGACTTGCCCTTGTTCGCCTCGCTGGCCTCGGCCTCCTTCAAGCGCTTTTCGAGCGCGGGCAGCTGGCCGTACTGGAGCTCGGCGACCTTGTTGAAGTCGCCCTTGCGCTTCCACTCTTCGATCTGGAACTTGATCTTGTCGACGTCTTCGCGCACTTGTGCGCTGCCCTGGGCCTGGGCCTTCTCGGCCTGCCAGATCTCGTCGTAGTCGGCAATTTCCTTCTGCAGCTTTTCGATCTCGTCCTCGATCAGGCCAAAGCGCTTCTGCGAGGCCTCGTCCTTTTCGCGGCGCACGGCTTCGCGCTCGATCTGCAGCTGGATCAGGCGGCGATCGAGTCGGTCCATGACCTCGGGCTTGGAGTCCATCTCAATCTTGATCTTGGCCGCGGCCTCGTCGATCAGGTCGATGGCCTTGTCGGGCAGGAAGCGGTCGGTGATGTAGCGGTCAGACAGCTCGGCCGCGGCCACGATGGCCGGGTCGGTGATCTGCACGCCGTGGTGCACTTCGTATTTTTCCTGCAGGCCGCGCAGGATGGCGATGGTGGCCTCGACGCTGGGCTCACCCACGATGATCTTCTGGAAGCGGCGCTCCAGCGCGGCATCTTTCTCGATGTACTTGCGGTATTCGTCGAGCGTGGTGGCGCCCACGCAGTGCAGCTCGCCGCGCGCAAGCGCCGGCTTGAGCATGTTGCCCGCATCCATCGCGCCTTCGGCCTTGCCGGCGCCGACCATGGTGTGCAGCTCGTCGATGAAGACGATGGTCTGGCCTTCGTCCTTCGCGAGTTCGTTCAGCACGGTCTTCAGGCGCTCTTCGAATTCGCCGCGGAACTTGGCACCAGCCAGCAACGCAGCCATGTCGAGCGACAGCACCCGCTTGCCCTTGAGCGAATCGGGCACCTCACCCGCAACGATGCGCTGTGCGAGGCCTTCGACGATGGCGGTCTTGCCCACGCCGGGTTCGCCGATGAGCACGGGGTTGTTCTTGGTGCGGCGTTGCAGCACCTGGATGGCGCGGCGGATTTCCTCGTCGCGGCCGATGACTGGGTCGAGCTTGCCCAGGCGGGCGCGCTCGGTCAGGTCCATGGTGTATTTCTTGAGCGCTTCGCGCTGCCCTTCGGCATCGGCGCTGTTCACGCCCTGCCCGCCGCGCACGGCGTCGATGGCGGCTTCGAGCGACTTGCGGCTCAGGCCGTTTTCGCGGGCGGTCTTGCCGATGTCGGCCTTGCTGTCGGCCAATGCCAGGAGGAAAAGTTCGCCAGCAATGAACTGGTCATTGCGCTTGAGGGCTTCCTTTTCGGTGGCCTGGAGCAGCTTGCCCAGTTCGGGGCCGACCTGGACGATGTCGTGGCCCTGCACCTGCGGCAGCTTCTTGATGGCGGCCTCGGCCGCCTGCGTCAGGCCAGGTACGTTGACGCCGGCACGCTCCAGCAGGGCGCGCGGGCCGTCGTCCTGGCGCAGCATCGCGACCAGCAGGTGGGCCGGTTCGATGTAGGCGTTGTCGCTGCCCAGCGCGAGCGTCTGGGCATCGCCCAGCGCTTCCTGAAATTTGGTGGTGAGTTTGTCTTGTCGCATGGTGGTATTCCTGCATCCAAAATAGGGCTGTTCGGGCACGATTCAAGGCTGCCGGCTACGCCGGTGCCGTGGGCACGGCTATTGCACAAGATCCGTTTCCCCTGCCCGTAGGCATTTCCCTCTCTCGAATGGAGTCGATCATGGTTTTTTCAATGCAGCGCGTTCAACCGGTGCGCCGGGCGATCAGCGTGGGCCTCTTTCTAGCCACCATGGGCCTGTCCGGCCTTGCGCAAGCGCAAAGCGGCACCCCCATCCGCCTGCTCGTGGGCTTCCCCGCCGGCGCCGGCACCGACGCCATTGCACGCACGCTGGGCGAAAAACTCAAGGATGTGCTGGGCGTGCCCGTGGTGGTCGAGAACCGCGCCGGCGCGGGTGGGCAGATTGCCGCAACGGTGCTGAAGTCTTCCCCGGCCGATGGCCACACGCTGTTCCTGTCGCACGACCACACCATCTCGATCCTGCCGCAGGTGGTGAAGAACCCGGGCTTCAACCCCGCCACCGACTTCGTGCCCGTGGCCGGCTTCGCCACCTTCGCCAACGTGCTGGCGGTGTCGGGCGGCACGCCGGCCAAGAGCATCGACGAGTACGTGAAGTGGGTCCGCACGCAGAAGGGCGGCAAGGAAACCATCGGCATCCCGGCGCCGGCCTCGATCCCCGAGTTCCTGGTGAAGATGATCTCGGACAAGTACAAGATCGACGTGCAGCCCGCGCCCTACCGCGGCAGCGCGCCGATGACGGCCGACATGCTGGGCAACCAGATCACCGCAGGCATCGCCTCGGTGCCTGACTTCATCGAGAACCACAAGGCGGGCAAGGTGCGCATCGTGGCCTCCATCGGCGCCAAGCGCCAGGCCGTGATTCCGAACGTGCCGACCTTCACCGAGCTGGGCTTCTCGAACCTGGAAGACCTGCCCTACTACGGCATCTTCGCGCCGGTGGGCACGCCGCAGCCGATCATCGACAAGTACGGCGATGCGCTGCAGAAGGTGCTGGCGATGCCTGACGTGAAGCAGAAGCTCACGACGATGGGGCTGACGGTCGGCTACGAGCCGCAGGGCCAGTTCGCGGGCCGCGTGCGCACGTACACGCAGACCTGGGAGCGGATCATCCAGGCGAGCGGCTTCAAGCCCCTCTGAGCGTCTTCAGGCATTCGGGGCCCTGATGCCCCAGCGCGCCAGCGCCGCGTCGTCGGCCACGCGCGCATCGACCCAGCGGGCGCCTTCGGGCGTCTGCTCTTTCTTCCAGAACGGCGCCTGGGTCTTGAGATAGTCCATCAGGAACTCGCAGGCCTCGAAGCTCTGGCCGCGGTGCGCCGACACCACCGCCACCATCATGATCTGGTCCAGCGGCTGCAGCAGCCCGACGCGATGGATCACGCGCGCGCCGAGGATGTCGAAGCGCCTGTGCGCCTCGTCGATCATGGCTTCGATGGCCTTTTCGGTCATGCCGGGGTAGTGCTCCAGCTCCATCGAGGCGACGGTGCTGCCGTCGTTGCGGTCGCGCACGGTGCCGACGAAGCTGCAGACGGCGCCCACGCGTTTGTCGCCGTCGCGCAACGCGGCAACCTCCTGCGAAAGGTCGAAATCGGCCGTCTGGATCGAAACACGCGCAACGCTCATGTCCGAATTGTGGCATCGCGATAGACTGCCGCAATGCCTTGTCCCGCCACGCTCTTCCCGGTGCCTTCGCACCCCGAAGGCCGCCGCGCGCGCCAAGGCAGCAACAAAGCCAAAAAACCAAAGCTCGTCTGACCGGAGCCGAGGTTCCGTCGTCGGATGAGCGACGGAACCTGCCAAGGTTTTTTTGGCCCCTCATGGGTTTCGCGCGCATCGGACGGTGGTTCTTTCCATCGGTCGATTCCTGAAAGGAAACCCGCGTGCCTCATCAACAACCAAGCTCCACCACCCCTGACTTCTCCGGCTTCTGGGTGGCCCTCGTCACACCGTTCCGCGACGGCGCGGTAGACCATGCCGCCCTCGCCGCGCTGACCCGGCGGCTCGCCGACGACGGCGTGACGGGCTTCGTGCCCTGCGGCTCCACTGGCGAGGCCGCCGCGCTAGACGAGGCCGAGCAACTGGCCGTGCTCGACACCGTGCTGGAAGCGGCCTGCGGCCTGCCGGTCGTCATGGGCATTTCCGGCTACCACCTGGGCAAGGCCACGGCCTGGGCGCGCAAGCTCTCGGAACGCCCGCTGGCGGGCCTTCTGGTGTCCGCGCCGAACTACATCCGCCCGTCGCAGGCCGGCCTGCTCGAATGGTTCCGCGCCATCGCCGATGCGAGCACGGTGCCGGTGCTGGTCTACGACATTCCCTATCGCACGGGCGTCACCATCGCCCGCGACACGCTGCTGACGCTGGCCGGGCATCCGCGCATTCGCGGCATCAAGGACTGCGGCGGCGACATGGCCAAGACGCGCGCTGTGATCGCCGACGGGCGGCTGCAGGTGCTGACGGGCGAAGACCACCAGATCTTCGGCACCATGGCCGAAGGCGGCGTAGGCGCCATCGCGGCCAGCGGAAACGTGCAGACGCGCCGCTTCGTCCGGCTGGTGCGCCTGCTTGCGGAAAACCGGCTGCCCGAGGCGCGCGCCGAATGGCAGGCGTTGCAGCCGCTGGTGGAAATGCTGTTTGCCGAACCGAACCCGGGCCCGCTGAAGGCATTGCTGGCGCACATGGGCGAAATGCGCGACGAGTTGCGCTCGCCGATGACCCGCGCGTCCGACGGCCTGCGCGAGCGCCTCGTGGCGCTGGATGCCCGGCTCAACCGCCCGTGACAGGCGGGAAGAAAGCGACCTCGCAGCCTTCGCTCAAGGCGGCGGCCTCGTCGCTCATGGCCTGATCGAGCGCCATCCGCACCGCCTTGCCGCGCGCAAGCGCGGTGGCGTAGGCGCCGCCCCTGGCGATGAGTTCGTCGCGCAGGGCCGACAGCGTTTCGGCTTGCGTGTCGACGGTTTCGCCGCTGCTGGAAAGTGCCTCGCGCACCGAGGCGAAATAACGGACCTGGACCTTCATGACGGAATTCAGCCCAGCAGCGATGCGAACGGAATGAAGTTGACGGTGTCGCCCGACTTGATCGTCTGGCCCGACGGGTTGTCGACCACGCCGTCGCCCCAGACCATCGACGTGAGCACGCCCGAACTCTGGTTGCCGAACAGGTCGAGGCCGCCGGCCGCATTGCGCCGCGCGCGCAGGAACTCGCGGCGTTTGTCGGCACGCAGCCAGTCGAAATCGGCACGCATCTTCACCGCCTCCGGCGCGACGCGCGTGGCACCCTGCAGCGTCAGCAGGAAGGGCCGCACCAGCATCAGGAATGTGAGGAAGCTCGACACCGGATTGCCGGGCAGCCCCGTCACATGACATGCGCCCTGCCCGTTGCTGCGCGCAATGGAGCCATAGGCAAAAGGCTTGCCGGGCTTCATCGACAGCGACCAGAGCTGCAGCTCGCCGAGCGACTGCAGCGCCGCGCGGATATGGTCTTCCTCGCCGACGGAGACGCCGCCGGTGGTGATGATCAGATCGCTGGCCTCAGCCGCGTTGCGCAACGCGGCGATGGTGGCTTCGCGGTCGTCGGGTACGATGCCCAGGTCGTTCACCTCGCAGCCCAGGCGGTGCAGCAGGGCCCGCATGAAGAAACGGTTCGAGTTGTAGATGGCGCCGGGCTTCATCGCGTCAGGCGCAACCTCGCCGGGCATCACCAGCTCGTCGCCGGTGGAGAGCATGGCCACGCGCGGCTTGCGGGCCACCTGCAGCTTGTGAAAGCCGACGCTGGCCGCGAGGCCGAGTGCGGCTGGCGTGAGGCGTTCGCCCTGCTTCAGTACGACGTCACCGGAGGCCACGTCTTCGCCGGCACGGCGAATCCACTGCCCGGCCGCCGGAACGATGGCGATGCGCACCGAGCCCAGGCTGCCTTCCTGCGGCGTGGCCGTGGTGTCTTCCTGCATCACGACCGCGTCGGCCCCCTCCGGGATCTGTGCACCCGTGAAGATGCGCGCCGCGGTGCCGGCCGCGAGCGGCGTGCCGACAGTGCCTGCAGGAATGCGCTGCGCCACTGTCAGCTCGGCGCCCGGCGCGACGCAGTCGGCGATGCGCACGGCATAGCCGTCCATCGCGCTGTTGTCGCGCGGCGGCACCGTGAGGCCGGAGACGAGGTCTTGCGCCAGCACGCGGCCGTCGGCGTCGAAGGTGCCGACGCTTTCGGTGGGCAGCTTCGGCTGCGCCTTCGCGAGCAGGACCGCGATGGCCTCGTCCAAAGGCATCAGCGGCGGGCGCGAAGAAGAAGCGGAAAAAGGAACGGGGGATTCAGCCATGGTGATCGGGGTTGTATTCGAAGCGGTCGCCGCTGTCGATCAACCACTTCGCAATGGCCTCGGCGTCGTTGAGGTCGAACAGCGGCCGTTCGGTCGGCGACGGCAGGCTGGCCGGCGCGTCGGTGGCCACGGCGGTGACGAAGGGATCGTTGGTGTACAGCACGGGCCGCGAAGGCTCGCCCGCTTCCGGCTCGCGCCAGACCTCGATCTTGAGCACGTCGCTGTGCCGGAAGCCCTCGACCAGCACCCAGTCGGCCGCCGGGTGCACCTCGGCCAGCAACTGGTGCACGCTGAGTTCAACGGGAACTTCGAATTCGCGCATCACGGCCAGCCGCTTGTCTGACGCCACGACCACCTCGAAGGCGCCGGCCTCGCGATGGCGGTAGGTGTCCTTGCCCGGATGGTCGATGTCGAACTTGTGGTGCGCATGCTTGACCACCGACACGCGCTGGCCGAGCCGCTTGAGCGCCGGAATCAGGCGCTCGAGCAGCGTGGTCTTGCCCGCGCCCGAATAGCCGGCAAAACCGACGACCTTCATGCGGGAGCCCGGCCGTGATCAGTCACAGTTCTCTGCGATGTAGGCCTTGACGGCTTCCGCGTCCGCCGGCAGCTTGACGACGCGCTTGGGCAGCGCCTCGATGCCTTCGAACTTCTTCGGCCGCGCGGGCTCTTCGCCCAGTGCCTCGACCAGCGTGGCGGCGAACTTGATCGGCAGCGCGGTTTCGAGCACCACCATCGGCACGCCGGGCGTGATCTGCTCGCGCGCGGCCTTGAGGCCGTCGGCCGTATGCGGATCGATCAGCGTGGCAAAGCGCTTCTCGGTGTCGCGGATGGTGGCCAGGCGGTCGGCGTGCGTGCTGCGGCCGCTGCGGAAGCCGAAGCGCCCCGCGGCCTGCTTGAACGCCGGGTCGGCGCTCAGGTCGAAGCTGCCCTGCAGGCCCAGGTCGTCCACGAACAGCTGACGCAGCCTGGCGGAGTCGCGCCCGACCAGGTCGAACACGAAGCGCTCGAAGTTGCTGGCCTTGCTGATGTCCATCGACGGGCTGGAGGTTTCGTGCGTATCGACGGCCGCGCGCACGCGGTACACGCCGGTGCGGAAGAACTCGTCGAGCACGTCGTTCTCGTTGGTGGCGACCACCAGCGTCTGGATCGGCAGGCCCATCATGCGCGCCACGTGGCCCGCGCAGACGTTGCCGAAGTTGCCCGAGGGCACGGTGAAGCTCACCGGCTTGTCGTTGCTCGCCGTGGCCTGGAAGTAGCCCGCGAAGTAGTAGACGACCTGCGCCAGAAGGCGCGCCCAGTTGATCGAGTTGACCGTGCCGATGCGGTACTTGCGCTTGAAGCCCAGGTCGTTCGACACCGCCTTGACGATGTCCTGGCAGTCGTCGAACACGCCGGTGATGGCGATGTTGTGGATGTTGGCGTCCTGCAGGCTGAACATCTGCGCCTGCTGGAACGGGCTCATGCGGCCGTCGGGCGAGGTCATGAAGACGCGCACGCCCTTCTTGCCGCGCATGGCGTATTCGGCCGCGCTGCCGGTGTCGCCGCTGGTGGCGCCGAGGATGTTGAGCTCGGAGCCGCGGCGGGCCAGTTCGTACTCGAACAGGTTGCCCAGCAGCTGCATCGCCATGTCCTTGAAGGCCAGCGTGGGGCCGTTGGACAGGGCTTCGAGGTACACGCCGTCTTCGAGCTCGCGCAGCGGCACGATCTCGTCGGTGCCGAACACTTCGGCTGTGTAGGTCTTCGCGCAGATCGCCTTCAGGTCGGCCGGCGGAATGTCGTCGATGTAGAGCGAGAGGATCTCGAAGGCCAGTTCGGCGTACGGCAGCGCGCGCCATTTGGCGAGCGTGGCGGTGTGGACCTGCGGATACGTTTCGGGCAGATAGAGGCCGCCGTCGGGCGCGAGGCCTTCAAGAAGGATTTCGCAGAAGCGCTTGCGGTCGGGGTGGCCGCGGGTGCTCAGGTAGTTCACTTCAGCTCTTCCTTGCGGATGCGCACGATGGGTTCGAGCACGGTCGGCAGCGCCTGCAGCTCGGCAATGACGTCATTGACGGTGCCTTCGCGCGCGTCGTGCGTGAGGATGATGAGGTCGGTCTGCGTGGAGCCCTCGCCGCCCACTTCGTCGGCTTCGCGCTGCAGCACGGCGTCGATGCTGATACCGGCGGTGGCCAGCAGGCCCGTCACCTTGGCGAGCACGCCGGCCTGGTCGGCCACGCGCAGGCGCAGGTAGTAGCTGGTGACGACTTCCGACATCGGCAGCACCTTCAGGTCGCTCATCGCGTCGGGGTGGAAGGCCAGATGCGGCACGCGGTGCGCGGCGTCGGCGGTGTGCAGGCGGGTGATGTCGACCAGGTCGGCGATCACGGCGCTGGCGGTCGGCTCGCTGCCGGCGCCCTTGCCGTAGTAGAGCGTGGTGCCGACGGCGTCGCCGTGCACCACCACCGCGTTCATCGCGCCTTCGACGTTGGCCAGCAGGCGCTTCGACGGCACGAGCGACGGATGCACGCGCAGCTCGATGCCCTTGGCGGTTCGCTTGGTAACGCCAAGCAGCTTGATGCGGTAGCCCAGCTGTTCGGCGTACCTGATGTCCTGCGCGGCAAGCTTGGTGATGCCTTCGATGTGGGCCTTGTCGAACTGCACCGGAATGCCGAAGGCAATGGCGCTCATCAGCGTGACCTTGTGGCCGGCGTCCACGCCTTCGATGTCGAAGGTCGGGTCGGCTTCGGCATAGCCCAGGCGTTGCGCCTCCTTGAGCACGGTCGCGAAGTCCAGGCCCTTGTCGCGCATCTCGGACAGGATGAAGTTGGTGGTGCCGTTGATGATGCCGGCCAGCCACTGGATGCTGTTGGCCGTGAGGCCTTCGCGCAGCGCCTTGATGATCGGGATGCCGCCGGCCACCGCAGCCTCGAAGGCCACCATCACGCCCTTGGCGTGCGCGGCCGCGAAGATCTCGGTGCCGTGCACCGCGAGCAGCGCCTTGTTGGCGGTAACCACGTGCTTGCCGGCCGCGATGGCCTCGAGCACCAGTTGCTTGGCAATGCCATAGCCGCCGATGAGCTCGATGACGATGTCGATGTCGGGGTTGGCGATGACTTCGCGCGCGTCGCTGACCACCTTGACGCCTTCGCCGACCACTTCGCGGGCGCGGGCGGTGTCGAGGTCGGCCACCATGGTGATCTCGATGCCACGGCCGGCGCGGCGCTTGATTTCTTCCTGGTTGCGCTGGAGCACCTTGAAGGTGCCGCTGCCGACCGTGCCTGCGCCGAGCAGGCCTACTTGGATGGGTTTCATTGGGAGAGTCGCGTTCATGGTTTGGATGGGGTGGCTGACGGCGTGGAAGTCACGACGCGGCTGACGTAGCGGGGCAAGGTCCAGGCGCCGCCGGCAAAGCCGCGGCACATGCCGTCGCCTGTGGAGCCGGTGCGCACGAAATCCTTGCCGTTGAAATGCCAGGTCTCGCTCGACCAGCAGTCGCCGATGCCTCGGCCTTTCATGGCAGAGGTGACGCTGCCTTCCTTCTCGTCGAAGTCGCCATTCGCCTCGATGGACACCGGCGCATAGGGCGGTTTGTCGTTGGCGATCCAGAGCAGGCTGGAATAGTTGTAGGCGCCCATGCCGCAGCCCAGCGACAGCAGCACCTTCCGGTCGGTCAGGCGCGAGACGGTCAGCGACTTGGCGTTGATGTCTTCGCGGTTGTTGCAGTCTTCCTTGGCGCTGTCCAGCTTCAGGAACGGGAAGATGCGCGCGGCGAGTGCGTCGTCGCCGGGGTGCGCCTTCGGCGGCACGACCACGTTCACGACGGGGGCCGTCACCGGCGGCAGCACCGAAGACTCGGGCTTGCTGCCGCGGCGCACCAGCGCACCCGGCGTGCCGACGCGGCCCTGGGCTTCGTCCATCTTCAGCAGCACGGCGTTGAGGCCGGCGAGCGAAAGAGTCCACTTCTTGCCGCCGTTGGCGGTCACCGTGGCGTCGTCGCCCTTGAGCAGCTCGGGCAGGACGGTGCGGACCTGGCTGTCGTCGAAGCTGGCGGTGCCCGCAGCCAGGCCCGAGACGGTGGCCTTGCCGACCTTGAAGCGCAGCGGGCCCTTGACGCCGTCGTCATCGCCGATCTGCAGCTGGATGTCTATTGCCGTGCCGGGCCCGGCCTTGCGGGTGATGAGCATCGACACCGGCTCGCTCGCCCCGCTGTCCGGCTGGTAGCCGGCGGCGCGGCAGGTGCGCGTGTTGTCGCAGGCCAGCTCCCAGTCGTTGTGCGAGAACGAGACAAGCTCCTTGTCGGCGGCTCCGGCGGACAACGCGGCGAGCGACAGCGCCGCAGCAGCGATGCAGGCAGATTTCATGAGCGCGACTTGCGGCGCAAACGGTACTGCTCCAGGAACTTCGCGATGCGGTTGATGGCCTCGCGCAGGTCGTCTTCATGGGGCAGGAACACGATGCGGAAGTGGTCCGGCGTGGCCCAGTTGAAGCCGGTGCCCTGCACCAGCATCACGCGGGTTTCCTTCAGCAGCTCGAGGAAGAACTGGCGGTCGTCCTCGATCGGATAGACCTCGGGGTCGAGCTTGGGGAACATGTAGAGCGCTGCGCTCGGCTTGACGCAACTCACGCCCGGAATGGCGGTGATCAGCTCGTAGGCCAGGTCGCGCTGGCGGCGCAGGCGACCGCCCTCGCACACGAGGTCGTTGATGCTCTGGTAGCCGCCAAGTGCTGTCTGGATGGCCCACTGGCCCGGCACGTTGGCGCACAGGCGCATGTTCGAGAGCATGTTCAGGCCCTCGATGTAGTCCTGCGCGCTGCGCTTGTCGCCCGACACCACGAGCCAGCCGGCGCGATAGCCGCACGAACGGTAGCTCTTGGACAGCGAATTGAAGGTGAGCGTGAGCACGTCGGTCGACAGGCTGGCAATGGCGGTGTGCTTGACGCCGTCGTACAGCACCTTGTCGTAGACCTCGTCGGCAAAGATCACGAGGCCGTGCTCGCGGGCGATGGCCACAATGCTCTTGAGCAGGTCGTTCGAGTACAGCGCGCCGGTCGGGTTGTTCGGGTTGATGACCACGATGCCCTTGGTACGCGGCGTGATCTTGGCGCGGATGTCGTCGAGGTTGGGCATCCAGCCGTTAGCCTCGTCGCACAGGTAGTGCACCGGCGTGCCACCCGACAGGCTCGTGGAAGCAGTCCACAGCGGGTAATCAGGGGCCGGCAGCAGCAGTTCGTCGCCATCGTTGAGAAGCGCGTTGGTGGACATGGCGATCAGCTCGCTGGCGCCGTTGCCAAGGTAGATGTCGTCGAGGGTGACGCCCGCAATGCCCTGCTTCTGCGTCTCGTGCATCACCGCCTTGCGCGCGGCGAAGACGCCCTTGCTATCCGAATAACCGGCCGAGGTGGGCAGGTTGCGGATCATGTCCTGCTGGATTTCCTCGGGGGCATCGAAGCCGAACACGGCCAGATTGCCGATGTTGAGCTTGATGATCTTCTGGCCGTCCTCTTCCATCTGCTTGGCGGCGTCCATGATGGGACCGCGGATGTCATAAAGAACGTTGGCCAGCTTGGCCGATTTCTTGAGCTGCTTCAAAAGGCCCTCCCGGGCGCGGGTTACGGAGTTGCTTGGATGCGCTTGATGCGGGGTCACCGCGGAGTCAAAGGCCCTTGCGAGCCCCGTGGCACTAGGGAAAACCTATAATTTGACCACAGTTCCCAGTGCCCAGATGAAGCTCCAGCCCGACAAATCCGATGCTCAGTCCCTCACCGCACACGGCCCCGGCTGGGTGGCAATCAACAACGAAAAAGTCGAAGGCAGCGTAGTGGTTGGCTCGCGCGGCGAGCGCTTCGAATGGAATTGTTCAAGCTTCGATCAGCTCGGCGCCGAACATTTCGCGCAATTGGCGACCCTGGGTGCGGAATTGATCATTTTCGGCAGCGGAAACCGTATCCGCTTCCCCCAGCCCGCATGGCTGAAGCCCCTGATGGCGCAGCGCACTGGCGTCGAGACCATGGACACCGCGGCGGCCTGCAGAACCTACAACATCCTGGCCGGAGAAGGCCGGCACGTGATTGCCGCCCTGCTGGTCGAGAGCCCGGTGGGTGGCTGAGAGAGGTATTTTCGGGGTAAAATACCGGGTTGCGAACAGGCCCGCTACCCCAAAGTTAGCAACGACCAATCCTCCATTCCTTGAGCAAGTCCCGTCCGAAACGGGACGAGAGGGCTCGGGAACGGAATCTAACGGAGAAAACAAGTTTCATGGCGATCGTTGTCAACAAACCCATTCCTGAATTCGACGCCAACGCCACGGGCGGCCTCAAGGTCTCGAATACCTCGCATCTCGGCCACGTGCTGGTCATGTATTTTTACCCGAAAGATAACACTCCGGGTTGCACCACCGAAGCCATGCAGTTTCGCGACCGCTACAAGGACTTCGAAAAGGCCGGTGCCACGGTGTTCGGCGTGTCCCGCGACAACATGAAGTCGCACGACGAATTCAAGGCCAAGCTCGAGCTGCCCTTCGAGCTCATCGCCGACACGGAAGAAAAGATGTGCCACATGTTCGGCGTGGTCAAGAACAAGATCATGTACGGCAAGAAGGTCAAGGGCATCGAGCGCAGCACCTTCCTGATCGGCGCCGACGGCATCCTGAAGGCCGAATGGCGCGGGCTCAAGGTTCCCGGCCATGTCGACGACGTGCTCAAGGCCGTCAAGGCGCTCAAGAAAGCTGCCTGACCGCCGCCCGGCGAGCCGGCCGTGCACTTTTCCGCTCTGGCGTGGGGAATGCCCAACGCAGCGCGTAAAGAGCCTCCGGCGCGTCATCTGCGGTGTGCATAATGGTTTCATGCCGTTGAGCTCCACGACCGCATCCCCCGAACAAAGCCGCCTTGGTCTTCAGGCGGCTTTTTCGTTTTCTGGTTCCCATTTTCTGCGAGCGATCTGACACATGCCACTGCCCCCCGCCCCCACGAAACGCGCTGCATTGCTCTCGCCGGACGCACTCGATGCGCCTGCCCGGTCCTCGCACAGGGGCTCGCGCCGTTCCGGCGATTCGCGCGCTGACGAAGCCACGGTGCACAGCCCGCAGCCGCTGGAATTGTTCGACAGCCTCGGCACTGAAGGCGCCGGCGGCGCCACCACGCGCCCGACGCGCCGGGCCAGATCCAAACCTGCGCCGGCACCCGCGCCCGTGAGCGCACCGCAGCCGGAGGCCATGGTGCAGGTCGAGACGAGGAAGGCGCCGGTCGTCGAAGTCGCACCAGCTCCCGCCCCGGCACCGCAAGCGCCGACACGCCACAAACGCAACAAGTCCACCGGTCCGGCCAAGCTGTTCGTGCTCGACACGAACGTGCTGCTGCACGACCCCATGTGCCTGTTCCGCTTCGAGGAGCACGACATCTTCCTGCCGATGATCGTGCTGGAAGAACTCGACGGCCACAAGAAAGGCACCACCGAAGTCGCGCGCAACGGCCGCCAGACCAGCCGCACGCTCGATGCGCTGGCCGGCGCCCAGGACGCCGACATCGACAAGGGCCTGAAGCTCGACACCACGGGCCACCGCGAGGCCGGTGGCCGGCTGTTCTTCCAGACCGCCCCGCTCGACTACTCGCTGCCGATCAGCCTGCCCCAGGGCAAGGCCGACAACCAGATCCTCGGCGTGGTGCACGCGCTGCGCGACGAGTACGCCAAGGACCGCCCGGGCAAGCCGAAGCAGGAAGTGGTGCTGGTGTCGAAAGACATCAACATGCGCGTCAAGGCGCGCGCGCTGGGCCTGGCCGCCGACGACTACCAGAACGACAAGACACTGGAAGACGGCGACCTGCTCTACGCCGGTTCGCTCGCACTGCCGCCCGACTTCTGGACCCGCCAGAGCAAGACGGTCGAAAGCTGGCAGAGCGGCAGCAACACCTTCTACCGGATCAGCGGTCCGCTGGTGCCCAACCTGTACATCAACCAGTTCGTGTACTTCGAGGCGCCCGGCGAGCCGAGCATGTACGCCCGCGTCACCGAAATCCGCGACAAGACCGCGGTGCTCAAGACGCTCAAGGACTACAGCTCGGGCAAGAACGCGGTCTGGGGCGTCAACACGCGCAACCGCGAGCAGAACTTCGCGATGAACCTGCTGATGGATCCGGAGATCGACTTCGTCACGCTGACCGGCACCGCCGGCACCGGCAAGACCCTGATGGCACTGGCTTCCGGCCTCACGCAGGTGCTCGACGACCGCCGCTACACCGAGATCATCATGACCCGCGCCACCGTGAGCGTCGGCGAAGACATCGGCTTCCTGCCCGGCACGGAAGAGGAAAAGATGGGCCCCTGGATGGGCGCGCTCGACGACAACCTCGAGTTCCTGGCCAAGGGCGACGGCGGCGGCGCCGGCGAGTGGGGCCGCGCGGCCACCAACGAGCTGATCCGCAGCCGCATCAAGGTCAAGAGCATGAACTTCATGCGCGGACGCACCTTCCTCAACAAGTACGTGATCATCGACGAGGCGCAGAACCTCACGCCCAAGCAGATGAAGACGCTGATCACCCGTGCCGGCCCCGGCACGAAGATCATCTGCATGGGCAACCTCGCGCAGATCGACACGCCGTACCTGACGGAAGGCTCCTCGGGCCTGACCTTCGCGGTCGACAAGTTCAAGGGCTGGCCGCACGGCGGGCACATCACGCTGGCGCGCGGCGAACGATCGCGGTTGGCGGATTTCGCAAGCGACGTGCTCTAGAACCAGCGGCACCGGCCGACACAAGCCCGCGCATGCTCCCCGGAGCATCGCGGGCTTTTTTTCGCCCGCCATGACAGGCTACTGACAAGACGTTGTCAGTAGGCGGCTCGCACCATCAGGGCTCCTTCAACCGACACGAAAGAGAGCCCCAGAATGCAAAAGCAGAACGCCATCAGCTGGTTCGAGATCCCGGTCGCCGACATGGACCGCGCCCAGGCCTTCTACGAAACCGTGCTGGCCCGCAAGCTGCGCCGCGAGAACTTCGGCGGCGAGACGCTGGCCGTGTTCCCCTACGACGATCCCGCCACGGGCGGTGCCCTGCAGGCCGGTGCCAACGCCAGCGCGCGCGCCGGCGCGGGCATCCGCATCTACCTCGACTGCAACCCCGGCATCGACGCCGTGCTTGCGCGGGTCGAAGCCGCCGGCGGGCAGATCGTGGCGCCAAAGTCTGCGCTGCCGCCCGGCATGGGCTTCATCGCCCACATGCGCGACACCGAAGGCAACGAAGTCGGCCTGCACGCGTTGGATTGATCCCGTCATGGCGCAACGCAACTGGATTGCCGTGGCCAGCGCCGAGCACGCGCGGCTCGGCCGCGACCACCGGCCGCTCGGCTTCATGCAGGTCGGCCACGGCAAGCATTCGCCGCTCAAGCGGCTCTCGGCGGGCGACCGCGTCGCCTACTATTCGCCGTCCACGGTGTTCGGTGGCACGGACAGGCTGCAGAGCTTCGTGTCGATCGGCGTCGTGCAACCCGGCGAGCCGTATGAGTTCGACATGGGCAACGGCTTCGTGCCGTGGCGGCGCGACGTGAGCTATGCAGCCGGGCACGAGGCGCCAATCGCACCACTGATCGAGCGCCTGGCCTTCATCGAGAACCCCAAGCAATGGGGCTACAAGTTTCGCTTTGGCATGTTCGACGTCACCGACGCCGACATGAAGCTGATCGCGCAGGCAATGAAGGCCGATCTGAAAACACTGTCGCTTTGAGGAGAAACCCCCTATGGAACCCACCCGCCAACACCAGGACGCCTTTCACGTCGCGGGCCTCACCATCCGCACCACCAACCGCGAGGAGAACGAGCCCGCAACCGCCCGCATCGGCAAGCTGTGGGGCCGCTTCTTCGGCGAAGAGACTTACGCATCGACGCCGGACCGCACCGGCGACGCTCGCATCTTCAGCGTCTACTCGGCCTACGAATCCGACGCCCACGGCGCCTTCGACGTGACGGCGGGTGTCGCCGTCTCGGGCAGCGAGGGCAGCCGCGCCGTCGAGGCCGGCGACTACCTCGTGTTCACCGGCCAGGGAGAGATGCCGCAGATGGTCATCGCCACATGGCAACGCATCTGGCAATATTTCGAGGCGCACCCGGAAGTCGCGCGCCGCTACCGCAGCGATTTCGAAGCCTACGAAGGGCCGGACAAGGTGGCGATCCACATCGGAGTTTCATGAGCCCCAAGAAGAGCTGGCGCGACCGGCTGGCCAGCTACCCTCACCTGCCGAACGTCAAGGAGATTCCCGCCGCCATGCGCTCCCGGCGCGGCGAAGGGACCATCGCCACGCCGTCGCCGCGGGAGGTCGAAGCTGCGATGCGCAGCATTCCGGAAGGCCGGCTCGCAACGGTGATGGGCATCGGCGAGGACATCGCACTGCGCCACCAGGCGACCATCGGCTGCACCGTGACCACGGCGATCTTTGCGCACATGGTCGCGCATGCGGCCGAGGAGGCAGAGAGGACGGAAGAACGAACGCCCTACTGGCGCACCCTCAAGATCGGTGGCGAGCTCAACCCCAAGTATCCCGGCGGCATCGAGGCGCAGATGTCGAAGCTCGAAGCCGAAGGCCACACGGTCGTGCGGCGCGGCAAGCGCTACTTCGTCGAAGACTTCGCGAAGAAGCTCACCGGAACACGCTGATGCGCCGCGCAGACCGCCTGTTCCAACTCGTGCAGCTCATCCGCGGGCGCCGGCTGACCACGGCCGCGTTCCTGGCGCAGCGCCTCGAAGTGTCGGAGCGCACCGTGTACCGCGACGTGGCCGATCTGCAGCATCAAGGCGTGCCCATCGAGGGCGAGGCAGGCGTGGGTTATCGACTGGGCGCCGGCTTCGAGCTGCCACCGCTGATGTTCACGCAGGACGAGGCCTCGGCCCTGGTGGCCGCGGCGCGGCTCGCACAGAGCTGGGTCGATCCAGCGCTGGCACGCGACATCGAGACCGGGCTGGGCAAGATCCTGTCGGTGCTGCCGCCGGCGGCGCGCGTCTCGGCCGAAGCTCTGGCGCTCTACGCCCCCGCGATGGGCCTGGACAAAACCCTGCGCACGCGGCTGCAGACGCTGCGCGAAGCGGTGCAGTCGCACAACAAGCTGCTGCTGCAGTACCACGACGTATCGGGCGACGCCAGCGAACGCACGGTGCGGCCGCTCGGCTGCTTCTATTGGGGCAAGGTCTGGACGCTCTCGACCTGGTGCGAACTGCGCAATGACTTCCGGGGGTTTCGCCTGGATCGCATGGACGCGATCGAGGTGCTGCCTGAGCGCTTTCGCGACGAGCCGGGCAAGACGCTGGCAGACATGCTTCGACAGATGAAGGCCGAGACGGCACAGGGCAAGGTGGTGCCGCAGAAGCCATTGGACTCGCCGCCCTGGTCCGGCAACGGCTCCAGCTGACGACCTTCCGCGCCGGCTCAGTACTCGTCGTTGTGGCTGTAACCCACCAGGTTCTCGAACTTGGTGATCGGCTTCAGGAAGGCCAGCTTGATGGTGCCGGTCGGGCCGTTCCGGTGCTTGCTGATGATCACCTCGGCCACGCCCGGCTCCTTCGACTCCTTGTTGTAGTAGTCGTCGCGGTAGATGAACATGATGATGTCCGCGTCCTGCTCGATGGCGCCGGATTCGCGCAAGTCGCTCATCATGGGGCGCTTGTCGGTGCGGCTTTCCACACCCCGGCTGAGCTGCGACAGCGCGATCACCGGGCACTTCAGCTCCTTGGCCAGCATCTTCAGGCCGCGCGAGATTTCGCCCACGGCGGTGGCGCGGTTTTCGTCGCCCGAAGTGCTGGTCGACATCAGCTGCAGGTAGTCGACCACGATCAGGCCCAGACGCCCGTACTGGCGCGCGAGGCGGCGCGCGTTGGCGCGCAATTCGCTGGTCGAGAGGCCCGGCGTTTCGTCGATGTGCAGCGACACGGTACGCAGCTTCTCGATGGCCTCGGTCAGGCGCGGCCACTCTTCGTCGCTGAGCTTGCCGGTACGCAGGTGACCCTGGTCGATGCGGCCGATGGAGCCCACGATACGCACCGCCAACTGCGCGGCGCCCATTTCCATCGAGAACACCGCCACCGGCAGACCTTCTTCAAGCGCCACGTGCTCGGCGATGTTGATCGCGAGCGAGGTCTTCCCCATCGAGGGACGAGCAGCCAGCACGATCATGTCGCCCGGCTGCAGGCCCGAGGTCATCTTGTCGAAGTCGTTGAAGCCGGTGCGCACGCCCGTGATGTCGTTCGGGTTCTCGGCCATTTCCGTCACGCGGTCGAGCAGTTCGACCACCAGGGCATCCATGCTCTGGAAGCCCTGCTTCATCCGCGTGCCTTCTTCGCCGATGTTGAAGATCTTCTGTTCGGCTTCGTCGAGGATCTTGTCGACCGCCTTGCCCTGCGGATTGAAGGCGTTGGTCGCGATCTCGTCGCTGGCGGAAACCAGTTTGCGCAGGATCGAGCGCTCACGCACGATCTCGGCGTAGCGGCGGATGTTGCTCGCGCTGGGCACGTACTGCGCGAGCGAGTTCAGATACACCAGCCCGCCGATGTCGTCGGCCTTGCCGAGGTTCTGCAGCTGCTCGTAGACGGTGATCACGTCGGCCGGTTTGCTGGCGTTGATCAGCCCGCCGATGGCGGCGTAGATCAGCTTGTGTTCGTGGCGGTAGAAGTCGCCGTCGACCAGCAGGTCACCCATGCGGTCCCAGGCGCCGTTGTCGAGCAGCAGGCCGCCGAGCACGCTGGATTCGGCCTCGATGGAATGAGGCGGAATGCGCAGTTGGGCAACTTGGCGATCGGCCGACGGGTCATTGTCGGCATAGGAGAAAACGGCGGACATGGACTTCCCTTGCAACCCTGCATGCTAAGCCGCGCGCGCCGATGCGCGTGTGGACAAGGTTGTGAATAAACGGTGATCTTCCAGTGCAATCGACTGGAAAACTCAGGCGCAGAAAAAGAAAAGCCGCCCGAAGGCGGCTTTTGCTGCAGCGCACAGGCGCTGTGGACGATCAGGCGGTTTCGCCGTAGACCGTCACGGTGATGTCGACCACCACGTCGGTGTGCAGGGCCACGCTCACGGTGCTGTCGCCGACGACCTTGATCGGGCCGTTGGGCAGGCGCACTTGCGACTTGGCAACCTTGTAGCCTTGCTTGCCCAGTTCTTCGGCGATGTCGCCGTTGGTGACCGAGCCGAACAGACGGCCGTCGACGCCAGCCTTTTGCGTCAGCTTGATGGTCGTGCCACCGAGCTTTTCGCCTTGAGCTTGCGATTCGGCCAGCTTGGCGGCCGCAGCCTTTTCGAGTTCGGCGCGCTTGGCTTCGAATTCGGCCTTGTTGGCGGCGGTGGCGCGGCGGGCGCGGCCCGTCGGGATCAGGAAGTTGCGTGCGTAGCCGTCCTTGACCTTGACGATGTCGCCCAGGCCGCCGACGTTGACAACCTTGTCCAGAAGAATGATTTGCATGGTATCGACTCCTTAGACGCGGTGCTGGTCGCTGTACGGCACCATGGCCAGGAAGCGCGCGCGCTTGATGGCGGTGTTCAGCTGGCGTTGGTAGATCGCGCGCGTGCCGGTCAGGCGGGCGGGGATGATCTTGCCGTTTTCGCTGATGAAGTCACGCAGCGTGTCGATGTCCTTGTAGTCGATTTCCTCGACGCCAGCGACGGTGAAGCGGCAGAAGCGCTTGCGCTTGAACAGCAGCGACTGGGTGTTGCGCTTCGGGCGCTTGTCTTTGTTGAATTTCTTGAACGTGGCCATTTGGGGACCTCTTGTCGAAAATTAATCTTGCTGAAAATCCTGGATGTGCAGGACCGGATGCTTGCCGTTGCCCGGTGTCGCGAGAAAGCCCTGAAAACGCCAGAGACTTCCCATCGACTGCTTTGCGAGCCGTTCGGCGATGGCGCCGAAGGCAACGGCCTTGAGGGCCGTCTTCACCTGCCTGGGTTTACCTGCCTCCTGGAGCGTCGACTCGTGTTCGAGCTTCAGGTCTATGGCGGGCAAGCCGGCTGGTGTGAATCGCAATGCTCCGAGTTCGGCAACGGAGGCGGTCAGCAGAAGCTGGTTGACCCCGGTTGCCGCAGCGGCAGCAGTCACGCCATCAGTTGTTGTTGGCGGCGTATTCGGCCTGCTGGGCCTTGCGAGCCTCTTCGCGCTCGACCGTCTTCATCATCGACGAAGGACCGGTTTCGGCCTTCTTCTTCTGAACGGTCAGGTGGCGCAGCACGGCGTCGTTGAACTTGAACGCGTGTTCGAGTTCGCCCATCACGGTTTGCTCAGCTTCGATGTTGACGCACAGGTAGTGGGCCTTGTTGAGCTTGTTGATCTGGTAAGCCAGCTGACGACGGCCCCAGTCTTCAACGCGGTGGATCTTGCCGCCGCCGGCCGTGATCAGGCCCTTGTAGCGCTCCAGCATGGCCGGAACTTGTTCGCTCTGATCCGGGTGGATCAGCAAAATGATTTCGTAGTGACGCATGGCACTCCTTGTGGATTCTTCCGAAGAAGAGGAAAAGCCACCTGCAGCGTCGGGCGCAGTGTGGCAAGGCAAAGCCGGCGATTATAGCCCTGTAGCGCGCACTTCGGCAAGCCACCTCAGTCGTTGAGGGCCTTGTCCAGGGCGGCTGCCTTTTCCGGGCCCACCGCGGCCCGGATCTTGGGCGCCAGCGCCAGGAGGTCTTCGTAGCTCGTCGTGCCCTCGACCTGCAGGTTGAGCCGGAACCCCATCAGGCCCAGGCTGCCGGTGAGCTGCGTGGCGATGGGATAGGCGTCCTTGTAGCGCTGCTGCTTGCTGCGCCCGGAGGAGCTCACAGCGGGAGCAGCGGGTGCGGCCGGCGCGACCGGTTTCGCCGCTGCCTCGGCGGATGCGCCTCCGGCGGCCGGCGATGCTGCGCTGCCCTCCGCCGGCTCGAGCAGGCCCAGCGCAACCATCTGGTCGATGTCTTCGCGGGCAATGCCCATGCCGTTGGCCAGCACCTCATCGACCGAGCGCTTGCCATCGAAAAGGATGAAGGCCGAGCGCTGGCGCGGCGACAGAGGGACCGAGCGGTCCTTGAGAACCTGATGGCCCGTTTGCGTCTTGACAAGAATCATGGTGGTCTTCCCTTCCGGGATGCGCCCGTGAATCTCACAAGTCTGGCATCAATTACGCAATTCGTTTCAATAACACCCCACCGTCGCGGGAATCCCCCCATGGGGATTTCCGCAGTCCGGGCTTCAGCGCTTGGCGAGTTGCTGCCAGGTGTCGATCACGCTGTCGGGGTTCAGGGAGATCGATTCGATCCCCTCCTCCGCCAGCCACAGCGCGAAGTCCGGGTGGTCGCTGGGGCCCTGGCCGCAGATGCCAACATACTTGCCCTCGGCCTTGCAGGCCTTGATGACGCGGCTCAGCAGCGCCTTGATGGCCGGATCGCGTTCGTCGAAGTCGGCTGCCAGCAGCTCGAGGCCCGAGTCGCGGTCCAGGCCCAGCGTGAGCTGGGTCAGGTCGTTCGAGCCGATCGAGAAGCCGTCGAAGAATTTCAGGAACTCCTCGGGCAGGATGGCGTTGCTCGGCACCTCGCACATCATGATCAGCTTGAGGTCGTTCTCACCGCGCTTCAGGCCATGCTCGCCCAGCAAAGTGGTCACGCGCTCGGCCTGGCCCAGGGTGCGCACGAAGGGCACCATGATCTGCACGTTGGTCAGGCCCATGTCGTTGCGCACGCGCTTCAGCGCTTCGCACTCCATGGCGAAGGCCTCGCCGAAATCGGCGCTCAGGTAGCGTGCGGCGCCGCGGAAGCCCAGCATCGGGTTTTCTTCTTCCGGCTCGTAGCGGCTGCCGCCGATCAGCTTGCGGTACTCGTTCGACTTGAAGTCCGAGAGGCGCACGATGACCTTCTTGGGCCAGAAGGCCGCCGCGATGGTCGCGATGCCTTCGGCAACCTTGTCGACGTAGAAGGCGCGCGGCGAGGCGTGGCCGCGTGCCACCGACTCGACCGCCTTCTTCAGGTCGTTGTCGACGTTCGGGTAGTCGAGGATCGCCTTCGGGTGCACGCCGATGTTGTTGTTGATGATGAACTCGAGCCGCGCGAGGCCCACGCCGTGGTTCGGCAGCTGCGCGAAGTCGAAGGCGAGCTGGGGGTTGCCCACGTTCATCATCAGCTGGATGTCGATCTCGGGCATCACGCCGCGCTGCACTTCGGTCACTTCGGTTTCGAGCAGGCCGTCGTAGATGAAGCCGGTGTCGCCCTCGGCGCAGCTCACCGTGACCAGCGTGCCGTCCTTCAGCAGGTCGGTGGCGTCGCCGCAGCCGACCACGGCCGGAATGCCCAGTTCGCGCGCGATGATGGCCGCGTGGCAGGTGCGCCCGCCGCGGTTGGTGACGATGGCGGCAGCGCGCTTCATCACCGGTTCCCAGTTGGGGTCCGTCATGTCGGTGACGAGCACGTCGCCGGCCTGGACCTTGTCCATCTCGCTGATGTTGTGCACCAGCCGCACGGGGCCGGTGCCGATTTTCTGGCCGATGGCACGGCCCTCGGCCAGCACGGCACCTTTGCCCAGCAGCTTGTAGCGCTGCTCGGCCTTGCCCTGCTGCTGGCTCTTCACCGTTTCCGGGCGCGCCTGCAGGATGTAGAGATGACCGTCGGTGCCGTCCTTGCCCCACTCGATGTCCATCGGGCGGCCATAGTGCTCTTCGATGACCAGCGCGTACCTGGCGAGTTGCTCGACATCGGCGTCGCTCAGCGAGTAGCGGTTGCGCTGCTCGGCCTTGACGTCGGTGGTCTTCACCAGCTTGCCGCTCGCCTTTTTCTCTTCGGGCGTGGCGAACTCCATCTGGATCAGCTTGGAGCCGAGGTTGCGGCGGATGACGGCCTTCTTGCCGGCGCGCAGCGTCGGCTTGTGCACGTAGAACTCGTCGGGGTTCACGGCGCCCTGCACCACCGTTTCGCCCAGGCCGTAGCTGGAGGTGATGAACACCACGTCTTCGAAGCCGGACTCGGTGTCGATGGTGAACATCACGCCGGCGGCGCCGAGGTCGGAGCGCACCATGCGCTGCACGCCGGCCGACAGCGCGACCACGTCGTGCTCGAAGCCCTTGTGCACGCGGTAGCTGATGGCGCGGTCGTTGTAGAGGGAGGCGAACACCTCCTTCATCTTGTGCAGCACGTCATCGATGCCGACCACGTTCAGGAAAGTTTCCTGCTGGCCCGCGAAGGACGCGTCGGGCAGATCTTCGGCGGTGGCCGACGAGCGCACGGCGAACGAGGCGGCCGGGTTGCCGGCACTCAGCGTGACGAAGGCCTCGCCAATGGCTTTCTGCAGGTCGGCCGGGAACGGCTGGGCCTCGACCATGGCGCGGATCTCGGCACCGGCGGTGGCCAGCGCGCGCACATCCTCGGTGTCCAGCGCGGCCAGGCGCTTGCTGATCTTGTCGGCCAGGCCGTCGTGGGCCAGGAACTGGCGGAATGCGTGCGCCGTGGTCGCGAAACCGGTGGGCACCCGCACGCCCTGCGGCAGCTGCGAGATCATTTCGCCGAGGCTGGCGTTCTTGCCGCCAACCGCCTCGACGTCGGTCATTCTCAGGTTTTCAAACGGTACGACCAGGGCGGTCGCGTCGAAAAGTGCAGACATGGGGAAGCTCCAGAAGTTGAAACCGATGCCGCATGCAGACGGCGCGGCACGATCGTTGTCGTTGCTTTGGGTGCGGGCGCGGTGTGCATGGAAAGAATTGGGGCTGGGAAGCGGATTCCCGATAATGGCCCGGATTGTAGGCGTGGCAAGGTTGCCCGCGCCGCAGGACAAGGCCGCATGACCACGCATTCACGCACTGTTTTCTTCATTTCCGACGGCACCGGCATCACCGCCGAAACCTTCGGTAACGCCGTTCTGGCCCAGTTCGAGATGAAACCGCGCCATGTCCGACTACCTTTTACCGACACGGTCGACAAGGCCCACCAGGCGGTGCGGCAGATCAACCACACGGCCGAACTCGAGGGCGTGCGCCCCATCGTCTTCACCACGCTGGCCAACATGGACGTGCTGGAAGTGATCGAAACCGGCTGCAAGGGCATGCTGCTGGACATGTTCGGCACCTTCGTGCGGCCGCTCGAAATCGAGCTGGCCGTGAAGTCGAACCACCGGATCGGCCGCTTCAGCGACGTCAGCAAGAGCAAGGAATACAACGACCGCATCGCCGCGATCGACTTCAGCCTGCAGCACGACGACGGCCAGAGCAACCGTGACCTGGAAGGCGCCGACGTGATCCTGGTGGGCGTGAGCCGCAGCGGCAAGACGCCGACCTCGCTCTACCTGGCAATGCAGCACGGCCTGAAGGCGGCCAACTACCCGCTGATTCCGGAAGATTTCGACCGCCGGCAGCTGCCGCCGGCCTTGATTCCGCATCGCAAGAAGATCTTCGGCCTGACCATCCAGCCCGAGCGGCTCAGCGAGATCCGCAACGAGCGCCGGCCGAATTCGCGCTACGCCAGCCTCGAGAACTGCCGCCACGAGGTGAGCGAGGCCGAGGCGATGATGCGGCGCGCCGGCATCCGCTGGCTGTCGACGACCACCAAGTCGATCGAGGAGATCGCGACCACGATCCTGCAGGAGCTGCGGCCCGAACGGCTGGTCTACTGAGGTTGATTGCTATCTTTTGGATAGCAATCAGCGACAAGAACAAGAGCTACCCGAAAAGATACTGGACCGTGCCGTCCACGCTCGTCACCGGCTGGCACGGAGTGCCCCAGACCGCCTCGATCAGCCCCGGCTGGAGCACCTCAGCCGTCGCCCCCTGCATCAGCCCGCCCGAAGCGCCGCCCAGAACCACCACCTCGTCGGCGTAGCGCTGCGCGAGGTTCAGGTCGTGCAGCACGGCCACCACGCCCACGCCGCGTGCGGCCCAGGCGCGCAGCAGGCGCATCGCCGAATGCTGGTGCGCGAGGTCGAGCGCCGCAGTGGGCTCGTCGAGCAGCAACCAGCGGGTCGCGCCGTCGGGCCGCGGATGCCAGAGTTGGGCCAGCGCCCGAGCCATGTGGGCCCGCGCCTTCTCGCCACCCGACAGGGTGTTGAGGACGCGCGGCGCCAGCGCCGACACGTCGGTCAGCCTCATCGCCTCTTCGACGATCGCGTCCTCGTCGCGGCCCGGCGATCGGCGGTGCGGGTAGCGGCCCAGCGCCACGATCTCCTGCGCTGTGAAGTCGAAGGCGACCGCGCTCTCCTGCGGCATCAGGGCCCGGCGCAGCGCCAGTGCCGGCATGCCGTGGTCTTCGAGCGGACGGCCGTCGAGCGTCACCCTCCCCCGCGTCGGCGCGCGCTGGCCGGCCAGCACCGATAACAGCGTCGACTTGCCCGCGCCGTTGGGCCCGAGGATGGCCGTTACCCGGCCCGGCGCCAGGTGAACGGAAGCATCGGCGAGCAGCGTCTTCGCCCCGACGCGGACCTCCACACCGGCGCAGCACAGCGCCATCGGATCGCGCGGCATCGCAGTCATATGCGCCCCTTGAAGTGCCGCAGCATCCACAGGAACATCGGCGCGCCGATGAACGCCGTGAGCACGCCCAGCGGCAGTTCGGCCGGCGCCATCACCGTGCGGGCCACAGTGTCGGCTGCCAGCACCAGCGCCGCCCCAAGCAGAGCTGACGCCGGCAACACCACGCGGTGATCGGGCCCGGCCACCATGCGCACCCAGTGCGGCGCGATCAGGCCGATGAAGCCGATGATCCCGGTCGTCGCCGTCACCGCCCCTACAGCCACGGCCGTGACGACGATGGCGCGCCGCTTGATGCGTTCGACGTCCACGCCGAGCAGCGCCGCCTGCGCCTCGCCCAGCGCAATGGCGTTCAGCGGCGCCGCCAGAGACCGCGCCGCCGCGCACGACAGCAGCACCGCCGCGCCGACCAGCAGCACGGCGCTCCAGCGCGCACCGCCCAGGCTGCCCAGCAGCCAGAACTGCAGGCTGCGCAATTGCTCGTCGGTCGCCATCACGCTGAGAAAACCAAGCCCCGCGCTCGCCAGCGCATTGACCGCGATGCCCGCCAGCAGCATCAGCGCCATGCGCGTGCCACCTTCGCTGCGCGACAGGCCGTAGATCAGCAAGGTCACCGACAGCCCGCCGCCGAATGCCATGAGCACCAGCGTCCAGCTGCCCAGCGTGCGCGGCAGCACGGGCCACAGCCATGCGCCGAGGATGATCGTTACGCCCGCCGCCAGCGCCGCGCCACTGCTGATGCCAACAAGCCCCGGGTCGGCCAGCGGGTTGCGGAACAGCCCCTGCATCAGCGTGCCCGCCATGCCGAGTCCCGCACCCGCCGCCACGCCCAGCACGAGGCGCGGCAGGCGGATGTTGAGAAACACCAGGTGCTCGGGCGATTTGTCGGCGCCCTGCCCCAGCGAGGTCAGCACGCCCCAGAGTTGCGGCAGGCTGATGGCATACGCCCCCGAAACAGCCCCCACCACGAAGGCGGCGACGAGCAGCAACGCACTGCCGCCCAGCACGGCCTGTGCCGAGAAGCGCTGGCTCATGCGGTGGCAGCCAGGAACTTTTCGTGCAGTTCGGCGATGGCCGCAGGCATGCGCGGGCCGAAGCCCAGCAGCAGCAAGGCGTCCTGCGTGATCAGGCTGCGCTTCTTGAACGCCGGCGTGAGCGCAAGCTCGGGCCGCTGCCAGAACTTGTCGACGCCGCCGTGGGCTTCGATGCTCTGCGTGCTGGTGAGGATGATGTCGGGCGCGGCGCTGGCCATGGCTTCGGCGGTCATCGGCCTGTAGCCCTGGAAACCGCCGAGTGCGTTGACGCCGCCCGCAAAGCCGATCACCGAGTGCGCAGCGGTCTTCTCGCCCGAAACCTGCGGGCTGGCGCTGTGCGACAGCACGAACAGCACGCGCGGCTTGCGCCCCTTCGACGCTGCGGCCACGCGCTGTTGCACTTGGCTCCAATCGGCATCGAGCTTCGCCTGCAGCTCGCGCGCCTGCGCTTCGCGCGCAGCGGCGCGGCCGACGGCCTGTACCTTGCGCTGCACTTCGCCCCAGCTGTGGTCGGCCTCGATGATCTCGACCTTGACGCCCGCGCTGCGAACCTGGTCGAGCACGACAGCCGGGCCCGACTCGTTGGTGGCGATGATCGCGTCGGGCTTCAGCGACAGCAGGCCCTCAGCCGACAGCTGGCGCATGTAGCCGACCTTCGGCGTGGCACGCGCGGCAGCGGGATACAGACTGGTGGTGTCGGTGCCGGCAAGCTGCGCTTCCGCCCCTAGCTGGTAGACGACTTCAGTGATCGCGCCGCTGACGGTCACGAGCTTGGGCAGCTTCGCGTCCTGCGCGAACAGGGGCAGCGCGGTGGCGCCCAGCGACGAGGCGCCGAGCAGGCGCAGCACGTCGCGGCGCTGCAGCGAAAAACGATCGTTCATTTCGTGAAAGGAGGTCATGGGGCCTCGGTCGCAGGTTGAAGACGCGGCAGCTCGCGCACGATGCGACGCCATTCCTCGCGCTCCGGCATGCCGGGCTTGCGCGCGCCGAAGAACATCGCCATCAGCTCGCCCTGCTGGTCGAAGGCTTCGACCGATGTCACGACACCGTCGCTGGTCGGCTTCTCGACGATCCAGACGCTGGCGATGCGGTCTTCACGCATGTGCAGGTTGAAGCCGGGGTCGAGCACGTTGAGCCAACGCATCGGCGTCGCGTTCTCGCCGTGGCCCTTCATTTCCATCGGTTCGATGCGTACCACCGGGCCGGAGTGGATCTGGATGCAACCTGGGCTGCCGACGAAAACCATGATCGGCGTGCCGTCGAACGCGGCTTCGTTCAGCAGGCTGCTGATGGCACTCAGTTCGGCGCGCTGAGTGAACTCGCCTTCGGTCAGGCGAAAGCTCTGTTGGCGCTCCACGCCGAACTTGTTCAGCAGGCCGAAGAACTCGTGCGTGTCCTGCATGCCGCGCCAGGCTTCGGCGAGGCCTGCCGTGTCGATGACGCTGTCTTCGCGCGGCACTGCCTTGTCTTCGGGCGCGGCAAACACCACGGGTTCGTCCGGCGCGGTGAAGCTGTCGATGACCGACTGGAAGGCATCGCGGTCGGTGGCGTCGCGCACGAAGATCTTGTGCACGGCCACGCCCTGCGCATTGAAGAACTGCAGGCTCAGAGACGGCAGCACGCCCGGGTTGGCCGCTGCCTCGCTCACCGCGAAGCCCGCATGCCAGCGGCTGAAGAACAGCCGCAGGTCGATGGCCTCGCCCAGCGCGAGCCCCATCGCGTCGCTGCCCGACACCTTTTCATAGACACCCGTCTTCTCGTGCACCGTGGTCTCGTTGCGCGTGAGCGCCAGCACGGGGCCGCACAGCTCCAGCGCCTGCAGCAGCTCGACCCAGGGGCCGTGCAGTCGCGTAGCGCGCAGGGCCTTGTCGTGCGTGCCCACGTGCGCGGCCACCGCGGCGCCTTCGGACAGGCCCATGGCCGCAGCGGCGTCCTTGTGGCGCATGCCCTTGGCGCGCAATGCGGCGAATCGGTCTCGGATGTCTTGGGCGTTGATCATCGGGTTTCCTTGTTGTGGTGAGAGCGGGGTGCGGCGATCAGAAGTCCGCCACGAGCGACACGTTGAAGCTGCGGCCCGGCTGGGTGTAGGCGTCGCGGATCGTCGAGGTCGAGGTCAGGCCGCGCACGTCGCTCCACATCCAGTAGCGCTTGTTGGTGAGATTGACGATTGCCGCGTTCAGGCGCAAGTCCTTGCGGATGCGCCACTGTGCGCTCAGGTCGAAGGTGGTGGCAGCGGGCGTCCGGAACTGGGTGCCGATCGTGACCTCGGTGCCGTCGATGTCCGACCACTTCTTGCGTGCGTGGTTCACGGCGTCGAGGCGCACGCTCCACACCGGCGCCTGGTACTTGACGCCGACGCTGGCCTTGCTCGGGTCGATCGAGTTGAGCGGCCGGTTGTTGGTGCGGTCGCGCCCGCGCGTCTGGCCATAGGCGAAGGGCACGGAGAAGCCGTTGCCGTTGTCGGTGAAGTCGAGTTCGCCCTTGATCTCGAAGCCGCTGATGCGCGCGCGCCCGATGTTGACCGACTGGAAGGTCGCCGGATTGGTGCGCGAGCCGAACACGCCGCCGACCTGGCGGTCGTTCTCGATCAGGTCCTTGTAGTCACCGGTGAACGCGGCCACGTCGAAGCTCAGTACGCCGGTGCGCCCGCGCACGCCGAGCTCGATGTTCTGGCTCTTCTCGGGCTTGAGGTTCGGGTTGGGAATCGTCTTGTAGCCCGAGATCACGTTCTCGAAGAAGTTGTTGACCTGGAACGCGTTGGGCGCCTTGAAGCCAGAGGCGTAGTTGCCGTACACGCTCCATTGCGGCGTTGCGCGGAACAGCACGCCGAGCTTGGGCGATACGGCCGAGCCCGAGAGCGACACGGCCTGCGCGCCGAAACCGGCCTGCTTCGCGTCGAGCGAGAAGCGGTCGAAGCGGATGCCCGGCGTGATGCTCCAGCGGTCGTGGATGAATTCGTCCTGCACGTAGAACGCGGACGAGGTCTCGCGCGTGTCGGGAAAGCGCTTGAGCGGGAAGGTCTCGCCGGCCGGGGGTACCAGGCCGGTCTGCAGGTTCTCGACGTTGGTGCGCGTGTAGTCGAAGCCGTAGGTGATCTTCTGTGCCCAATCGCCCGTGCGCACGGTCTTGTCGGCCTGCAGGCCGAACTGCCAGGTGCTTTCGTCGTAGGTGACGTCGCGCGTGCGGTCGGCGGCGGTGAAGCGGTCTTCGTAGATGAACTCGCGCGACTTCGCCTTCTGGTAGCTCACCACGGCGAGCAGGCTGTCGGCCATGACAGAGTTCAGGCGCAGGCGGCCGTCATAGGTGAAGCGGTCGCGCTGCAGGTCGTTCTTCGCGTTGAGGCCGATGACCGAGGTGGACGCATAGGGCGGCTTGGCGACGCCCGAGAGCAGGTCGTAGCGGCTGGTCTTCTCGATGTGCTCGAAGGTGAAGCCGTGGCGCTGGTCGGCATTGGGCGTGAGGATGACCTTGGCAAGCAGCGCCTTGTTGCGATCGCGCTCGGGGTTGGGCGTGGTGCGGTCGACGTTGGCGGCGTTGTTGGTGCCCATGTTCTCCAGCGCGCTGGAGCGGCCCATGTTGGCCGAGATGAGCCACTGCAGCGTGTCGTTGGCCTTGCCCGCCAGCGTGACGCCACCATGCGTGCCGTTGTCTTCGCCGCTGTAGCCAATGCTGGCGCTGCCGCCGAAGCTCTTGCCGTCGCGCAGGTAGGACGACGGATCGCGCGTGATGAAGTTCACCAGGCCCGCGAGGCCGTCGGAGCCATAGAGCGCAGAGGCCGGGCCCTTGATGATCTCGATGCGCTCGACAAGGCTGATGTCGAAGTAGTCGCGCCCGAACGCGTTGGCGCTGAAGACATAGCTGCGCGGCGTGCGGATGCCGTCCGTCAGCAGCAGCACGCGGTTGCCGTCGAGGCCACGGATGTTGAAGCCCGCATTGCTGTCGCGGCCGGTGTTGCCCTGCGCGAGGCCGAAGCGCGCGGGGGCGCGCTTGACGGACACGTTGGGCAGGTCGCGCACCGCGTCGCGGATGTCGGTGATCTGCTTCGATTCGATGTCGTCGCGGTTGATGACCTCGGTGCTCACCGGAAGATCGTCCCTCGCCTGCTCCGAGCGCGAACCGCTCACCACCACCTCATTGAGCGCCGCGACGCGCTGGGCCCACGAGGGTGCCGAAAGACCGAGCCCGGAGGCGATCAGGCAAGGCAGGAGGGCAAGGCGATGGGAGGGACGTCGGTTGAGTTTGGAGGCCACGAAAAAAGGTCCAGAAACAGTTAAAGAACTGCTTGCTGGACCTTCAGGCGCAGAAGACTACGCGAACGACCTGGCTGGCAATGAAGGGCTGTAGCCCGTGCTTTTTATTGTATGAGAACAATTCTCATTGAAACAACTTAAGACTTACTCATGCAGGGGCCGATGTGCGGATCAGATGGTCGAACGCACCGAGCGCCGCCTTCGCGCCGTCGCCTGCCGCGATGATGATCTGCTTGAACGGCACCGTGGTGGCATCGCCCGCCGCGAACACACCGGGCACAGAGGTCTGGCCGCGCGCGTCGACGATGATTTCGCCGTGTTTCGACAGCTCGACCGTGCCCTTGAGCCAGTCGGTGTTGGGCACGAGGCCGATCTGGATGAACACGCCTTCGAGCTCGACCTTCTTCAGCTCGCCCGTGGCGCGGTCCTTGTAGACCAGGCCGTTGACCTTCTGGTCGCCGGTGATCTCGGTGGTCTGTGCGTTGGTGAACACGTCGACGTTCTTCAGGCTCCTGAGCTTGCGCTGCAGCACGGCGTCGGCGCGCAATTGCGTGTCGAACTCGATCAGCGTGACGTGGCCCACGATGCCGGCCAGGTCGATCGCCGCTTCGACGCCCGAGTTGCCGCCACCGATCACCGCGACGCGCTTGCCCTTGAACAGCGGACCGTCGCAGTGCGGGCAGTAGGCCACGCCCTTGTTCTTGAACTCGTGCTCGCCGGGCACGTTGATGTTGCGCCAGCGTGCGCCGGTCGAGATGATGACCGACTTGCTCTTGAGCGACGCGCCGCTTTCCAGCTTCACCTCGATGAGGTCGCTGCCGGGCACCAGCGCTTTTGCGCGCTGCAGATTCATGATGTCGACCTCGTAGTCGCGCACATGCTCTTCGAGCGCGTGGGCGAACTTCGGTCCTTCGGTTTCCTTGATCGAGATGAAGTTCTCGATGCCCATGGTGTCGAGCACCTGGCCGCCGAAACGCTCGGAGGCAACGCCGGTGCGGATGCCCTTGCGCGCTGCGTACACCGCAGCTGCCGCGCCGGCAGGGCCGCCGCCGACGATCAGCACGTCGAACGGGTCTTTGGCGGCGATCTTCTTCGCTTCGCGCTCGACGCCGCTGGTATCGATCTTGGCGAGGATCTCTTCCAGGCTCATGCGGCCCTGGCCAAACTCGGTGCCGTTGAGGAACACGGTGGGCACGGCCATGATCTGGCGTTCCTTCACTTCTTCCTGGAAGGTGCCGCCTTCGATCATCGTGGTGCGGATGCGCGGGTTCTGCACCGCCATCAGGTTCAGCGCCTGGACCACGTCGGGGCAGTTGTGGCAGGTGAGCGAGACGTAGATCTCGAACTCGAAGTCGCCGTCGAGCGCCTTGATCTGGTCGAGCACTGCCTGCTCGACCTTGGGGGGATAGCCGCCGATCTGCAGCAACGCAAGGATCAGCGACGTGAATTCATGGCCCATCGGCAGGCCGGCAAAGCGCGGGCCGTGGTTTTCGCTCGGGCGGTTGACCGAGAACGAGGGCTTGCGATGGTTGTCGTCGCGGCTTTCGGTCAGCTTGACCAGCGGGGACGATTCGGCAACGTCCTTCAGCAGCGACAGCATTTCGCCCGAGGCCTTGCTGTCGTCGAGCGAGGCGACGATCTCGATCGGCTGCGTGGCGCGTTCGAGGTAACTCTTCAATTGGGCTTTGGTGCTTGCGTCGAGCATGAGGGACTCTCTTTCGATAACTGAAAACTATCAACTGGGGACAAAAAAGCCCGGGGCCTCGTGAGCGCCCGGGCTTCGCACGCAGGCGCTTAGATCTTGCCGACGAGGTCGAACGAGGGCTTCAGCGTTTCGGCGCCTTCGGTCCACTTGGCGGGGCAGACTTCACCGGGGTGAGCGGCGACGTACTGGGCAGCCTTCACGCGGCGCAGCAGTTCGGCAGCGTCACGGCCGATGCCGTTGTCGTGCACTTCGATGGTCTTGATCTTGCCTTCGGGGTCGATCACGAAGGTGCCGCGGTAGGCCAGGCCTGCGTCTTCGCCTTCTTCGATCAGCACCTGGAAGGCGCGGGCCAGTTGCTGGCTCGGGTCGCCGATCAGCGGGTACTGGACCTTGCCGATGGTGTCCGAGGTGTCGTGCCAGGCCTTGTGGGTGAAGTGGGTGTCGGTCGACACGCCATACACCTCGACGCCGAGCTTCTGGAATTCAGCGTAGTGGTCGGCCAGGTCGCCGAGTTCCGTGGGACACACGAACGTAAAGTCCGCCGGGTAGAACACCACGACCGACCATTTGCCCTTGAAGTTGTCGTTGCTGACGGGCACGAACTTGCCGTTGTGATACGCGGTGGCCTTGAAGGGAATGATTTCGGTATTGATCAGGGACATGCTGGTTCCTAGTGGTGGTGACTGATGTAAAGGGCGAAGCATCAGTATAACTACCAATCAAGATATTTTGATAGTTGATATCTATCAAAAGTATTGCAAGTCGCTATGTTCACGATGAGCCTGGAACCTCCTTTTCGAGGCCGCAATACGAACGTGTATCACCATCACACGCATGCAGACCGGCGCAGCATGGGATTGCTTGCAAGTGCCACCGCGCCCCTCTGACAATCACCGCTTTCAGAACAAGGAAAAAACCATGAAGGGCGACCCCAAGGTCATCGAACATCTGCAGGCGCAGCTCAAGAACGAGCTCACCGCGATCAACCAGTACTTCCTCCACTACCGCATGCTCAAGCACTGGGGTCTGGACAAGCTGGCGAAGAAGGAATACGAGGAATCGATCGGCGAAATGAAGCACGCCGACAAGCTGATGGACCGCATCTTCATGCTCGACGGCCTGCCGAACCTGCAGGACCTGGGCAAGCTGAACATCGGCGAAGACGTGCCCGAACTGCTGCGCTGCGACCTCGGTGCAGAAACCGGCGCGCAGGCCACCATCAAGGACGGCATCGCGCATTGCGAATCGGTGCGCGACTATGTCTCGCGCGATCTGTTGCAAGAGATCCTGGACGACACCGAAGAGCACATCGACTTTCTCGAAACCCAGATCGACCTGATCGACAAGGTCGGGGTGCAGAACTACCTGCAATCGCAGATGGGCGAACTCGAGTAACGCGAAGCTCTCGCACCAGCCAATCAACGGGACTTCGGTCCCGTTTTTTATTGCTTTACGTAACTTAACTCTGCACGAATAACAGTCATTCTCATTTGCACGGATAAAATCCGCGCCTTCGATGACTGCCACCCGCCCCGACAACCGCCGCCGTGCCTATTGGCTCAAGACCCTGCACGAATGGCATTGGGTGAGTTCGGCCATCTGCCTCATCGGCATGATCCTGTTCAGCGTCACGGGCTTCACGCTCAACCACGCGGGACAGATCGAGGCCAAGCCGGCCGTCACGAAATTGAGCGGTTCGATCGACGAAGCCCTTCGCGCGCAACTCGAAAAGCAGTTGCCCGCCGCCAAGGCCAGCAAGGGGAAAGCGCCCTTGCCCACCGAACTCCAGACCTGGGTGCAGACGCACTGGGACGTCGGCACCGCCGGCCGCGAGGCCGAGTGGTCGGACGACGAAATCTATCTGTCGCTCCCCCGCCCCGGCGGCGACGCCTGGCTGCGCCTGAGCCTGGCCGACGGCGAAATCGAATACGAGCGCACCGACCGCGGCTGGCTCTCCTACTTCAACGACCTCCACAAGGGCCGCAACACCGGCGCCGCGTGGAGCTGGTTCATAGACATCTTCGCGGGCGCCGCGCTGGTCTTCTCGATCACCGGCCTGTTCATTCTCAAGATGCATGCAGGCAACAGGCCGTTCACCTGGCCGATGGTGGGCATGGGGCTCGTCGTGCCGGTGCTGCTCGCGCTGATGTTCATTCACTGATTCATTCATCAATCGTCGATCCAGGAAAAGAGGTTTCCCGTGCACGTTCGCTATTCACTCGCACCGCTGGCCATGTCGGCGCTGTTCGCAGCCCCGGCCTTCGCGTCGGGACTGGCCGTCAACATCGAGATACCCCGGCTGAACGTCTCCGAGTACCACCGCCCCTACGTGGCGACCTGGATCGAGCGCGCCGACAACACCGTCGCCGGCACGCTGGCCGTCTGGTACGACGTGCGCACCAAGACCAACAACCCCGAGGGCGAAGGCACGAAATGGTTGAAGGACATGCGCCAGTGGTGGCGCCGCGGCGGCCGCGAACTCGCGGTGCCGGTCGATGGCGTGACGGGCGCCACCAAGCCCGCCGGCAAGCATCAGCTGAGCTTCACCGAAGGCACGGCGCCCATGCCCAAGCTCGCACCGGGCGCCTACAAGCTCGTGGTGGAAGCCGCGCGCGAAGTCGGTGGCCGCGAGGTCGTGAGCATTCCCTTCCAGTGGCCGCCGACGGCAGCCGCACAGCCAACTGCCACGGGCAAGGAAGAGCTCGGCGAGATCAAGCTCGAACTCAAGCCCTGACCTGCGCCGCACAGCCCCTTTCACCGCCAGCCCGTCACATCAAGGAACTGCCATGACCCATTTCAACCTGCGCGCTGCCTCCATCGCCATTGCCCTGTCAGCCGCCGCTTCGCTCGCCCAGGCGCACAACGCCTGGCTGCTGCCCTCTTCCACCGTGTTCTCCAAGGCCGACACCGTGAGCGTCGATGCCGCGGTGTCGAACGACTTGTTCGTTGCCAACCACGCACCGCTGCGGCTCGACGGCCTGCAGATCACCGCGCCCGACGGCAGCACCATCAAGCCCGAGACCGAAGCCAAGCTCAAGCTGCGCAACGTGTTCGACGTGAACGTGGCGCAATCGGGCACCTACCGCATCGCCGTGATCAATGCCGGCGCCTTCGCGAGCTGGAAGGACAAGGCCACGGGCCAGACCAAGCGTGCGCGCGGCACGGCCGAGACCATCGGCAAGGAAATCCCGGCCGATGCGCAGGACGTGACGGTCACCCAGTCGTCCGGCCGCATCGAGACCTTCGTGACGGTCGGCAAGCCTTCGGCGCTCAAGCCGACCGGCCAGGGGCTGGAACTGATCGCAACCGGCAGCCCGACCGACCTGGTCAAGGGCGAGAAGGCCACCTTCACGCTGAACCTCGACGGCCAACCCGCCAAAGGCCTCGAAGTGACGGTGACGGCAGGCAACACCCAGTACCGCGACAAGCTCGAAGAAATCAAGCTCAAGACCGACGACAAGGGCCAGTTCAGCGTGACTTGGCCGGCCGCCGGCATGTACTGGCTCGACGCCAGCACCAAGGACAACAAGACCACGGTGCCGCAAGCCAAGGAACGCCGCCTGAACTACGCGGCCACCCTTGAAGTGATGCCCTGACGCAGCAAGCCACCTTGGGCATTTCGTTCAGCACATGGCGCGCTGGCGGCTACGCCAACGCGGCCGTACCGCGTCCCGCCGATCCCGCGACCCTGCAGCAGCTTGGCGGGCAGACCATGGGCACGACCTGGTCGCTGCGCTTCGACAATCCGCGGATGCTGCCGCTGGCGCAGGTGCGCGCGGCCGTCGAATCGGCGCTTGGCCGCGTGATCGCGCAGATGAGCCACTGGGAGCCGGACTCGGACATCAGCCGGTTCAACCGGGCGCCGGCCGGGTCGCGGTATGTGCTGCCGGCGGAGTTCGCCGAAGTGATGCGCTGTGCTTCCCGATGGGCAGCAGCCAGCGGTGGTGCGATCGATCCGACAGTCGGTCCGCTCGTCGCTTGCTGGGGCTTCGGCCCCGAAGCGCGTGAAGGCGGCCTACCTGCTGCAAAGGCCCTGGCCGATGCGCGTGCGCGCGTCGGCTGGTCGCGGCTGGCCTTCGATTCGGTCGATGGCTCGCTGCTGCAACCGGGCGGCGTCGCGCTCGACCTTTCGGGCATTGCCAAGGGCTTCGCGGTCGACCACGGCGTCGAGGCGCTGCGCGCACTTGGCCTTGTCGACCTTCTCTTTGAAGTCGGCGGGGAGTTGCGAGGCACCGGGCAACGTCCCGGTGGGCAGCCCTGGCAAGTGCTCGTCGACGGCGACCCGACCAAGGCGCGGCGCGTTGCGCTCGCCGACATGACCATCGCCACTTCGGGCGACCGCTGGCATCGGCGCTCGCACGAAGGGCGCCACTGGCCGCACACCATCGATCCGCGCACGGGCGAGCCTGTCGCTCATGCGCTGGCCAGCGTCACCGTGCTGCACGTGGAATGCATGCAGGCCGACGCGCTGGCCACCGTGCTGACGGTGCTGGGCCCGGACGAAGGATTCGACTTTGCGCAGCAGCACGACGTTGCCGCACTGTTCGTGAGCCACGGCGACGCATCGCCTGCGGCAAAGGCCACGCGCGCGTGGCCCGCACCGGCCCGGGCATGACCGACCTCACCTTGCGCGCGCTGGGCGCGGGTTCCACCGTGGTGGTGTATGCGGCGCTTTGTGCATCGATCTACATGCGCGAGCGCAGGCGTCAAGCCGCTGCCGCACGCGACGCCGTGGCGCTCTCGGGGAACGGCGACGAGCCCCCCGTTCTCGTGCTGTTCGCCAGCCAGACCGGACAGGCCGAAGCCATCGCCTGGCAGACCGCGCGGCAGCTGAGCGCCGCAGGCATGCCGGCTCGCGTGATGGAGCTGAACACGCTCGATGCCCCGACGCTTGCCGCCGCGCGGCGTGCACTCTTCATCGCAAGCACCTACGGCGAAGGCGACGCACCTGATGGCGCCAGCCTGTTCGCCGAACGCGTGATGATGGATTCGCCACCCAAGCTGCCTTCGCTGCGCTATGCCGTTCTGGCGCTGGGCGACCGCCAGTACGCCAACTTCTGCGGCTTCGGCCGCGCGCTCGACGAGTGGCTGCTTGCGACGGGCGCCAAGCGCGAGTTCGATCGCATCGAGGTCGACAACAGCGACCCTGCTGCATTGGCCGCATGGCAGGCGCAATGGGGCGATACGCCGGCGACCGACGACAGCGCGACGACTACCAGCTTCACGCAGTGGCGGCTCACTGCACGCGAGCGGCTCAATCAAGGCAGTGCGGGCGCACCTGTCTTCCACCTCGGACTTGTGCCGCAGGCCGGTGCGATGCCGCATTGGGTTTCGGGCGACCTGGCGCAGGTGGCGGTGGCAAGCGATCCGGCCCGCCCGCGCGACTATTCGATCTCATCCGTGCATGCCGACGGCGAACTGCAATTGCTCGTCCGGCAGGAGCAGCATCCCGACGGGACGCTTGGTGCTGCGTCGGGGCTGCTCACGTCCACCCTCAGCATCGGCGACACGGTGGCCTTGCGGCTGCGGCCTCATCGGGGATTCCGCCTGGACGGCAACGAAACGCGGCCGCTGATCCTCATCGGCAACGGCACCGGCCTGGCCGGTCTGCGCGCGCACCTGCGGGCCCGTGCCGCCGCGGGCAGGCACGACAACTGGCTGGTGTTCGGCGAACGCCAAGCCGCCCACGACTTTCTTTACCGCGAAGAAATCGAAACCTGGCAGGCCAACGGCGTGCTGCAGCGGCTCGACATGGTGTTCTCGCGCGATCAGGCGGAGCGCTTCTATGTCCATCACCGGCTGCTGCAGTCGGCCGACGCCTTGCTGCGGTGGCTGCGCGACGGTGCGGCCGTCTATGTCTGCGGAAGCTTGCAAGGCATGGCGTCGGGCGTGGATGCTGCGTTGCGGCAGATTGCGGGCGAGGCATTGGTGAGTGAGCTGACGGCCAGCGGACGCTATCGCCGCGACGTCTATTGAGGCCCGCACGCTTGCTTCAGTTGCGCGATAGCAACAGAAAGCAAAACTTTCGGATTAGAAAGTGCTCCATCTGCGCTTCTCCGTATTGAGAAACAATATCATTCGCAGCGATTTACAAACGCTTTGTAAGTCGACTCACCCAGCCAGTCCGCCCTCGCTTCTCCAGAAAACGCAGGCCGCCAGGACATCGCCAGTCGAGTCCTGCTGCCGCCCTTTTCGGAGAAGAACTTCATGGCCTACATCAAGAGCCGCAAACACACCGTTTCGCGCGCCGTTCCACACCTCTCAGGCGCTGCCGCCGCCACGCTGATGGCCATTGCGGCCCCAGCCGCTCTCGCCCAATCGGGTGGCGCACTGCCTGAAGTCCGCGTTCAGGACTCCACTGCCGCCGACTACAAGACCGACAACTCGTCGAACCCCAAGTTCACGGCTCCTCTGGTGAACACGCCCCAGACCATCCAGGTCATCAAGGAACAGATCATTCGCGACCAGGGCGCGACCACCCTGACCGAGGCGTTGCGCAACACGCCCGGCGTGGGCACCTTCTTCCTCGGGGAAAACGGCAACACCAACACGGGCGACGCCGTCTTCATGCGCGGCTTCGACAGCTCGAGCGCGATCTTCGTCGACGGCATCCGCGACCTGGGCTCGGTGTCGCGCGACGTGTTCAACATCGAACAGATCGAGGTCGTGAAGGGCCCGTCGGGCACCGACGTGGGCCGCACCTCGCCCACCGGCTACATCAACCTCGTCACCAAGAAGCCCAAGCTCGAAGACAGCTTCCTTGGTTCGCTGAGCTTCGGCAGCGCCGACTTCAAGCGCGGCAGCGTCGACTGGAACAAGTCGCTCAGCAGCGCCAACGGCATCGGCGCGGCGTTCCGCCTGAATGCAGTAACCGAAGACGGCGGCGTGGCCGGCCGCGATTTCGTCAAGAACAAGCGCACGGCGATCGCCCCGTCGCTGGCCCTCGGCCTGAACAGCCCGACGCGCATCTTCCTCGACTACCTGCACGTCAAGCAGAACAACATTCCCGATGGCGGTGTGCCCACCATCGGCCTGCCGGGCTACAGCACGCCTGACGCCACCGCGATCACGCGCGGCCTGGCGCGCCGCACCTACCTGAACGCCGCCGCGCGCGTGGATTCGAGCAACTTCTACGGCACCAGCTCGGACTTCGACAATGTGACCGCGGACATGTTCACCGCGCGCATCGAGCACGACCTGACGCCCGACATCACCATCCGCAACACCACGCGCTACGGCAAGACCTCGCAGGACTACATGCTGACGTCGTTCATGGGCGGCGGCCTCACGGCGTCGGCAACCGGTGTCGGCCAACTGCCGGCCGCGAACGCGGGCTTCCTCAACACGGTGATCCCCACGATTCCCGCCAGCTGGACCGTCACGCGCAACCTGCCCACCAACAAGGACCAGGAAAACACGATCTTCACCAACCAGACGAGCGTGTCGGCCAAGTTCAACACCGGCAGCATCAGCCACTCGTTCAACGGCGGTCTCGAATTCATCCGCGAGAAGCAGACCGCCAACAACTACTACGCTGCGGGCTACCCCAGCGTAGGCACCACGCTAGCAGCAGCCGGTTCGTGGCCAGCCGCCAACCTGTACAACCCGAACCCGTACGTGAGCGGCTACAACCGCATTGCCAACGGCACCGGCTCGGACGGCAGCACCGACACCATCGGCCTCTACGCCTTCGACACGCTCAAGTTCAACGAGCAATGGCAGTTGACCGCCGGCCTGCGCTATGACCACTACTCGACCACGTACAACGCCACCGCACTGACGCTGGCACGCACCGGCAACGGCCCGCAGACCTCGACGATCACGCCGACCAACCTGAAGCTGTCGGACAACCTGCTCTCCGGCAAGATCGGCCTGGTCTACAAGCCCACCGAGAACAGCAGCGTCTACGCGGCCTACGGCACCGCCGCACAGCCGCCGGGCGGCGCCAACTTCCAGCTGGCCGCCAGCGGCACCGGCAACAGCGCCGGGCGCACCGACTTCCTGCCGCAGAAGGCCAAGACCTACGAGGTCGGCACCAAGTGGGACGTGATGAACAAGCGGGTGGCCCTGACGGCGGCGCTGTACCGCACCGACGTGAGCAACGAAGTCGTGCAGGACGCGGTCTCGCAGCAGTACTTCCAGACCGGCAAGAAGCGCGTGCAGGGCGTCGAGCTGGGCGTATCAGGCGCGCTGACCGACAACTGGGGCGTGAGCTCGGGCTTCACCACCATGAACACCCGTGTGGCGAGCGGCCCCTCGGTGCTGGCCGATGGCTCGACCGCCCTCGCCTACACGCCGAAGAAGGCCTTCACGCTCTGGACCACCTACCAGTTCCCGTTCGGCCTGACTGTCGGCGGCGGCGCCCGCTACAACGGCAAGCTGCAGCGCGGCACCGACGGTGCGGTGGGAACGCCGGCGTACGTCGATTCGTACTGGGTGTTCGATGCGATGGCCTCCTATCGCATCAACAAGAACATCGACATCCAGCTGAACCTGTACAACCTGTTCGACAAGGACTACGTGGCGGCCATCAACAAGAGCGGCTACCGCTACACGCCGGGCACGCCGCGCTCGGCCAAGATCACCGCGAACTTCGCGTTCTGACGGTCCTTGCGCGCGCCGGGCTTGCCCGGTGCGGTGCGAAACTCGAGCCCCGGCCCGCGCCGGGGCTTTTCTCATTGCGGAGTTCCTGAAAATGATGCTGCATGTGCCCGAAGTGCTGAGCCCTGACCAGGTGCGTGAAATGCGCACCGCACTCGATGCCACGCAATGGACCGACGGGCGCGAGACGGTCGGCGCACAAGGCGCGCAGGTCAAGCGCAATCGCCAGTTGCCGGAACAGTCGGCCGTCGGCCGGGAGCTGGGCAACATCGTGCTGGCCGCGCTGGCCCGGCACTCGCTCTTTTTCTCGGCAGCGCTTCCGTCGCGCTTCGTGCCGCCGCTGTTCAATCGCTACGAGGGGGGCGAGCATTACGGCGTTCATGTCGACGGTGCGGTCCGTGCTCTGCCCGGCAGTGGTCAACAACTGCGCACTGACCTGTCGTGCACCCTCTTCCTGTGCGACCCCGAAGACTACGAGGGCGGCGAACTGGAGGTGATCGACACCTACGGCTCGCACGAAGTGAAGCTGCCGGCCGGCGATCTCATCCTCTACCCGGCCAGCAGCCTGCATCGCGTTCACCCTGTGACCCGGGGAGCGCGGATCTGCTCATTTTTCTGGCTGCAGAGCATGGTGCGAAACGATCAGCAGCGCAGCATGCTGTTCGAGCTCGACCAGAACATCCAGAAACTGCGCGCGCGCCTCGGCGAATGCGAGGAAACGGTGGCGCTGACCGGGCACTATCACAACCTGCTGCGGCTCTGGTCGGAGGTCTGATTCCGGGGGAACAAGATGTTGCATGAATCAGTAACACATAGTTATTGCAAATGCGATGGATTCTTATTTATAATCGACCACATCCAACAGCCAGCCAACTGCCGCTTTCACAGCCATGATCGTTTGCGTCTGCCGCCGAGTCTCCGACCGAGAAATCGCACGCCACGTGCGGGCCGGCATGACTTTTGACGAAGTGCAATTCGAACTTGGCGTGGCCACCCAGTGTGGTCAATGTGAAGGTTGTGCGCGCGATATCGTCGCGCAGTGCAGCGCTTCGCATCCGGTCGCCGCGCTGAATTGCGATTCGGGTCCGAGAGCGATCCAGCTTGCCAACTCCATCAAGGAAAGCAAGGCATGGAACTCGTCTCGGCACTCGGCGGCAGCCTGATTCTGGTCGCAGGTTCGGTCTGGTGGATCTTTCGCAAGTAGCGCGCGTGGCGTCTTCGTAGCGGTTTTGCTGCAATCGGGGCACCTTTCGCGGTGCCCGCATTCGAATGGTTGATCGTGTCTGACCGCTTTGCTCCCCCCCCATCCGTCCTTGGCCTTTCGCGCAATGTCGTCATTGCCGGCGGTGTCATCCTGTTTCACGCGGCCGCGCTCTGGGCGCTTCAAAGCGGATTACTGCGCCGCGCCGCCGAAGTGGTGATTCCCGTCGAGATACTGAGCCAGTTCGTCGAGCCACCGAAGCCGAAGGCGGACCCGCCTCCGCCGCCCCCACCACCGCCCCAACCCAAGGTGACCAAGGCGCCGCCTCCACCGCGGCCCCAGGCCATTCGCGAGCCAAAGCCAACGCCGGCGCCCATGGCGCCCGTCGGCGTCACGGAACCCCCGCCACCGGCAGCGCCGCCGGCACCTCCCGCTCCACCGGCGCCGCCCGCGCCGCCACCTGCACCCCCGGCTCCGCCGGCCGTGCAGCTGCCATCGAGCAACGCCGACTATCTTCAAAACCCGAAAGCCACCTACCCCGCCATGAGCAAACGGCTCGGCGAACAGGGCAAGGTGATCGTGCGAGTGCTCGTCGGTGTCGACGGCCTGCCCAAGAGCGCCGAGGTCAAGAAATCCAGCGGCTTCGATCGCCTCGACGAGGCGGCCGTGGAATACATCATGAAATGCCGGTTTGTGCCCGGCAAGGTCAACGGCGTGGTGCAGGCCATGTCCTATGACGCCCCCGTCAACTACGTCCTGAACTAATTTTTCTCTGGAGCAACTTCGTATGGATTCCCAATTTGGCTTGATGAACGTCTGGAATCAGGGCGATTTCGTCACCAAGGCCGTGGCGGTGCTGCTGGTCGGCATGTCGCTCGCGTCGTGGATCGTGATCATCGTCAAGGCACTCGATGTCGTCCGCTACAAGCGCCTTGCCAAGCATTCGCAGGACTTCTGGCACAGCGAAGACTTCGCCACCGCGCTGAACAAACTGGGCAAGGACGACAGCAACCCCTTCCGCGCGCTGGCCCTTGAAGGCCGCGAGGCGGCAGCCCACCATCGCAACACCAAGGCCCATCTGCACGATGCGCTCGACGTGAGCGACTGGATCACGCGCGCACTGCGCAATGGCATCGACGCCTTCACTGCCCGACTGCAGACCGGCCTCGCGATCCTGGCTTCGGTCGGCTCCACCGCGCCGTTCATCGGCCTGTTCGGCACTGTCTGGGGTATTTATCACGCGCTCATGAGCATCAGCTCGGCCGGCCAAGCGACCATTGACAAGGTGGCTGGCCCGATCGGTGAAGCGTTGATCATGACAGCGCTCGGCCTTGCCGTGGCCATTCCCGCGGTGCTGGGCTACAACGCCCTGGTGCGCGGCAACAAGTTCGTGCTGACCAAGCTCAACGCCTTCGCCCACGACCTGCACGCCTACTTCGTGACCGGCGCCCGCGTCCAGAGCGGCAGCGGCGATGCCGTCGTGGTTCCGCTCAAGAAGGGCTGAGCATCATGGCTTTCGGAACGCAAGACGAACCCGATGAGGTGATGAACGAGATCAACATGACGCCGCTGGTCGACGTCATGCTGGTGCTCCTCATCATCTTCATCATCACCGTGCCGGTGATGAAGCACGCAGTCAACATCGACCTGCCGCGCGCTTCCAGCGAGCCAGAGCAGCCCAAACCGCAGAACATCCTGTTCAGCGTCACGGCTGACGGTTCCTACTACTGGAACGAACAGAAGATCGACGACAGCGAGCTGCCCAACCGCCTCGCCGCCGAAGCCGCCAAGGAACCGCAGCCCGAGCTGCATATCCGCGGCGACAAGGCCGTGCGTTACGAGCGCGTGGCCAAGGCGATGTCGGAAGCCCGTGAAGCCGGTGTGCGCAAGATCGGCTTCATCACGGAGCCTGAAGCGAAGTGATCTGAAATCGCAAGCCAAAAAAAGTTGATCGCGACGATTGACTTTTTATTGCGAATCATTATCATTCACTCATCGCTTCGATAAGGGAACTCCAGATGCCAGCCACACCGAATGCCTTTTCTGTCCTGAACCATCCTTCGCTCGACCAGTCGGGTGGCGGCCATGCGTCCATCCAGGCAACGCGTCCGGTGCCGATGGTCGAAAGCACGGAGCTTCTGAAAGGAAGCAAGACCGTGGGCATCATGCACAACGGTTCTCTCTATCGGCTTCAAGCCACCAAACTCGGCAAGCTGATCCTGACCAAGTAAGTCGTCCAGCCCGCCCTTCGCGCAAGTTTCATCGTGGGGCGACTCAAGGAGATTCATCTCCGAAGGGTCGTTTTTTGCTAGCCAACGGTTCGCCGACTAGCCAAGCTTTTTTTCACGCTGAAGCAGCCCAAAAGAAAACGCCGACCTCGAAGTCGGCGTTTTGCTTTGTGCGGAAGAAAAACTCAGAGGCCGAGAGCCGCAATGCCCGCCTTGGCAATCTGGGCATCTTCATTCGACTTCACGCCGCTCACGCCAACAGCGCCGATCACCTGGCCGTCCTTGACGATCGGCACGCCGCCTTCGAGCAAGCCCTGCACTTCGGGAGCCGTCAGGAACGCCGTGCGGCCGCCGTTGATGATGTCTTCGTAGACCTTGCTTTCGCGCCGGCCCATGGCTGCCGTGTGCGCCTTGGCAGGAGCGATGTGCGAAGACAGCGCCGCGGCGCCGTCCAAGCGCTGCAGCCAGAGCAGGTTGCCGGCGTCGTCCGAGATCGCGATCGTCACCGCCCAGTTGTTCTTCAGGGCCTCGGCTTCAGCCGCTGCGGCAACGGCCTTGACGTCGGCGAGTTCGAGGAAAGATTTGGTCTTCATGATGAGCTCAGTTTGCGTGAAAACCCGACAGCATAACGGCCATGCTGCCAGGGGTGTCTTCAGGGCTTGAGAACACCCCGCATACGGTCTTTGCGACACCCCCTCTTGCAGCCCCCTAGAATGCGCCCAACTGCGTCATTGCAGCAATCACAGGAGCTCCGGCCATGAACGACCGCGTTACCACCCTAGATACTTCAACAGGCTACGGCCAGCCGCTGGCGCAGGCTGAACGCCAGCGCGTACTGCGCAACACCTACTGGCTGCTTGCACTGAGCATGCTGCCCACCGTTCTGGGCGCCTGGGTCGGCGTGAGCACCGGCATCACCCGCTCGCTCACCAGTGGCCTGGGCCTCATCGTCTTCCTCGGCGGCGCCTTCGGCTTCATGTTCGCCATCGAGAAGACCAAGAACTCCGCCGCCGGCGTGCCGGTGCTGCTGGCCTTCACCTTCTTCATGGGCCTGATGCTGTCGCGCCTGATCGCGATGGTGCTCGGCTTCAAGAATGGCTCGGAACTCATCATGACGGCCTTCGGCGGCACCGCCGGCGTGTTCCTCGTGATGGCCTCGCTGGCCACGGTCATCAAGCGCGACCTGTCGGGCATGGGCAAGTTCCTGTTCGTCGGCGCGCTGGTGCTGATGTTCGGCGCCATCATCAACGTGTTCGTTGGTTCGACCACGGGCATGCTGGTCATCTCGGTGGCTGCCATCGGTATCTTCTCTGCCTACATGCTCTATGACCTGAAGCAGATCATGGACGGCGGCGAAACCAACTACATCAGCGCCACGCTCGCGCTATACCTCGACCTGTTCAACGTGTTCCAGAGTCTGCTGGCGCTGCTGGGCATCTTCGGCGGCGAGCGCGACTGAACGAACGAACAAGCGAGCGAATCGCGCTCACCAGAACAAAGGGCCCCGAGGGGCCCTTTTTCATTCCAGCTCGAAGACCGCTATCGACTCGACGTGCGCGGTGTGCGGAAACATGTTGACCACCCCCGCGAATGTGCAGCGGTAGCCCGCCTGGTGCACCAGCAAGCCGGCGTCGCGCGCGAGCGTTGAGGGATTGCAACTCACGTACACGATGCGCTTGGGCGGCGTCCAGCCATCAGTGCGCAACTCGGGCTGCTGGTGTAGGTCGGCCATGGCCTTGGCCAACGCGAACGCGCCTTCGCGCGGCGGATCGACCAGCCACTTGTCGGCGCTGCCATCTGCCACCAGCATCGCCGGCGTCATGTCGAACAAATTGCGCGCCACGAAGGTTGCAGGCGACAACGCACGGCGGGCCGACGTTGCGGGCTGATTTCGCTTGAAGTTGTCGGTCGCGCGCGCCACCAGCGTGTCACTGCCCTCGATGCCCAGCACCTCGCGCGCCTTGCTCGCCAGCGGCAGGGTGAAGTTGCCGAGGCCGCAGAACCAGTCGATCACGCGCTCGTCCGACTGCACGTCGAGCAGGCGCAGCGCCTTGCCCACCAGCGCCCGATTGATGTGCGGATTGACCTGCGTGAAATCGGTGGGCTTGAAGGGCATCGTGACGCCGAACTCCGGCAACCGATACGCCAGCGGCGTGCCGCCCTCTTCCAGCAGCTTCACGGTTTCCGGCCCCTTGGCCTGCAGCCACCACTGGACGCCTTCGTTATCCGCGGCAAAGGCCTTCAACCGATCGATGTCCGCACGCGAGAGCGGCTCGAGGTGACGCAACACCAAAGCGATCGTGCCGAGCCGCGTGGAATCGGGTGCGTCACCACAGGCCAGCTCGATCTGCGGGCATGTCTCGCGCGCATCCATCGAGCCGATCAACGCGCGCAGCGGCATCAGCATCTCGCTGACCTGCTTCGGCAGCACCGGGCACACCTGCATGTCGGCCAGGTAGCGGCTCTTGCGCTCGTGAAAACCGATCAGCACCGTGCCCTTCTTGACCACATGGCGCACCGAAAGACGCGCACGGTAGCGGTAGTGCCAGGCCGGCCCTTCGAGCGGCCGCAGCAGGTTGTCGGGTTTGACCTTGCCGAGGTGCCACAGGTTGTCTTCCAGTGCGCGCTGCTTCACGGCCACCTGGGCGGCTGCGTCCAGGTGCTGCATCTTGCAACCGCCGCAGGCACCCGTGTGCAGGCCGAAATGCGGGCAGCCCGGGCGCACCCGCTGCGACGATTCGCGGCGGATGGTCGTGACCGTGCCCTGCTCCCAGTTGTTCTTGCGGCGATGGACATTGAACTGCACTTCCTCGAAAGGCAATGCGCCTTCGATGAACACGACCATGCCGTCGGCCTTGTGCGCCACGCCCTGCGCATCGAGGTCAAGAGACTCGACCTGCAGCCATTCTTCGCCGGGATTCGTGGGGACTTTCTTTTCTTCGATGGATTCCGTCATCCCCCGATTGTCTCAGCGTGGCCGGCCCCCCTAGAACAGCGCGTCGCGGCCCACGCCCGAACGGGCCAGTTGGCGGCGCATCTTGGCCAGCGCCTCGTTCTGGATCTGCCGTACACGCTCGCGCGTGAGGCCGAGGCGCACGCTCAGCACCTCCAGCGTTTCGGGCTCGCGGTCGTGCAGGCCATAGCGCCCCTCCAGCACCTCGCGTTCGCGCGCATCGAGGGCGTGCACCCATTGGTCGAGCAGGCGCTCCACCTCGTGCGTGTGCGCCACGCCAGTCGGACTACTCTGCTCGTCTTCAGAAGCCACGGTATCGGCCAGCGTGAAGCCCTCGTCTCCCCGGGCATCGCCCGCATCCAGCGAGCGCGGGGCCTCGGACAGGGCCAGCAGGTCGGCCACCGCCTGCACCTCGCGGCCCAGCAGCGCGGCAATGTCTTCCACGCGCACGCCGTCGGGCCGGTGCGCAAGGAATTCGGCGTCGCCTTCGAGCGTGCGGCGAGCCCTCAGAACTTGCTGCAGTTCGCGCACCACGTGCACCGGCAGCCGGATCGCACGCGCCTGCGTCATGACGGCGCGCTCGACAGACTGGCGGATCCACCAGGTCGCATACGTGGAAAAGCGAAAGCCGCGTTCGGGCTCGAACTTGGTGATGGCGTGCATCAGGCCAAGATTGCCTTCCTCGATGAGGTCGGACAGCGGCACGCCCCGGCCCAGGTAGCTCTTGGCGATGTTGACCACGAGCCGCAAGTTGTGCTCGATCATCGATTGGCGCGCGGCGAAGTCGCCAGCCCGCGCGGCGCATGCAGTCTGGTATTCCTGCGCGGGCGTGAAGAGCTCGGTGCGCCGGACCTGGCGCAGGTAGATGGTCAGCGCATCCGCGCCCTCGCCGCCAATCAGTTCGCTCGCGACGCCATTGGGCAGCGCGGTGTCTGTCGACGACGGATCTACGCCTTCTTCTTGGGGACCAGCGCTCTCGCTGGTGAGCTCGCGCTGGCCCTTGCTGGAAGATGGGCTGCTGCCCCTGCCCGTCGACCCGCGCACAGGCAACAGTGTGCGGCGGGGGCGGGAGGCAGCCATGGCATCACCGGCCGGGCAGGTAGCGCGAAGGATCGACGGGCTTGCCCTGGCGGCGAATCTCGAAATGCAGCTTCACGCGATCAGCATCGCTGTTGCCCATCTCGGCGATCTTCTGGCCCTTCTGAACCGACTGGTCTTCCTTCACGAGCAGCGTCTGGTTGTGCGCATACGCCGTGAGGTAGGTATTGTTGTGCTTCAGGATGATCAGGTTGCCGTAGCCACGCAGGCCTGCGCCTGCATAGACCACACGACCGTCGGCGGCGGCCAGCACGGGGTCGCCCGCCTTGCCACTGATGTCGTAGCCCTTGTTCTTGGCTTCGTCGAAACCTGCGATCAGCGAACCGCTGGCGGGCCAGATCCAGCCGAGGTCTTCATCACCCGAGTTGCCGCTGCCAGGACTGGCCGGGGAAGCCGTAACGGGAGCCGGTGGTTTGCTCGCACCGCTGGCAGGCGTCGTAGGCACCACCGCAGGCTGCGGCGTCACAGGCTTCGTGACCGCACCTTCGGAAGAAGTGGCCGGAGGCGTCGCGGGCGCGGCCGCAACAGCCGTTCCCGAACCAACTGGCGGAATCACGCGCAGCACCTGGCCGACTTCGATCAGGTCTGGGTTATCGATGTTGTTCCAGCGAACGATGTCCTGCCAGCGCTGGCCGGTTTCATTGCCGATACGGCGGATCGTGTCGCCCGGGCGCACAGCGTAGTAGCCAGGCTTGCCATAGTTTTCGATACCGGCGAGTGGCTTGCCGTTGGCATCTGTGGTGATGGGCGGGCCGCCGGGCACTGCTGCGCCTGGCGCGCGCGTCATGGTGCCGCGGTCTTCGACCGGTGCCGGCCCACGCGGTGTGGAACAGCCCGCGATCACGAGCACAAAGGCCAACGTGACGCCAGCGAACCAACTCCGATTGCCAAAACCCTGCATTTGTTATTCCTTCAAGCGATACCTGATTTTAGGGGGACAAAGTGAACCGCCTCAAGAATGAGCCGCTCCAGTCCCCGTGAGGTCTTGTCGATGACGACAAGGGCTTGACCACCACTCGCTGATTGGGTTGGCGCCACGATGCGGCCGCCCACCGCGAGCTGCGCAATCCAGGCCTCGGGCACCGCCTCGCCGCCTGCCGCGGCAATGATGCCGGCATAGGGCGCGCCCTTGGCATAGCCGATCATCCCGTCGCCCAGCATCAGGTGCACCGTGGCCAGCCGGAAGTGCCGCAGGTTGGCGCGCGCTCGCTCGTGCAGGCCACGCAGGCGCTCGATGCTGTAGACCTCGGTCGCCACATGATTCAGCACGGCCGCCTGGTAACCGCAACCGGTGCCGATCTCGAGCACGCGGCCCAGTTTGTCCTGCGGCTTTCCTGCCAGTGCGGGTGCACCCATCAGCAGCTCGATCATGCGGGCCACCACGTTGGGCTTCGAAATGGTCTGTCCCAACCCGATCGGCAGGCTCGTGTCCTCGTAGGCCTGATTGACCAGCGCACTGTCGACGAAACGATGACGCTCCACGGCGCCCATTGCGCGCAGAACGCGCGGATCGGAAATTCCTTGTGCTGCAAGCCTCTGCACCATGCGCGCGCGCACGGCATCAGACGCCATCGAGGGCGTGGAGTGCACCAAGGGCTTGGCCGGCGCGGCGGGCATGCGCCCACGCGTGGCGGCAGAAGCAGTAGGTGTCAGGCGAACGGGGAAACTGGGCCGCTGTGTGGCCATGTCAGTTGCCGAGACGGGCCACCGTCTCGCGCCATTGGCCGAGGTTGGCGTGGTCGGTTAGGTCGATCTGCAGCGGTGTCAGCGCGATGTGGCCGGCTGCAGTGGCATGGAAGTCGGTGCCTTCGCCGCTGTCCTTGGCACCGCCCGCGCCGGCGATCCAATACATGGTCTCGCCGCGCGGACTGTCCTGCGTGATCACCTTCTCAGCCGCATGGCGACGGCCGAGCCGGCAGACCTTGACGGGCTTCAACTCGTCGAAAGGCAGGTTCGGCACGTTCACGTTGAGCAGGAAAGCACCGCCGTCGAGCATGCGTTCGCGTTCGATCTGCTGCACCAGTCGACGCGCCACCTGGGCGGCCGCATCCACATGTGCCCAGCCCTTTTCGATCTGCGAGAACGCAATGGCCGGAATGCCGAACAGATAGGCCTCCATCGCCGCACCGACCGTGCCCGAATAGATGGTGTCGTCGCCCATGTTGGCACCGTTGTTGATGCCGGAAACCACCAGGTCGGGCCGATAGTCGAGCAGGCCCTTGAGCGCGATGTGCACGCAGTCGGCTGGAGTGCCGGTCACATAGCGAAAGCCGTTGTGCGCCTCGCGCACGTAGAGCGGTGCCGCCAGGGTCAGCGCGTTCGACTTGGCACTGTTGTTGTGCTCGGGTGCAACCACCTCGACCTCGGCGATGTCCTTGAGCGCGTCGTGCAGCGCGACGATGCCCGGCGCCTGAAAGCCATCGTCGTTGGAAATTAGTATCTTCATGGTGTCCTGGATGCGCTCAGATTGTAGGCGTCGGGTGCGTCGCAGCAGGGACAAGCCCACCCCACCGCGCCACCTATCATCGCCCGCATTCATTGGCCGAACATTACCTACCCGAAGGAGACCCGAGCATGCACGCATGGCTTTGCGAAAACCCCACCGGCGTCGACGCGCTGACCTGGAAAGAACTGCCGACACCGACACCGGGCCCGGGTCAGGTGCTGATCGAAATCAAGGCGGCGAGCCTGAATTTCCCCGATCTGCTGATCGTGCAGAACAAATACCAGATGAAGCCGCCCCTCCCCTTCGTGCCGGGCTCTGAATATGCGGGCGTCGTCCAGGCGGTCGGCGATGGTGTCACGCACCTCAAGGTCGGGCAGAACGTGGCCTGCCTTTCGGGTACGGGCGGCTTCGGCACCCATACGCTGGCGCCCGCGGCCCTGTGCATGCCACTGCCTGAAGGTTTCGGTCACGTCGATGCGGCGGCTTTCATCATGATCTATGCCACATCGTGGCATGCACTGATGGACCGCGCGCAACTCAAGGCCGGCGAAACCGTGCTGGTGCTCGGTGCGGCCGGCGGTGTGGGCACGGCGGCCATCCAGATCGCAAAGGCTGCAGGAGCCAAAGTGATCGCAGCAGCCTCCACCGACGAGAAATGCGAGCTTTGCCGTTCCATCGGCGCCGACGCGACGATCAACTACACGACGCATGCGCTGCCCAACGGTTTTCGCGACGCCATCAAGGCCGCCACCGATGGCAAAGGACCGGACGTCATTTACGACCCGGTGGGCGGTGATTTTGCAGAACCGGCCTTTCGCTCCATCGGCTGGCGCGGCCGTTATTTGGTCGTCGGTTTTGCGTCCGGTCCGATTCCGTCGCTGCCATTGAATCTGACGCTGCTGAAAGGCGCTTCGCTGGTCGGCGTGTTCTGGGGCGATTTCGCCAAGCGAGAACCCAAGGCCAATGCACAGATGATGGCGGAATTGGCGCACTGGTACGGTCAGGGAAAGATCAAGCCAGTGATCGACAGCACGATGCCGATGGCGGAATTGAAGGCCGCATACGCCCACATGGGTTCGCGCGGCGTTAAAGGAAAACTGGTGATGGTGAACTGAGCGCGTCACCCCTCAACGCCCAATAAAAAAGCCCGCGCATGCGGGCTTTTTTATTGGGCATCTGCCCAGCGAAAACAGGGGCACTTACTTGATCTCGTAATCAGAAAGCGACTTGCCTGCGGCCAATGCCTCAGTCACCCAACGCGGCTTGCGGCCACGACCACCAGACCAGGTTTCGCCCGTCGGGCCGCGGTATTTGGCGGCAGCCTTGGCCGGAGCGGCTCCCGCACTGCGCTTGGCCGCGCCCACACGGCCGGTAAGTTTCAGATCTGAAGCCGTCAAACCGTATTCGGCGATCTTCTTGCGCAGCTCTTCAACCACGCCTGCGCGTTCCTGGTTGCGCAGGTCTTCAGCCTGCTTGCGCAATTGCGCAATCTGCTCGTCATGCTTCTTGATCTGGGAATTGATATCGGCGAGGGTCGAAGCCATTGTTGGACTCCTGAAATTGAAAACGGGTGGATTTTAATTCAGTTTACATTTGCCACAAGTACCTTACCGCGCGAAAAAATTGGCGGCGCATTGCATTAATGCAACAACTCGCAACATAAAGCGCACCACTTTGGACGCGTTATATGCAAGTGAGATGGGGAAAAGAGTCCGCGGCGCGCAGGCAGAAGAAGAAGTTGCGGCGGCCAGAAATGGCAACGCCGGGGCAAGCCCGGCGCTGTGATCCTTTGAGCGCTATTGCGCAATAGCACAAAGGAGATATGAGATATTTTTTGGGGTGGCTGATGGGACTCGAACCCACGACGACCAGAATCACAATCTGGGACTCTACCAGCTGAGCTACAGCCACCGCAGAGCCTACGATTGTAGCGTTAAAAATCGCGGTTTTGACGGCAGCAATCAATGGCGAGGCTTGAAAGCCACATTTTCACCCGGCCGCCATTGGCCCGCCCGGGGTCACACCCTCCTGAATCTTGATCGAGCCATCAGATCTCTCGTGCGTGCCGATCAACAGTCCGCTGGCAATAGCGTGTCCGTGCAAGGCATCGACGATTTCGTCGCGGCCGGGAGTGTCTGAAAGCTCCGGAACGCTTCCAAGCGCAAACAACTGGAACGCGTATCGATGGACCCCGTGCCCAGGAGGCGGGTCGGGCGGCAGCCAAGCTGCCTGCAGCGTCGAATTGCGCCCAACGTGCAATCCCGCGCCCTCGTTGCCCTGACTGGGAATGGCAGCCTCGGCCAGCGCCCCGCTGTCCGCCGCAAGATTCACCACGATGGCATGTACCAGCGGATTCGGCGTGGGTGAATCGGCGTCTTCCACAATCAGCAGCAACGACGCCGCGCCAGCCGGCAAGCCGGTCCACTGGAGCGGCGGCGATACGCCTTCGCCATCAGCGGTATAGCGCCTCGGCAGCGGCGCATGGTCCGCAAAGGCCACACTGGTGAGCGCAATGGAGGCCATCCCTTCCCGCATGCCGAGAGTGTTGAAGACGATGTTGTCCAAGCCGGCGCGCACACCCTGCAGCGCCTGGCCGATGACTTCGGGCAGTTTTTCGAGCATGCGAACGGTGTATCGCGGCGCTGGCAGCGGACCTGTAGGACGCGGCGCAGCCTCCACGTCACGAAGTCCGGCACAAATTCTCGTGTGCCTGTTCGATGTGCATCGCCGGCACCGGCACGCATATCGCTCCGCTATCATGAATGCGGCCCGCGCAGACGGGCATGGCTTCTGGCCACTTCCACCACTTCACCACCAAAGGAATTTCTTCATGAGCATCGTCTGGACTATTCTGATCGGGTTCGTCGTGGGTCTTGTGGCACGGGCCGTCAAGCCGGGCGACGACTCCGCAGGCTTCATCGTCACCACCATCATCGGCGTCGCAGGCTCGCTGATCGTCACGTACGTCGGCCAATCGCTGGGCTGGTACACCGCCGGCCAGGGCGCTGGCTTCATCGCCTCCGTGCTGGGCGCGATCGTGCTGCTCATCATCTACGGCCTGATCAAGCGCAAGAGCTGATGCAAAAAAGGGGCCGTGCCGCTCCGCGCGCACGGCCACTGTGATGCCCCGCAAACCACGCGCCAAGCATCATGTCTATGTGGTCGAACTCGACGACCGCGTATGGAACAACGGCCGCTTCAGGCGCGCCAACCCCGACTACCAACTCGGCAAGCCCTTCGTCTACGTCGGCATGACCGGCCTGGACCCCGACATCCGTTTCGACAAGCACAAGGCCGGCATCCAGGCCAACACCTTCGTGCAGGAGTTCGGCCTTCGCTTGCTGCCCGCGCTCTACGAACGCTACAACCCGATGACCTACGAAGACGCGCGCCTGATGGAGGTCGACCTCGGCATCGCGTTGCGCAAGGCCGGCTACGGCGTTTGGCAGGCCTGATGCGGCAAGCCTTCAGGAGTAGGTGATCCAGTCTTCATACGCCGGACCATCCAGGTGCGGCAGCGTGTTGTAGGTCACGAGCATGTGCCGCTTGGGCGTGAAGGCGAACTCGGTCACCGACGTATTGCGGATGCGCAGGTTGAGCTCGATCGTCGTCTCGGAGCTCGTACCGAGCACATGCCCCACTGCCGTGCTGATCGGCCCTCCGCTCGACACCACCAGTACCTTCGCGCCATGGTGCTTGTCACGCACGTGGTCGAGCGCCGTCGTCACTCCAGCCAGAAAGTCGACATAGCTCGGCATGCCGACTGGCGCCGTCTTGCCCTGCATCCACGCGCTCAACCCTTCGCGCAGCAGGCGGAAGTGGTGACGGTACATCTCGGGCGAATCGGGCTTCTGCAGCTGGCCTTCGTGGATGGTGGCGATGACCGCTTCGCTGTCGTACTCGTTGAGGCCGGGCCACGGCAACACGTCGTCGCGCTCGAGACCAAGGCCCTTGGCGATGCCTTCCCACGTCTGGCGATGGCGCTTCAACGTGCCGGTGATGACGGCATCGAACTTCATGCCGCGCTCACGCCAGTACTCACCGAGGCGAACAGCTTGGCGATGTCCGAGTTCGCTCAGGTTGTCATAGTCGGCAGCGCCAAAGCTGGCCTGCCCGTGGCGCACGAGGTAGAGGGTTCCCATGCACGGGATTCTGGCAAGAAGCGAAGACGCCGCTTGTCCCTCGTGCGACCAATTCGCGCGGCCATGAAAAAAGCCCGAGCCTTTGATTGGCTCGGGCTTTGTCTGGCGACGCTCGTGTGTATCAGCGGCCCGCAGCAGTCGGCAGCGTTTCTGCCGGCTTCGGCACCAGGATCTCAGCCTTGAAGCGGTCCTTCAGCATGTTGTAGTAGGCGGCATCTTCAGCCGCGGACACGGACTGGCCGACCTGCGCCTGCTCCTGTTTTGCGAGCTCGGGTGGTGGCGGCGTACGCGGAACAATCTTGGTCACGCGGACCACGGAATAACCCTGCACGCCGAGGTCCACGCCCACGATCGCGGGCAGCTTGGAGCCATCCGCTCGCAGCGCGGCGTCGATGACCGGCAGCGGCTGCGATTGCGCGTCGCGGCGCGACACCGTCACGGGTGCACCGAAGGTCGCACCGTCCGCCTTGGCGGTCCACGCGGCGAGCTTGGCTTCGCCCTCGGTCTTGGCCAGCACCGCGGCGCGCTCGGTGACGAGCTGCGCACGGATCTTGTCCTTCACGTCGGCCAGCGGCACCGGGTGCGCCGGCGTGTACTTCGTCACGCGGCCCGATGCGAGCTGGCTGGGGCCGACTTCAATCGCTTCGGTGTTCTGCTTGCGGTCAAGCGAGTCGGCTGCAAACAGCGCGCTCAAAAAGTTGCGACTGGCCAGCGGACCGGCGGCGCCCGGTGCAGGCAGGCGCGCGACGTTGTCGGCTGTCTTGATCGTGAGCTTCAGCTTGTCGGCAGCCGGCTTGAGGCTCTCGGGCGACTGGTAGACCGCATCGGTGAATGCCTCGGCAGCCTTCGCGAATTCCTGTGTCGCCTGCTGCGAGCGCATGTCGTTCTCGATGGTCGCGCGCACTTGCTCGAAGGGCGGCACCTGCGCTGGTTTGACCTCGTTGAGCTGAACGATATGGAAGCCAAACTCTGACTCGACTAAGTTGCCAATTTCGCCCTTCTTGAGCGCGAATACAGCATCGTCCAATGGCTTGGCAATGAGACTCCCCTTTGGCCCCATGTCAAGCTGACCACCACTTTTCGCCGTCAGATCATCTTGCGAGTTTTTCCTGGCCAAGTCGGCGAAGGTGTTGGGCGCCTTCTTCACATCGGCCAGCAGTTGCTCGGCCTTGGCCTTGGCCTTTTCGCGGTCGGCGGCAGACATGCTGGCTGGCGCGGTGATCAGGATGTGGCTGGCGCGGCGCTCTTCCTTGGTGCCGAAGCGCGAGGCGTTCTGTTCGTAATAGGTCTTGAGGTCGGCCTCGTTCACGACGACGTTCTTCTTGGCCGCCTCGAGGTCGAGCACGAGGTACTCGATGCTGGCCTGCTCGGGCGCCTGGAACTGTGCCGTGTGGTCCTTGTAGTAGGTCTCGATGTCGGCATCGCTCACCGTCACCTTCGATGCGAAGCTCTCGGGGCTGAAGCGGGCCACCTGGATTTCGCGGCTGTCGTAGAAGGCGTTGATGGTGGTGGCGGCCAGTGCCGGCGGTGTGAAGCCTGTATCCGAAATGCCCTGCGCGACCTGTTGCAAGCTCGCCTGTGCCCGTACGTTGGCCTTGTATTGCTCGACCGATTGGCGTTGCTCCTGCGCAAAAAGTTCGGCATTGAATTTGTTCGCGCTATCGAAATAGCGGTCGAGCCCCCGGTCTTGGGCGACGATACGCTTCATGCGTTCATCCGAAATCACAAGGTTTGACTTGCTCGCTGCTGCCGCCAATACCCGCTCTTTCACCATGCGTTCTAGCGTTGCGTAGCGCAACGCATCCGATTCGAGCACGGTCGGATCAACAGTAGGCATCTGCTGGCGAATGCGATCGGTCTCAACGCGGTGCTGCTGATCCCATTCGGGCTTCGTGATGTCGTGGCCCTCGATGCGGGCTACCTTCTCGTCGCGACCGGAGCCCTGGTAGCGCTCGACACCGAAGAGCACGAACGAGGGAATGATCAGCAAGAACAAGAAAATCATGACGATCTTGTTGTACTTGCGGAAGAAATCAAACATGCTTGAACACTCTTTTTCGACGGCTGTCGGACGGCAATAAAAAAGGCGAACTGGTGTTCGCCTTTGCATCTGGTGGTGGTGGGTGCTGAGGGGCTCGAACCCCCGACCTACGCCTTGTAAGGGCGCCGCTCTACCAACTGAGCTAAGCACCCCACCGGGAATACTTTCCGAGTCTAACGTCTTAGTTCAGCGCGTCTTTCAGCGCCTTGCCCGGACGGAACTTCGGGATCTTGGCTGCCTTGATTTTAATCGCGTCGCCGGTGCGGGGATTTCGACCAGTGCGAGCCGCGCGTTTGCCTACTGCGAAAGTGCCGAAACCGACGAGCGAAACGGAGCCGCCCTTTTTGAGCGTGGTACGAATGGCGCCGATGGTGGATTCGAGCGCACGGGTCGCTGCGGCTTTGGAAATATCGGCGTTCTTTGCGATGTGCTCAATCAGTTCGGTCTTGTTCACAAGGGCCCCTTGTAGAAAAAAAGTTGGTCGGCTTCCGTCAGCTGCGACCTGGCCGCAAACGGTGCGACTCAAGAGCCTGGCAGGCCTGACGCCTCGGCAGCGCACTGCCAGCGAGGATTACAACCACTGGTCTGCAGGGTGTCAATAAGACACAGAGCCATGCCGATCAGCGGAGCGCGCGATTTTAGGGGCCTTTCGTGAACTCCTTTTTCAAAGCGCCTCGGCGATCGCCTTGCCGAGGTCGCTGGTGCTGGCCGTCCCGCCGATGTCCGGGGTGCGTGGTGCTCCGCTTTGGGGCGCGAGCACCTTCTCGATGGTCGAAAGAATGGCGTCGTGCGCCTGCTTGTGGCCCAGAAACTCCAGCATCATCGCGCCGCACCAGATCTGCCCGATCGGGTTCGCGATGCCCTTGCCGGCGATGTCGGGCGCCGAGCCATGCACCGGTTCGAACAGCGAAGGCGTGGTGCGCTCGGGGTTGAGATTGGCGCTCGGCGCGATGCCGATGGTGCCGGTACAGGCCGGGCCCAGGTCCGACAGGATGTCGCCGAACAGGTTGCTCGCCACCACCACGTCGAAGAAGTCGGGCCGCTGCACGAAGTGCGCGGTGAGGATGTCGATGTGGAACTTGTCGAGCGTGATGCCCGGGTAGTTCTTGCCCATCGCGGCCACGCGCTCGTCCCAGTACGGCATGGTGATCGAGATGCCGTTCGACTTGGTGGCGCTGGTCAGATGCTTCTTCGGCCGCGATTGAGCGAGCTCGAACGCGAACTTCAGTACCCGGTCGACGCCCACGCGCGACATCACGGTTTCCTGCACCACGATCTCGCGCGGCGTGCCCTGGTACATGCGCCCGCCAATGCTGGAGTACTCGCCCTCGGTGTTCTCGCGCACGATGTACATGTCGATCTCGCCGGGCTCGCGCGGCGTGCCGTCGCGCCGCACCACGGGCGCGATGATGCCGGGCATCAGGCGTGCCGGACGCAGGTTGACGTATTGGTCGAACTCGCGGCGGAACATCAGCAGCGAGCCCCACAGCGACACGTGGTCGGCAATCTTCTCGGGCCAGCCGACCGCGCCGAAGAAAATGGCGTCGTGCCCGCCGATCTGGTCCTTCCAGTTGTCGGGCAGCATCTGGCCGTGCTTCTCGTAGTAGTCCCAGCTCGAGAAATCGAAGTGGTCGAACTTCAGGTCGATGCCGAATTTGCGCGCCGCGGCATCGAGCACGCGCACGCCCTCGGGCATGGTTTCCTTGCCGATGCCGTCGCCGGCGATGACTGCGATTCTGTGGGTGCTCATGGGTTGGCTCCTGCGTGTGCGTGTTGTAGAGGTAGAAAGAATGCCTGGGCCTCGGCGAGCAACTCGTCCGGAGCCTCTTCGGGAACGTAGTGGCCGCACGGCAACGCACGGCCCGACACATCGGCGGCGCGGTCGCGCCACAGCGCGAGCACGTCGAAGGCCTTGCCGACTGCACCATGCTCGCCCCACAGCACGCGCAGCGGCTGCGCCAGCTGCCGGCCGGCGGCGATGTCTTCGCGGTCGTGCACGAGGTCGATGGTGGCGGAGGCGCGATAGTCCTCGCAGATGGATTCGGCGGTGCCCGCGATGGCGGCGCAACGCTCGTATTCGGCCAGCACCTCGGGCGCAAAAGGCGCGAGGCCGGCATGCCGCCCGCCCATTACGCTGCGCACGTAGCGCACGGGGTCGGACGCAATCAGCGCCTCGGGCAGCGGCGGCGGCTGAATCAGGAAGAACCAATGCCAGTAGGCCTTGGCAAATGCTTCGGAAGTCTGCTCGTACATCGCGAGCGTGGGTGCAATATCGAGCAGCAGCATGCGCTCGACTGCTGCGGGATGGTCCATCGCGAGCCGATGAGCCACACGCGCGCCACGGTCGTGCGCCAGCACGCCGAAGCGCTCGAAGCCGTGATACCGCATGGCGGCGAATGCATCGAGCGCCATCTCCCGCTTGCTGTAGACCGCGTGTTCGGCATCGACCGCCGGCCGGCCCGAATCGCCGTAGCCGCGCAGGTCGACCGCGACCACCGTGAACCGCTCCATCAATGCCGGCGCCACGCGATGCCAGATCGCATGTGTCTGCGGATGACCGTGCAGCAGCAGCAAGGGAGCCCCGCTCCCGCCGATACGGCCGTGGATGCGCACGCCGTTGCGCTCGATGTCGAAAGTGGGAAGGGAAAGAAATGAGGCCGTCACGGGAACGATTGTGCGTTGCGCCTCCACGATCATCAAGCAACAATCAGCCAATTCATACTTTCCGATCTGGCATGAATCAACCCTCGATGGACCGCGGTGACCTCGCACTGGTACTGGCCATTCGCGACCACGGCAGCCTGGCGGGCGCGGCAGCCACGCTCGATGTCGTGCCCTCCGTCATCACCAAGCGGCTGGGCGCGCTCGAAGCCCGCCTGGGCCAGCGCCTGTTCGACCGCACCACCCGGCGGCTCAGCGTCACCGCCGAAGGCGAGGCGGTCTGCCTGCATGCGCGAACACTGCTCGACGGCTTTGCCGCACTCGAAAGCGAGCTCGGCGAACGCCAGAACGAGCTGACCGGCACAGTCCGCCTGGCCGCGACATTCGGCTTCGGCCGGCGCTGGCTCGGACCGGCGGTGGCGGCCTTTCAGGCGCGGCACCCTGCGCTGCAGATCGAGCTGATGTTGACCGAACAGTTGCCCGACCTCGGTGCCGAAGGCTACGACGGCGCGGTCTGGCTCTGGGCCGTGCAGCAGCGCCATGCGGCCGACTGGGTCTCGCGGCGCATCGCGCGCAACCAGCGCGTGCTGGCGGCGTCGCCCGGCTACCTGAAGCGCCGTGGCACGCCGGCCACCGTCGAGGCACTGGCTTCGCACGATTGCCTGGTCGCCCGCGAGAACGGCGATGCCAGCCAGCGTCAGTACGCGCTCTGGACCCTGCGCCATGCGCGCGACGGCAGCACGGCGCGCGTGCGTGTTCAAGGGCCGCTGGCCAGCAACTCGGGCGAGATGGTGCGCGACTGGTGCGTGGCCGGGCACGGCGTCATGCTGCGCAGCCTGTGGGACATCGCACCGCAACTCGCGAGCGGCGAACTCGTGCGCGTGCTGCCGCAATACGCGATGGCGGAAGCTGACATCCACTGGATCGCGCCCTGGCGGCCGAAGACGCCGCGCCGCGTGCGCCTGCTGGTCGATCACCTCGTGGAGCAGTTCCGCGGCGAGCCCTGGAAGCCCGGCAAGGCCGGCGCACGTTAAGAAACCGGCCGCTCAGCGCCCGCTGCGCACCACGAGACTCACGCCCACCGCGGTGAGCGCAATGCCCAGCACTGTCACCAGCGTGATCGGCTCGGAGAACAGCAGCCATGCCATCACTGCCGTGCAGGGCGGCACCAGGTACAGCAGGCTCGTGACGGCCGTCGCCGTGCCGCGCTGGATCAGCATGTAGAGCAGCGAACTGCCGCCCAGCGACAGCGCCAGCACCGACCACGCCATCGCGCCGCCCGAGTACGCGTTCCATTCGATGCCTTGAGACTCCAGCGCAGCGAACGGCAGCGTGACCAGCAGCGCCGCCGCCATCTGCACGGCGCTGGCACTGCGCACGTCGCAGGGCGCGACGAAGCGCTTCTGATAGAGCGTGCCCGCTGTGATACACAGCAGCGCCATCACCACCAGTGTCATCGTCAGCGCATTGACCTCGGCGCCCTGCCCGAACTTGCGCGACACCACGAGCACCAGCCCCGCAAAGCCCAGCACAAGCCCGGCCCACTGCCGGCCCGAGATGCGCCCGCCGTTGAACGACATCCACACCGCCGTCAGCACCGGCTGGATGCCGACCAGCAATGCCACCAGCCCCGCGCCCATGCCGGCATGCACCGCGGCCCACACGCCACCCAGGTAGCCCGCCTGCATCAGGATGCCCGTGACCGCCAGGTGCCCCCACTGCGCGCGCTGCCTCGGCCACTCGACCCGCGCCAGCGCGACCCACACGCCGAAGCACACCAGCGACAAGGCGAAGCGCACGGCCAGGAACTTGAGGGGTGGCGCATACGGCATGCCGTAGCGCGCGACGATGAAACCCGTGCTCCAGATCAGCACGAAGACCGCCGGCATCGCCCGCAGCCAGCCCCCGCCGGGGGCCGTGGCCGCCGAGGTCATTTGGTGCGGGCCCGGATTTCCGGAATGGCCTTCTGCAGGTAGTACACCATCGACCAGATGGTGAGCACGGCTGAGATCCAGATCAGCCACTGGCCCCAGACGCCGGTGTCGATCACCTTGAACAGGCGCCCGTCATAGAGCAGGAACGGAATGGCGATCATCTGCACGGTCGTCTTGACCTTGCCGATCATGTGGACCGCCACGCTCTTGCTGGCGCCGATCTGCGCCATCCATTCGCGCAGCGCCGAGATGGCGATCTCGCGGCCGATGATGATCAGCGCCACGAACACGTCGGCCCGGTTCAGGTGCACCAGCACCAGCAGCGAGGCGCACACCAGGAACTTGTCGGCCACCGGATCGAGAAAGGCCCCGAAGGCCGAGGTCTGATTGAGCCGGCGTGCCAGGAAGCCGTCGAGCCAGTCGGTTGCCGCAAAGACGATGAACATGACCGTGGCGATCAGGTTGCGCATCGGCTCGGCCATCGGCAGGTAGAACACACCGACGATCAAAGGGATCGCGACGATGCGCGTCCAGGTCATGATGGTCGGTAGTGTCCAGAACATCGCTTGATTGTGTCATGGCGGAAGTAACCCCCTTCGGGGGTCACGCCCTCAATGCAACGCCTTGTAGATTTCCTCCGCCAGGTCGGAGGCAATGCCCTCGACCGACGCGATGTCTTCCACGCTTGCCGCAGCCACGCCGCGGATGCCGCCGAAGCGCTGCAGCAGCCGCGCACGCCGCTTCGGCCCGATGCCCGGAATGTCTTCGAGCTGGCTGCCGCCGACGCGTACCTTCGCACGCTTGGCCCGCATGCCGGTGATGGCGAAGCGGTGCGCCTCGTCGCGGATCTGGGCCACCAGCATCAGGGCAGCCGAGTCTTTGCCCAGGTAGACCTTCTCGCGGCCGTCGGCGAACACGAGTTCTTCGAGCCCGACCTTGCGGCCCTCGCCCTTCTCGACCCCGACGATCAGCGACAGCGGCAGACCCAATTCGCCGAACACTTCGCGCGCCATCGACACCTGCCCCTTGCCGCCGTCCACCAGCACCAGGTCGGGCATGCGTGCGGTCCGGGGCTTCGGCGGCGCGTCTGTGTCGTCGCTTTCGGCGTCACCCGGAGGCAAGGCATCGGTCTCGGCCGCCATGGCCTCTGCCAGCTTGCCGTAGCGACGATGCAGCACCTGGCGCATGGCCGCATAGTCGTCGCCAGGCGTGATGCCTTCGATGTTGTAGCGGCGGTACTCGCGGTTCTGCATGGTGTGGTGCTCGAACACCACGCACGAGGCCTGCGTCGCCTCGCCCGCGGTGTGCGAGATGTCGAAGCATTCGACGCGGAAGTTGTCGAGGTCGTCCGATGCCAATTCGAGCGCATCGACCAGCGCGCGCGTGCGCGCCTGCTGCGAGCCCTCTTCGGCCAGCAGCCGGGCCAGCTGCAGCTTGGCATTGGTCTCGGCCATTTCCAGCCAGTGCCGGCGCTGCTCGTGCGGCTGGAACACCGCCGTCACGCGCGCGCCGGCCTGCTGCGAAATCGCCTCGATCAGCTCGCGGCTCACCTGCTCGCTCAGCACCAGCGTGGCCGGCACAGGCACGTCGATGTAGTGCTGCGCGATGAAGGCCTCGAGCACCTGCACTTCGATCGGGTCGGCGGCAACGGGCGGCGCATCGTCTCCATCGTCGTCAAGTTCGCCGTGATGGATCTGCGCCGCGTCTTCCACGTGCACGGGAAAGTACGGCCGGTCGCCAAGGTGCCGGCCGCCGCGCACCATCGCGAGGTTCACGCAGGCCTTGCCGCCTTGCACCTTCACAGCCAGGATGTCCACGTCCTTGTCGGACGCGATCTCGATCGACTGCTGGTGCAGCACGCGCGAGATGGCCGACATCTGGTTGCGCAGTTCGGCCGCCTGCTCGAACTCGAGCTTCTCGGCATGCGCCGTCATGCGCTGTTCGAGCTTCGAGAGCACGAGTTGCGTGTCGCCCATCAGGAAGGCTTCGGCGCTGGCCACGTCCTGCGCGTAGGCCTCGGGCGCGATGTAGCCGACGCACGGCCCGCTGCAGCGCTTGATCTGGTACAGCAGGCAAGGCCGCGTGCGGTTGGCATACACGGTGTCCTCGCAGGTGCGCAGGCGAAACACCTTCTGCAGCAGCTGTATCGATTCCTTCACCGCCCAGGCGGTCGGGTACGGCCCGAAGTAACGGTGCTTCTTGTCGACCGCGCCGCGGTAGTAGGCCAGCCGGGGGAACTGGTGCGACGCGATCTTGAGATAGGGATAGCTCTTGTCGTCGCGGAACAGGATGTTGTAGCGCGGCTTGAGCGTCTTGATCAGGTTGTTTTCGAGCAGCAGCGCCTCGGCCTCGGAGCGCACCACCGTGGTTTCCATGCGCACGATCTTCGAGATCATGTGGCCGATGCGGGTGCCGCCGTGGCTCTTCTGGAAGTAGTTGGCAACCCGCTTCTTGAGGTTGCGCGCCTTGCCCACGTAGAGCACCGCGCCCGCCGCATCGAAATAGCGGTAGACGCCGGGCAGCTGCGGCAGGGCCGCGACTTCGCTCAGCAATTGATCGGAATGCACGTCTGACATGGCGGCTATTGTGGCGCGCGGCACGCGGTGCGGCGCCCGCCTGCGCGCAAACCCCGACGTTGCTGGAATGGAATGTGCTGAAGATGGCTACGGGCGCGAGGAGCGCCCGTGGTTTTTCAACATACCTACCCGGGAAATCCACATGAACAAAAACAACAGACGCGTCTGGTGGGCGCTCTCGCCCATCGCCCTCTCGCTGGGCCTGGCGGGCTGTGGTGGCGCCTCCAGAAACGACGCCCAAGACACGGCAACGATTCTTGCAACCATCGCCGCGATCAACGCGGCCAACCAGCCGCCCGCTCCCGACAACGGCTGCCTCACCTCGGCAGGCAATTCATCCGTGGTGGTCGGCTCGGGCGACGCAGGCGACCCGGCTGCACCCGAGGCGGCGTCGGGCTATGCGCCGGGCCACAAGCTGGTGTATGCCAAGACTTACATGGTGGTGGCCAACCATCCGCTCGCCACCCGCGCCGGCTGCGACGTGCTGAAGGCCGGCGGCAGCGCCGTCGATGCGGCAGTGGCCGTGCAGGCCGTGCTGGGCCTGGTCGAGCCGCAATCCAGCGGCCTGGGCGGCGGCGCCTTCATGCTCTATTACGACGCCGCGACCAAGAAAGTGCAGGCCTACGACGGCCGCGAAACCGCGCCTGCCGCCGCCAACGAGAACTACCTGCGCTACATCGACCCGACCGGTGCCGACACCACGCCGCCCCTGCCCGGCGGCGCGCGCGCCAGCGGCCGCTCCATCGGCACGCCCGGCGCAGTGCGCATGCTCGACCTCGCCTACCAGGACCACGGCAAGCTGCCGTGGAAAGACCTCTTCGGCTACGGCATCACGCTGGCCTCCGACGGCTTCCTGATCGGCGGACGCATGGCTGCTGCCATCTCGTCGTCGGCCACGAGCCTGAAGCGCGACGCCGAAGCCACGGCCTACTTCTTCAACGCCGACGGCACGCCGAAGGCGCTGGGCACGCGGCTGCAGAACCCGGCTTACGCGAAGACGCTGACCACCATCGCCACGCAGGGCGCCAACGCCTTCTACACGGGCGACGTCGCCAAGGGCATCGTCGACAAGATCGGCATCACCACCGCCGCGAACGACGGCTCGGCCATCACACCCGGCATGACCACGCTGACCGACCTGGCCAACTACAAGGCCAAGCGGCGCGACCCGGTCTGCGGCACCTACCGCGACTACTACGTGTGCAGCATGTCGCCGCCGTCCTCGGGCGGCATCGCGGTGGTGGCGAGCCTGGGCATTCTCGAGACCTTCAACATGGGCCTGTACAAGCCGACCGCCATCGACATCGAAGGCGGCAAGCCGACCGTGATGGGCGTGCACCTGGTGAGCGAGGCCGAGCGCCTGGCCTACGCCGACCGCGACAAGTACGTGGCCGACACCGACTTCGTGCCGCTGCCGGGCGGCTCGGTCGACACGATGATCAACAAGCCCTACCTGCAGAGCCGCGCCAGCCTCATCAGCCTGACGAAGAGCATGGGCGTCGCGCAGGCCGGCAACCTGGGCGCGGTGCCGCTGGGCATCGACAAGACCGAGGAGCACGGCACCACGCACTTCACCATCGTCGACAAGCAGGGCAACGTGGTCTCGATGACCACCACGGTGGAAAGCACGCTGGGCTCGTTCCACATGACGCAGGGCTTCATGCTGAACAACCAGCTCACCGACTTCTCGGCCAATCCGAACGACACGGTCGACCCAAGCATTAAGGTGGCCAACCGCGTCGCGCCGGGCAAGCGCCCGCGCAGCACGATGGCGCCGACGCTGGTGTTCAAGAAGCAGAGCGACGGAAGCATGGGCGAATTCGTCATGGGCACCGGCTCGCCCGGCGGCGGCACCATCATCCAGTTCGTCGTGAAGACGGTGGTCGGCGCGCTCGACTGGGGGCTCGACGCACAGCAGGCCACCTCACTGGTCGACTTCGGCGCCTCCAACAGCGCAACCACCAACGTCGGCGGTGAGCATCCGAACATCGACGCGACGAACTCGGGACTCAACGATCCGCTGGTCGCCGGCCTGATCGGGCTCGGTCACAAGGTGTCTGTATCGGCGCAGTCCAGCGGCGTGAGCACCGTCATCCGCACCAGCGTCGGTGGCAAGACGGTGCTGACCGGCGGCGCCGACCCGCGGCGCGAAGGCATCGTGCTGGGCGATACCTTCACGCCCTGAGGGTCTTGAAGGCGCCGCTTACTACTTCGCGAGTTCGCTGACCAGCCGATACAGGAACTCGCGGCCGTCGTACAGCCGCTGGATCTCGATGCGCTCGTCGAGCCCGTGCGCCCGCGCATCGGCCGGCTCCAGGAACATGCCGGTCACGCCGTACATCGGGATGCCCGCGTTGCGCATGAAGCGGCTGTCGGTGGCGCCGGTGCTCATGGCAGGCACCACGGGCACGCCCGGCCACATCTGCTGCGTGATCGACTCCACCGTCTTCACGAGGTCGCCGTTCAGCGGCGACGCCGGGCTGCGCAGCGGCTTGCCCAGGTTGCGCACCACGATCTTGTCGTTGCCGATGGCCTGGGTCAGCAGGCGCTCCACTTCCTCGGGGTCGTCGTGCGGCAGGATGCGGCAGTTGACCGTGGCCTTGGCCGATTGCGGCAGCGCGTTCTCCGCGTGGCCGGCCTGCACCATCGTCGCGACGCAGGTGGTGCGGAACTGTGCGCTGTAGGCCGGATTGGCCGACATGCGCTCGATGACCGCGGGATCGGGATTGCCGCTGCCCACCGCGCGCATGTCGTCGGCCAGCTGGCCGGTGGCGAACGGTGCGCTGCGCGCGAAGTAGGTCTTGGTGACGTCCGCAAGCTTCACCGGAAAGCTGAAGTTGCCCAGGCGCTCCAGGCCCGCCGCGAGCGCATAGATCGGGTTGTTCTTCGTCGGCACCGAGCTGTGGCCGCCCACGTCGCGCGCCTCCAGCATGTAGGTGGTGTACATCTTCTCGGCCACCTGCATGCGGTGCAGGTTCGGCTTGCCGCCGCGCAGCTCGCCGCCTCCACCTTCGTTGATGCCGAACTCCGCCTGCAGCAGCTCGGGCTTGTTGTTGATGAGCCAGAAGGCGCCGTTGCTGAGCGCATCGCCGCGCTCCTCGTCGGCGGTCAGCGCGAGGATGATGTCGCGCTTGGGCTTGAAGCCTTCCTGCTTCAGTTGCCCCACCACAGAGACCAGCGCCGCGGCCATGGCCTTGTCGTCGATGGCGCCGCGGGCGGTGAAATAGCCGCCGGTTTCCTGCAGCTTGAAGGGATCGGTCTTCCAGTCTTCGCGCCGGGCCTCGACCACGTCGATGTGGGCCAGCAACAGCAGCGGCTTCTTGCTGCCGTCGCCCTTGAAGCGCAGCACCAGGTTGCCCTTCTTCGGGAAGGGTTCGAAGATCTGGACGTCGCCGGGCGCGAAGCCCGCATCGACCAGGCGCTTTTCCATGGCGCGCGCTGCCACGGTGTTGTCGCCCACCGAATGGGTGGTGTTGATCTCGATCAGCTCTTTGTAGATGTCGTGAAAGCGCTGCTGCTGCGGCGTGAGCGCAGGAGCCGAAGTCTGGGCCGACGCACCGGCCATGCCGCACAAGGCCAGCGACAGGGCGAGCACGGTTCTCGCGGAACGAAAGGACAGGGGCGAGCGGCGACGGGTCTGCATCCTCATGGGTTCTCTCTCCGGTGGTGGTTGTGCCGTCAGCATAGCAAGCACGGCCAGCGGCCCAACTGCTGAAGACAGGCACACTCGCGGCCATGCAATCCAGGCAATGGGACATCTTCTGCAAGGTCATCGACAACCACGGCGACCTCGGCGTCTGCTGGAGGCTGGCCTGCCAACTGGCTGCGCTTGGCGAACGCGCGCGGCTGTGGGTCGACGACGCATCGGCGCTGCGCTGGATGGCGCCCGAGGCTCGCACCGGCCGTGACGGCGTGGAGGTGATCGACTGGCTCGATCCGGCCGCACTTCAGGCGGCCGTGGCGGGGCCGGCACCCGATGTGCTGATCGAAGCCTTCGGCTGCGAGCCGGCGCCGGAGCTGATCGCCCGCTTTGCCGAAGGACCGGGCCTTGCCTGGATCAACCTCGAATACCTGTCGGCCGAGCCCTATGTCGAGCGACTGCACGGGCTGCCCTCGCCGGTGTTCAAAGGCCCCGGCGCCGGGTTGACGAAGCGCTTCTTCTATCCAGGCTTCACCCCCGCCACTGGAGGACTGCTGCGGGAGCCCGGCTTGATGGAACGCCGGGCACATTTCGATCGCACGCAGTGGCTGGCTGCGCGGCAGATCCCGTGGCAAAACCATGAGCGGCTGGTGTCGCTCTTCTGCTACGAGCCGCCGGCGCTAGCTGCCCTGCTGACCCAACTGGCGGAAGGCCCAGAGCCCACGCGCCTGCTGGTGACGGCGGGCCGTGCCACGCAGGCAGTCCAGGCATGCTTTGCGGGCGCGCTATTGCCCCACGGGAGCGGCGCGCTATCAATTTCATACCTTCCCTACCTCGCGCAGCCCGATTTCGACCACCTGCTGTGGGCCTGCGACCTGAACTTCGTTCGCGGCGAAGATTCGCTGGTGCGCGCCCTCTGGGCCGGCGCGCCGCTGGTCTGGCAGATCTACCCGCAGGACGACGATGCCCACCACGTCAAGCTGAATGCCTGGCTGGACTGGCTCGGCGCCCCGCCCTCGCTGCGGCTTTTTCACCACGCCTGGAACGGCTTCGGCGACAGCGCCCTGCCCGCACTGGAAACGCAGGGCCCGTGGCGCGAAACGGCCCTGGATGCCCGCACGCGGCTGCTAGCGCAGGACGATCTGGTCACGCAACTGCGGAAACTGATCGCCCAAAAAAGCTAAAATAGTGGGCTTTGCGGATTTCGGCCCGGATCTCATCGATCCGAGATGCTCTCCGCTAAACCTGCCGCGGGACCTGTACCGCGGGGCCAGACATAGCGGCAAACGTCCAAATAATCGAGACGGTCGCCGATGGCCCCGTGCACCGAGCGGCCAACATCCAGAGACCCTGTTATGAAAATCGCTCAAGAAATCCGCGCCGGCAACGTCATCATGCACGGCAAGGACCCGATGGTTGTCCTCAAGACCGAATACAGCCGCGGCGGCCGCAACTCCGCCACCGTGCGCATGAAGATGAAGAGCCTGATCGCCAACTTCAACACCGAAGTGGTCTTCAAGGCCGACGACAAGATCGACCAGATCGTGCTCGAGAAGAAGGATTGCACCTACTCCTACTTCGCCGACCCGATGTACGTCTGCATGGACGCCGACTACAACCAGTACGAAGTCGAAGCCGAAAACATGGGCGACGCCCTGAACTACCTCGAAGACGGCATGGCTGTCGAAGTGGTGTTCTACGACGGCAAGGCCATCTCGGTCGAACTGCCGACCAGCGTCGAGCGCGAAATCACCTGGACCGAACCCGCCGTCAAGGGCGATACCTCTGGCAAGGTGCTCAAGCCCGCCAAGATCGCCACCGGCTTCGAAGTGCCGGTTCCCCTCTTCGTCTCGCAAGGCGACAAGATCGAAATCGACACGCGCACCGGCGAATACCGCAAGCGCGTCTGAGTCTCGGCTTCACCGCTGACCATCACCCTCGAAAAAGGCTCCGAAAGGAGCCTTTTTTGTTTGGTGGGCATGGTGGTTGCAACGCTGCACAATCTCCAAGGTACTTCTGTCTGGTTTCCCCATGAACAACACGCACAACATTCACGACAAACGCCTGGCCGATGCCTGGGCCACGCTCCGGTCCCATGCCGACCAGGGCCTGCCGCTCGACCCCGATCCCTCGCGCATCGCCTTCGCCGACCCCGAGTTCCTGCTGCGCCGCGAGACGCGCGGCATCCGCATGCAGCTCGAGCTGATGAAGCCCGACATCGAGCAGCGCGCCCATGGCATCGAGAACACCGTGGTGGTGTTCGGCAGCGCCCGCTTTCGCAGCGAGGAAGACGCCGCCGCCATGATCGCCCAGGCCGATGCCAGCGGTGACGCAGCAGCGTCCGAGCGCTGGCGCCGGCTCGCGCGCAACTCGCACTACTACGAGAAGGCGCGCGCCTTCGGCAAGCTGGTCGCCCAGTACAGCAACGACAAGGAACCGCAGGACAAGCTCTTCGTCTGCACCGGCGGTGGCCCCGGGATCATGCAGGCGGCCAACCGCGGCGCGCACGAGGGCGGCGGCCTCTCCGTCGGCCTGGCCATCGCGCTGCCGATGGAAGAAGAAGCCAACCCGTACGTCACGCCGGCGCTGAGCTTCAAGTTCCACTATTTCGCCATCCGCAAGATGCATTTCATGATGCGTGCGAAGGCGCTGGTGGCGTTCCCGGGCGGCTTCGGCACGCTCGACGAGCTCTTCGAGGTGATCACGCTGGTGCAGACGAAGAAGTCGAAGCCGGTGCCGATCGTGCTGTTCGGCTCGGACTACTGGAAGCGGCTGATCGACTTCGACTTCCTGGTCGAAGAGGGCGTGATCTCGCCGGGCGACGTGAAGCTCTTCGAGTACGTCGACGCGCCGGAAGACGCGTGGAGCGCAATCAAGCGCTTCTACAAGCTCTGAGTTGCGTCTGATTCAGTCGGCGCTGTCATCCTCGGCCGGATGCAGCGCCTGCTCGAGGAATCTCGTGAGCGTGCGCGCGCGGCGCTTGCGCTCCGCCTCGCCGGTCTGCCCCACCGCCACCGCGTCGTCGGCCACGCCGTGCAGCGCATTGAAGAGGATCACGGCCGTGAGGGTCGCGTCCTCCACGTCCCAGAAGCCGGCGGCATCGCCCTGCTTCAGCAGCCCGACCAGTTGCGTGATGACCGCGTTGTCGTTGCGCATGCGGCGGTCTTCGGGCCGGTACTCGTGGAACACCACGTCGTGCAAGGCGACGTTGTCCAGATAGGTTTCGAGCCCCGTTTCGACCCAGGCCTTCAGGCGCTCGTGGTAGTTGTCGGGCCGATGGCGGTCCATGGCCTCCTGCAGCCGCGCGCAGAAGGTGTCGACAAAGCGCTGCTGCAATGCGCCGAGCATCGCCTCCTTCGACGGGAAGTACAGATAGAAGGTGCCTTTGGCCACCTGCGCGCCGGCCGCGATGTCGTCGATGCTGGTGGTGGAGATGCCCTTCGCGATGAAGAGGCGCTCGGCGGCGTCCATCAACGCGGCGGCGCGCGTTTCGGGTGCCTTGGTGCGGCGGCGTGGCGCGGCCTCTCCCTCGGGAGATGCGGGAATCGTGACGGTGTCGCTGCTCTTGACCATCGGCTGCCTCAGGAAACGGCTGCCGCCAGGCGGGCCGAGCGGATCGCCGCACGCACGGCCGCCAGATCGAAAGGCAGGCCGCGCGGCGCCATTACGCGCTCGCCGAGCCACACCAGTGCGTCGTCGGCGTCGGCAAAGATGCTGGCGGGCACGCCGAAGAGTTTCTCGACATTCATCTTGCGCATTTTCTCGTACTGGTCGGCGGGCACCACGCTCGCCATGCCCATCATATGGCTGCGGATGTCGGCACCGCGCTCCTGCAACCATTGCCTGGCGCTCTGCGCGCTGCCTTCGGGGTGGGCCAGCGCATCGGCGTCGGCGAACACGCGCAGCGAGGCGAAGGGTTCGCCGCGGTCGAGCCAGCGGTTCCAGTCCTCGGTGAAGGCCTGCATGCCTTCGAGTGTCTGAAGCCCGGCCGAGACGCTGATGACGAGGGGCCATTGGCTGAGTTCGTGATGGGTCATGAAAAGCTCCTTGGAAAAAATCGAACGAAGACGCGCACGAAAGCGCACCGGCACGTATGCGGCGGGCATGGCTGGACGAAGCCTCAGGCGCGCGCGGGCAAGGCGGCGGCGCGGGGCCGCACGCTCACGAGCAGTCCCGCCGCCAGCAGGCCGGCGATGCCGGCGCAAGCCACGGCGGCGTGGAAGCCACCGGCCAGTGCGCTGGCCAGGAGGCTGTGCGCGGTGGACGCATCGAGCGAGACCAGCGCGCCCAGGTCATGCCGGCCCACCGCCGCGGCGGCTGCCTGCCGCGCGTTGGCCATGCCCGCTTGCCCGAGCGCATCGGCAAGCAGCGAGGTGGCGCGCGTGCTCATCAGCGTGCCGAGCAGCGCGATGCCGATCAGCATGCCGGCCTGGCGCAGCGCGTTCATCGTGGCCGAGGCCATGCCCGAACGCTGTGCCGGCACCGACGCCATCACGGCCGTGCTCGTGGCCGGCACGGCAAGGCCGGTGCCCGCGCCGAGGAACACGAACAGCAGCGCCAGCAACGCATAGGACGTGTCGGTGGAGAACAGCGTCAGCAGCAGCATCGCGCCGCCGATGAGCCCGTAGCCCGCCACCATCAGCGTGTGCACGTCGAAACGTTTCGCGAGACGGCCGAACTGCGAGGCCACGACGCCGGTTGCAACGAACTGCGGCACCAGCCGCCAGCCAGTGTCACTGGGCGACCAGCCCTGCACCTGCTGCAGGAACAGCGAGAAGAAGAACAGGCTGGCGTACGCCGAGAACCCGAGCACGAACGACGCGAAATTGGTGACCGAGAAGCGCGCATCGCGGAACAACCCGAGCGGCAGCAATGGCCGCGCCACGCGCGCCTCCACCATCAGGAACAGCGCGAGCCCGGTGGCGGCCGCCGCCAGTGCGCTCGAGGCCTGCACCGAACTCCAGCCATGCTCGCCCGCCGCGATCAGCCCGTAGGTCAGCGCGCCCAGCCACAGCACGCTGAGCACCTGGCCGACCGGGTCGAGCGCGGCATGCTCGGGATGCGAGCTTTCCTTGATGCCCCAGAGCCCCAGCCCCACCGTCAGCAGCCCGATCGGAATGTTGATGAGGAAGATGCTCTGCCAGCCCGCATGGTCCACTAGCAGCCCGCCGAGCAGCGGCCCGAGGACCAGCGACAGCGCCGAGAACGACGACCAGCCGCCGATCACCCGCGCCCGCGCGACCGGCTCCGGAAACGCATGCGCCAGCAGCGACAGCGCGCCTGGAATCATCAGCGCGCCGGCCACGCCCTGCACCGCCCTGCCCGCCAGCAGGATCGGCAGGCTGCCGGCCATCGCGCACATTGCCGAGCCGATGGTGAACACGGCCACGCCGGCCAGCCAGGCGCGCTTGCGGCCGTAGCGGTCGCCCAGCGGCCCCGCCGACAGCATGAAGGCCGAGAGGCACAGCGCGTAGATGTCGATCACCCACTGCAACCCGGCGAGGTCGGTGGAAAGCGCCCGCTGCAGCGTGGGCAGCGCGACGTTGGCGATGCTCACGTCGAGCGTGGCGATGAAGCTGCCGAGGTACACCGCGGCAACCAGCGCGAGACGGCGGCGCGGGTCGGCCGCAGCCTGAATGGGGGAGTCCATGGACGCCTTCAAGGTCGTTGAAGAAGGCGTCGATACTGACTTCAGGTCAGTAAATTGTCAACCAGATGAGAATTAATCGCATTTGGAACGTGGATTTGGCGCCCTCGCCCCATCAGACCTTGAGACCCCAGGTCGCGCGCGCGCCAATCGCCACCACGCCCCCAACCACCCAGAACACGCCACCGATGCCGATCAGCGCGCCGAGCGAGCCGAACAACATCGGCATTGCCACGCTCGACGCATTGATGGTCATGAGCCGCAGGCCCAGCGCCTCGCCATGGCGGGTGTGCGGCGTGATCTGGTGGAGCATGCTCATCACCATCGGCTGCACCGCACCCAACGCAAACCCGAGCACCACCGAGCAGATGCCCATGGTCCAGGCCGAGTCCAGCAGCGGATAGATCGCGAACACCATCGCCGTAACCGCCGTCGAGCTCAGGATCACGCTGCGCTCCGATGCCCGCGACGCAATCACCGGCAGCACCACTCGGATGACAGCCGCCGCGATGGCGAAGGCGCCCAGGATCGAGCCGATCACCGAAGCGCTGATGCCCCGGTCGTGCCCCAGCACCGGCAGCACGAAGGCGTGTACGTCCCAGCTCGACGACTGCAGCCAGTTCACGAACAGCAGGCGGCGGAACATCGGCTCGCGCAGCAGGTCCCAGGCGCGCGTCGGCTTGGCGCCCGCCACCGGGGCGGTGGGCGGCGGCTCGTGCGCGCCGCGCGCGAGCATCCAGCAGAGGATGGGCAGCGCCGCCATCACGGCGAAGCAGATGCGGAACGCGAGCATGTCCGCAGGCGCACGGCCCGCATGGTCGATCAGCATGCCGGCCAGGAACGGCCCCACGAAATTGGCCACGGCCGGCGCGATGGCGAGCCAGCTGAAAACGCGCTTGAGCTGCGTCGGGTCGTTGGCCGAGCGCCCCACATGCCGCTGCAGCGCGATGACCGTCGCTCCCGTGGCGCCGCCGGTCAGCAGGGCCGCGACGCACATCACCGGAAAGATCGGGAAGATCACCACCAGCCCCGCGCCGACAACCGCCGCGATGACCGACAGCCACAGCGGCCGCTTGAAGCCGTATCGATCGGCAAAGCGCCCTGCCGGCAAGGCGAGAAAAACCTGGGTCAGCGCGAACAGCGAGATCAGCACGCCGACCGCCAGCGCGCTGTAGCCCTGTTGAAGTGCCAGCAGCGGCGTGGCGAGCCGCATGCCGGCCATGGTGGCGTGCAGGCACACCTGGGCGCCGATGACACGCAACAGTTCGGAGCCTTTCACGGGGTGTCTTCGCCCTCGCTGTCGGATCCGGCCTCAGTGCCAGCCGTGGGCGGCAGCAGCGCCTGGGCCTGCGCCTCGGGCAGCGCCTCGACCTTGCGCAGCGCCAGGCGCATCTGCCGGGCGCGCGTGTCGGCCTTGTCGAGCGTGTCCGAGGCCTTGGCCACCTGCTCCTTGATGCGCGCGACCCATTCGCCATAGCGCTCGAACTCGGTCTTCACCGCGCCGAGCACCTTCCAGACCTCGGACGCCTGCCGCTCCAGCGCCAGGGTGCGAAAGCCCATGTGCAGGCTGTTGAGCATCGCGAGCAAGGTGGTCGGGCCGGCCAGCGTCACGCGATGCTGGCGCTGCACCGCATCCATCAGGCCGGGCCGGCGCAGCACCTCGGCATAGAGGCTTTCGACGGGCAGGAAGAGGATGGCGAAGTCGGTGGTGTGCGGGGCCGCGAGGTAGTTGTCGGCAATCGACTTGGCCTCGGTGCGGATGCGCGCTTCGAGCGCCTTGGCAGCCAGCTCGGCGCCCCCGGCATCGGCTCGTTCGTGCGCATCGATGAGCCGCTCGTAGTCGTCGCGCGGGAACTTGGCGTCGATGGGCAGCCACACCGGCGCGCCGTCATCGCCGCGGCCCGGAAAGCGGATCGCGAAATCGACGCGCTGCCCGCTGCGCGGCTTGGTCTCTATCTGCTTGGCGTACTGGTCGGGCGTGAGCACCTGTTCGAGCAGCGCTTCGAGCTGCACCTCGCCGAAGATGCCGCGCGTCTTCACGTTGGTCAGCACGCGCTGCAGGCTGCCGACGCCCACGGCCAGCGTCTGCATTTCGCCAAGGCCCTTGTGCACCTGCTCGAGCCGGTCGGCCACCTGCTTGAAGCTTTCGCCGAGGCGCGCTTCGAGCGTGCTCTGCAGCTTCTCGTCGACGGTCTTGCGCATCTCGTCGAGCTTGGCGGCGTTGGTCTGCTGCAGCTGCGCGAGCTGCGTTTCCATCGTCTCGCGCACTTCCGACAGGCGCCGTGCGTTCGATTCGGTCAGGCCCTGCAACTGCGTATTGAGCGTGTCGGCCAGCGTCTTCTGCAGTGACGCGAGCTGCAGCGAGAAGGCATCGAGCTGCGCGTTCTGCGTGCGCGTGGCTTCGGCGCCCTGCTGCACCAGCGCCTGCTGGAAAGTGGCGAAGGCCTGCGCGGTTTCCTGCCGCGCACCACGCGAGCTTTCGCCGATGTCGTTGCGCAGCTCGCGCTCGGTGCGTTCGTTGGCCGAGCCCAGCGCGGCCATCACGCGCAGCAGGTCGCTGTGGTCGGCCGGGGCCTGCTGGCGGGCCAGCAGCCAGATCACCAGCACGAGCTGGATGACCGCGAGTACGGCCAGTGCAATAAGAACCGGTGAAGTGTCCAAGGTTGCGGTATCGCCTCTGCCTATTTGCCAGGCACTGGCGTCACGGGCGTCAGCGGCCCCTTGCCGCCGAAGTACGCGATGAGGTTGTCCGCCGCGAGGTCGGCCATGGCGCGGCGCGTGGGCACGGTGGCGCTGGCGATGTGCGGCGTCAGCACCACGTTGGGCACGGTCAGCAGGTCGGGGTGGACCTTGGGCTCACCCTCGAACACGTCGAGGCCGGCGGCGGCAATTCGCTTTTCGCGCAGGGCCACGGCCAGGGCCGCGTCGTCGACGATGCCGCCGCGCGCGATGTTGACGAGCGTGGCGGTCGGCTTCATCAGCGCGATCTCGGCCGCACCGATGGTGTGATGCGAGGCCGGCGAGTAAGGCACCACCAGCACCACGTGGTCGGCCGTCTTGAGCAGCTCTTCCTTGCTCACGTAGCTGGCCTTGCATTCGGCTTCGAGCGCCGCGTCGAGCTTCGAGCGGTTGTGATAGATCACCTTCATGCCGAAGCCGTGCGCGCCGCGCTTGGCAATGCCCTGCCCGATGCGGCCCATGCCGATGATGCCCAGCGTCGAGCCGTGGATGTCGGAGCCCGCGAACATGTCGAAGCTCCACTTCTGCCACTTGCCCGCGCGCAGGAAGTGTTCGCTCTCGGTGATGCGGCGTGCCGTGGCCATCAGCAGCGCAAAGCCGAAGTCGGCGGTGGTCTCGGTCAGCACATCGGGCGCGTTGGTGCCGAGCACGCCGTGCGCGGTCATGGCATCGACGTCGAAATTGTTGTAGCCCACAGCCATGTTGGCGCAGATCTTCAGGTCGGGGCAGGCGTCGAGCACGGCGGCGTCGATGCGCTCGCTGCCGGTGGTGAAGGCGCCCTGCTTGCCCTGCAGTTTGGCAATCAGCTGTTCCTTGCTCCAGCTCTCGTCCGACTGGTTCGACTCGACCTCGAAATTCTGCGACAGGCGTTCGATGGTCTCGGGAAAGATCGCGCGCGCGACCAGGATCTTGGGCTTGCTCATGATGTTGTCTCTCTGCGAAGGAAGGTCAGCGGAAGAAGATGAAGGTGCAAATGACGAACAGCGGAACCAGGATGGCCACCGACCACGCCATGTAGCCGAAGAAGCTCGGCATGCGCACCCCGCGGCTCTCGGCGATGGCCTTGACCATCAGGTTGGGCGCGTTGCCGATGTAGGTGTTGGCGCCCATGAACACTGCGCCAGCCGAAATGGCAGCCAGCGTGGAGGCGTAGGTGGTCATCAGCGCCGCCGGGTCTCCGCCCGCGGTGTTGAAGAACACGAGGTAGGTCGGTGCGTTGTCGAGGAAGGAGCTCAGCACGCCGGTGGCCCAGAAGTACATCGCCGGATCGGGCTGGCCGTCGGCGCGCGTCACGGCCGAGACGATGGCGCCGAACGGGCCCTGCGTGCCGGCCTTGAGCATCGCGATCACCGGGATGATGGTCAGGAAGATGCCTGCGAACAGCTTGGCCACTTCGGCCATGGGCTCCCACTCGAACTGGTTGTCGGCGTGCACCTTGGGCGCGGTGAGTTTGTACGAGACCACCGCGATCAGCGCCAGCCCCACGTCGCGCACCAGCCCCGGCAGGCCGACCTCGGTGCCGAACACGTCGAAGGCCACGGGCGATTTCCAGAAGCCGCTGAGCAGCACCAGCGCGACCACGCCGCCCAGGAGCCAGAAGTTGGCAGCGCCGTCGAAGCCGATGCCGGGCGTGTCGGGGGTCGGATCGACCGGCATCACGCCTTCCTTGCGGTAGTAGTGGCGGTCGATGGCATAGAACAGCGCCAGCAGCACGCCGAGGATGAACAAGGTTTCAGGCAGGATGTTCTGCGCGGTCCAGAAGAAGCCCACGCCCTTCAGGAAACCCAGGAACAGCGGCGGATCGCCTAGCGGCGTGAGCGCACCGCCCGCGTTCGACACGATGAAGATGAAGAACACGATCACATGCACCTTGTGCACGCGGTTGTCGTTGGCGCGGATCAGCGGCCGTATCAGCAGCATCGATGCGCCCGTGGTGCCCATGAAGCTCGCAAGCACCGCGCCGATGGCGAGGATCGCCGTGTTGAGGCCGGGTGCGCCATGCAGGTTGCCGCGAATGTGGATGCCGCCCGCCACGGTGAAGAGCGCCGTCAGCAGGATGATGAACGGGATGTACTCGGCCACCAGCGCATGCACGAGTTGAACGCCGGCAAGCTGTACGCCGAAGGCCGCGGCAAAGGGCAGCAGGAATGCCAGCGCCCAGGCGGCAGAGATCTTGCCGTAGTGGTGGTGCCAGAACGCAGGCGCGAGCAGCGGAAACAGCGCGATCGACAACAGGATGCCGGCAAACGGCACGCCCCACAGCGGCGAGAGGCTGCCGCCGTCGAAGTCGGCGGCCGAAGCCAGGGCGGGAAGAAAAAGCAGCGGCAGCGACACCGCGGCCGCCTTCAGTCGAATCGTTTTTTGCATGGGGGGCTGTACCGTACCAGACAGGTCAGTACAGCCTTCAAGCCGGAGGTTGTTCGATTTCGAACACCTGGCGCAGGTACGCCAGGTATTTTTCGTCCTCGCACATGTTCTTGGACGGCGTGTCCGACAGCTTGGCCACCGGCTGGTCGTTGCAGTGGATCATCTTGATGACGATCTGCAGCGGCTCGTAGCCCAGGTCGTTGGTGAGGTTGGTGCCGATGCCGAAGGCCAGCTGGCAGCGGCCGCGGAACTGCTGGTACAGCTCGATGGTGCGCGGCACCGTGAGGCCGTCGCTGAAGATCAGCGTCTTGGTGCGCGGGTCGACCCGGTTGGCGATGTAGTGCGCCAGCATGCGCTCGCCCCACTGGAACGGGTCGCCGCTGTCGTGCCGCGCGCCGTCGAAGAGCTTGCAGAAGTACAGGTCGAAGTCGCGCAGGAAGGCGCTCATGCCGTACACGTCGGACAGTGCGATGCCCAGGTCGCCGCGGTACTCGCGCGCCCAGCTCTCGAAACCGAAGATCTGGCTGTCGCGCAGCCGCGGGCCGAGCGCCTGGCAGGCCTGCAGGTATTCGTGGGCCATGGTGCCCAGCGGGATCAGGCCGAGCTTCATGGCGTACAGCACGTTGCTGGTGCCCGCGAGCTGCGGCAGCCGCGTGCCGGGCGGTGCCTGCACCGGCGGCGAGGTGACGGCGCCGAGGCGGGCGGTCAGAGTGCGCAGCACCTCTTCGTGCCAGTCTTTCGAGAAGCGGCGGCGCGTGCCGTAGTCGGCGATCTTCAGGTCGGCGAGGCCGGCGTCCTGCAGCTGCGCGATCTTGGTTTCGAGGCGGCGACGGCCTTCGGCGATGTCGGGCTTCTTCTGCGTGTTGCGGAAATAGACCTCGTTGACGATGGCCAGCACCGGGATCTCGAACAGGATGGTGTGCAGCCACGGCCCCTTGATGCGGATCTCGAGCTCGCCCGAGGGCTGGGGAATGATGTTGATGTACTTCTCGTTGAGCCGGAAGAGCCCGAGGAAGTCGACGAAGTCGCTCTTGATGAAGCGCATCGAGCGCAGGTAGGACAGTTCGGCGTCGCGGAACTGCAGCGAACAGAGGCTGCGCACCTCGTCGCGGATCTGGCCCGCGAACTGGGCCAGGTCGACACCGGGGTTGCGGCACTTGAAGCGGTACTCGACCCGGGCCCCCGGGAAGTGATGCAGGACCACCTGCATCATCGTGAACTTGTAGAGGTCGGTGTCGAGCAGGCTGTGAATGATCATGGTGCTGGGCGCGGTGTCTCAAACTTTTCGGCGGCCGTTCGATTATCACGGGGCGCGTCGGCCTCTGCCTACGGGGCCTGAACAGCACGTCCTACCGGGAGGGTGAATCAGCCCCGCGACAGTGATTTCACGGCGGCGAACACAGCCCGTCGAATCAACTGTCTCAAAGGAGATTCGCATGAACAAGGACACCATCGAAGGCAACTGGAAACAGCTCAAGGGCAAGGTCAAGGAGCAATGGGGGAAGCTGACGGACGACGACTTCGACGTCATCGCCGGCAAGCGCGACCAGCTGCTCGGCCGCATCCAGGAACGCCACGGCATCAGCCGCGAGGAAGCCGAAAAGCAGGTCAAGGACTGGGAATCGCGCGACGGCCGCTCGCCGGACGCGCTCTGGTTCGAACGCTACTGAGCGCTGAGCGCCCCTCGATTTCATCAACTCCCCGAAGGAAAACAACCATGAAAAAGCACCTCCTCATGCTGGCTCTCGCCTCCACCTGCTTCGTGGCCACGCAGGCCAGCGCCATGACCAAGGACGAATACAAGGTCGCCAAGGAAAAGATCGAGGCCGACTACAAGGTCGCCAAGGCCCAGTGCGACACGATGAAGGACAACGCCAAGGACGTCTGCCAGAAGGAAGCCAAGGGCAAGGAAGACGTTGCCAAGGCGGAGCTCGAGCAGCAGTACCAGCCGAGCGACAGCCACGCCCGCAACGTGGCTGAAGAGAAGGTGAAGGCCGCCTACGAAGTCGCGAAGGAAAAGTGCGACGACCAGAAGGGCGAGGCCAAGACCGCATGCGTGAAGCAGGCCAAGGCTGATGAAGCTCAGGGCAAGGCCGACATCAAGGCCATGAAGAAGGCCATGTAAGGTCTTCGCGGCGGGTGGCCTCGGTTGCTCAGGTCAGTTCCTGAGCGAATCGACCACCCGCTGCAGCGCCTCGGGTAGCGCCACCGGCCGCTGCGTGGCGCGGTCCACGTAGACGTGGACGAAGTGGCCTTGCGCCGCGGCGGTGTCAGCCCCTTCGGCGAACAACGCAATCTCGTATCGCACGCTCGATCGGCCCGCCTGGGCCACCCGGATGCCCGCTTCCACCGTCTGCGGGAACGCGATCGGCGCAAAGTAGTTGCACTGCGTCTCCACCACGAAGCCGATGACCTGGCCCTGGTGGATGTCGAGCGCGCCGCGCTCGATCAGCAAAGCATTCACCGCCGTATCGAACCAGCTGTAATAGACGACGTTGTTAACGTGGCCGTACATGTCGTTGTCGGCCCAGCGCGTCGGGATGCTGCGGAACGCGCTGTAGCTGCTGCGTACGTGCGGGGTGGGTTTGGTGGGGGCGCTGCTCATCGCGCGGCATTTTGCCAGCGGCCGTTGCCGTCGAAGGTGGCTTTGGACTTGAACGGGCCCGCCCGGCGGCCGAATTTAGAAGACGGCTTCTAAATTGCTGCAGGGCAGCAAAAAACCCTTGATCGCAAAACTCAGCTGCCTATACTTGAGGCCATGCTGCACCGCAACATAGACGGCGAGACAGCGCAACGTGAACCGACCACTCAATCATCCCTTCTGGAGATCCCAAATGGCCCTGACCGCTGACCAAATCCTCGCCGCCCAAAAAGCAAACCTCGAAACCCTGTTCGGCCTGACCACCAAGGCTTTCGAAGGCGTCGAGAAGCTCGTCGAACTGAACGTGACCGCTTCGAAGGCCGCTCTGGCCGAAGCCCAGAACACCGCCCAGGCTGCCCTGAGCGTCAAGGACGCGCAAGAACTGCTGACGCTGCAAGCCAGCCTGTTCCAGCCCCTGGCTGAAAAGACCGCTGCCTACAGCCGTCACCTGTACGACATCGCCCAAGGCACCGGCGCCGAGTTCTCCAAGGCTTTCGAAGCCAAGGCTGCTGAAGCCCAGCAAGCCTTTGTCGGCCTGGTCGACAGCGCTTCCAAGAACGCCCCCGCCGGTTCGGAAACCGCCGTTGCCGTGCTGAAGAGCGCCGTGGCTGCCGCCAACAACGCTTTCGAATCGGTTCAAAAGGCCGTCAAGCAAGCGTCGGACGTCGCCGAAGCCAACTTCAACGCCGTGTCGACGCAAGCCGTTGCCGCCGCGAAGACCGCTTCGCGCAAGCGCTAAGCCGCCGACCACCACCAGTTGTCTCCTTGGGTCCTCACGGATCCAATTCAGGGCCTCATCCTCGGATGAGGCCTTTTTTTTTGGCCCGGCGAGGCGTCTTCGATAATGCCGGTCTCATCCAGGAGACTTCAATGCAGATCGATGGCAAGGTTTTTATCGTGACCGGTGGCGCTTCGGGCCTCGGCGAAGGCACGGCGCGCATGCTGGCCGCCAACGGCGCCAAGGTGGTGATCGCCGACATGCAGGCTGACAAGGGCGAAGCCGTTGCAAAGGAAATTGGCGGCGTGTTCGTCAAGTGCGACGTGAGCCAGGAAGCCGACGGCCAGGCGGCCGTGGCCGCCGCACTCAAGCTTGGCAAGCTGGTCGGCCTCGTCAACTGCGCTGGCATTGCGCCGGCCGAGAAGACGGTGGGCAAGAATGGCCCGCACGCGCTGGCCGTGTTCAGCAAGACCGTCACGGTCAACCTGATCGGCAGCTTCAACATGATCCGGCTCGCGGCCGACGCCATGGGCAAGAACGAGCCCGAAGCCACGGGCGAGCGCGGCGTGCTGATTTCCACCGCCTCTGTCGCAGCCTACGACGGGCAGATCGGCCAAGCGGCCTACAGCGCCTCGAAGGGCGGCGTGGTCGGCATGACGCTGCCCATCGCCCGCGACCTCGCGCGCAGCGGCATCCGCAACATGACCATCGCCCCCGGCATCTTCGGCACGCCCATGCTGTTCGGTATGCCTCAGGAAGTGCAGGACGCGCTGGCCGCCAGCGTGCCCTTCCCTTCCCGCCTGGGCACGCCCGAGGACTACGCCAAGCTGGCGAAGCACATCATCGAGAACGACATGCTCAACGGCGAGGTGATTCGCCTGGACGGAGCGATTCGATTGGCTCCCCGCTGACCTCGGAAGCCGGCGGCTTCGCGCTGCCGGTGCGATCCAGGCGCTCGTAGTTCGCGATCACCTGGGCCCCGAGCAGCACCAGCGTGGCGGCGATCTCCAGGCTCAGCAGCACCACGATGGCCGTGGTGAGCGAGCCATAGACCACGTTCACCTGCGACAAGGTCGAGAAGTACCAGATCAGCACGCGCCGCGTGGCCTCCCACAGCAGCGCGGCCGTCACGCCGCCCAGCAGCGCATGGCGCAAAGACATGCGCCCGGCCGGCATCACGAGGTACAGCGAGGTCAGCATGAAGATCTCGCCGCCCAGCCCCAACAGGTACAGCAGCAGCCCCGAAACGCCCGACAGCGACCAGCTGCGCCCCAGCAGGTCGACGCTTTCCCGCCCCACCAGCTGCAACGCGCCCGACACTAGCGTAACCAGTAGCAGCCCCACGCACAGGCACAGGATGTAGATGTAGGGCATGGCCACCGACACCAGGAAGTGGCGCTTGTGGTCGGCCTTGCGGTGGTGAAAGATCACCGCCATGGCGCTTTCGAGCACGCTGAAGGCCAGCGAGCTGAAGAAAAGCATCGTCACCAGCAGCACCGGCCCCAGCACGTCGCGGTGATCCAGAAAGCTCGACAGTTCGGCCACGATGGCTTTCGACTGCCCCGGCAGCAGCCAGCCCAGGTACTGTCCGATGGTGCGCAGCAGTTCGGCCTGCTCGATGACGTGCGACAGCGCGATCACGCTCACGATCAGCAGCGGCACGATGGAAAGCAGCGCGTAGTACGCCACCGCCCCTGCGAGCAGCAGCCCCTGGTTGGCGCGAAATTCCTTGAGCGCATCCCAGGCGAATCTCAGGGGGTGGCGCAGCAGCGGCGCGATGTGTTGCAGGGGTTTGGGCGTCGTCATGCATGGATTCCGGTCGCTTTCAGTATGCCGTCCGGCCGCCAGCCTTCGCCCGCTTGCGTATGATTTGCCGCTCTTCGCCTACATGACCATCCCCGCTTCATTCATCCAGGAACTCATCGCGCGCGCCGATGTGGTCGAGATCGTCGGCCGTTATGTGCAGCTCAAGAAGGCCGGCGCCAATTTCATGGGGCTGTGCCCGTTCCACGGTGAGAAATCGCCCTCTTTCTCCGTCAGCCCGACCAAGCAGTTCTATCACTGCTTCGGCTGCGGGGTGCATGGCAACGCCATCGGCTTTCTGATGGAGCATGCGGGCATGGGCTTCGTCGAGGCGGTGCACGACCTGGCCGGCCAGTACGGCCTGCAGGTGCCCGAGGACGACGCCTCTCCGGCCGAACGCGCCCGCGCCGCCAGCCAGCGCCAGAAACAGGCCACGCTGACCGACGTGCTCGAAAAAGCCGGCGACGCCTACCGCAAGCACCTGCGGCAGGCGCCCGGCGCCATCGAATATCTGAAGGGCCGCGGCGTCTCGGGCGAGGTGGCCAAGCAGTTCGGCATCGGCTATGCGCCGGCCGGCTGGCGCGCGCTGGCCAGCGTTTTCCCCGACTACGACGACCCGCTGCTCGCCGAGAGCGGGCTGGTGATCGTCAACAACGAGGAAGGCAAGCTCAGCGACGAAGAAGCCAAGCGCTACGACCGCTTCCGCGACCGCGTGATGTTCCCGATCCGCAACGTGAAGGGCGAGTGCATCGGCTTCGGTGGCCGGGTACTGGGCGACGAAAAGCCCAAGTACCTCAACTCGCCCGAAACGCCGGTGTTCAGCAAGGGCCGCGAGCTCTACGGCCTTTACGAAGCCCGTGCCGCCTTCCGCGACCGCGGCTATGCGCTCGTCACCGAGGGCTACATGGACGTGGTGGCGCTGGCCCAGCTCGGTTTTCCGAACGCGGTGGCCACGCTCGGCACGGCCTGCACCACGGAGCACGTGCAGAAGCTCTTCCGCTTCACCGAATCGGTGGTGTTCAGCTTCGACGGCGACGCCGCCGGCCGCCGCGCCGCGCGCAAGGCGCTCGACGGTGCCCTGCCCTACGCCACCGACGTGCGCAGCATCAAGTTTTTGTTCCTGCCGGCCGAACACGACCCCGACAGCTTCATCCGCGAGCACGGCGCCGAGGCCTTCGCCCGCTTCGTCAACGAGGCCACGCCGCTGTCGCGCTTCATGCTCGAAGCCGCCCGCGAAGGCTGCGACCTGACCACCGCCGAGGGCCGCGCCCACATGACGAGCAACGTGCGCCCACTCTGGAGCGCCATGCCCGACGGTGCCCTCAAGCGACAGCTGCTGAGCGAGATCGCGACGCTGGTGCAGCTCGACGCGCCGGCGCTGTCGGAACTCTGGGCCTCCACGCCGGGCCCGCGCAAGGCCGGCGGCGCACCCGCGCCGCAGCGCCAAGGCGAGCCCTCCGGCTACGGCGGCGGTGGTGGCGGTGGCGGTGACGACTACTACCCGGACATGCCCCCGCCGCAGGACTTTGAACCGCCGCGCTATGAAAGCGATAGCAAGCCCAAGTTCCAGCCGCGCAAGTTCGTCAAGGGCAAGCGCTGGGGCGGGAAGTTCGAGGAACCCATCGAGCCCCTGCGCGGACGCGGTGCCCCGCCCAGCCGCCCGGATGTGGCGGTGCGGCTGCTGCTGTCGAACATGGCGCAATGGGAAGCCCTGTCGCACGAGCTCCACGTGATGCTGTGCGACCTGCCCGGCTCGCACGGCGCGCTCTTCACCTGGCTCGACAGCCAGCTGCACGAGCACGGCGTCCAGCCCTGGGCGGCCCTGCGCGAAGGCATGCGCGGACTCGACTTCGAGCCGCTGGCCGAGCGGCTGATGTCCGTCTCCGAGGCCGGTCCGGTGCCCGAGGGCGAGGAGGCGCAGCACTTGGCCGACGCCGCCCGCGAACTCTCCAGCGTGCTCGATTTCATGCTCGACGACCTTCTCAAGGCCCAGCAGAGCGAGGCCATCGCCGCCGTGGGAAAAGACCCGAAAGCCCTGGAACGCTACAAGGCGCTGGAAACCCGCCGGCTCGAATTGCGCGCCCGTCTGCGCGCCTCGGGTTCAGAAACTGCTTGAAATTTGCGCAACACGCTATAATGTAAGGCTTCGCAACTGGCGAAATTAGGCAAGAGCGACAGCAGCACCTCCGGGCCGACCCCTAGCGCAACGCACTCCAACGGTAAATTCCGGCGGAAAGGGTCAATAACCGCAAGGACTGCATACCAAATGTTCGCCCGACATCTTGCCTGTTGAGGAATTAATTCCTCTTTCCCATTTGTTTTTAGTCCGTGCCTGTGCACGGGCTGTGGTGGCGCTGTCCGCGTGACGGTGCGCCTGTGATCCCGCTTGTTCTTTCTTGCCGTAACGAGGTCGTATGCCCAGTTCAAAGAAGCCTGCTCCTTCACTTGCCAAAAGCGTCGCCACCAAGCCCGCAGCAGAAAAACCGTTGAAAGCCGGCGCGAAGCCGGCAACCAAGACGGCCGCCGCCGCATCCAAATCGGCAGCCGCAACGAAAGTGAAAACCGTGCCCACGAAATCGACCTCTCTCGACGATCCCAAAAAAGCAGCCGCCCCCGCAGCCAAGAAAGTCGGCCGCCCGCCCAAGGCCGCCGGCGCCGCCACGCCCGCCACCGGCGCCAAGCGCGGCCGCAAGCCCAAGGCTGACAAGGAAGCCCCCGAGAGCGACGTCGACCTGTCGGACATCGAGGACGACCTGGCCGGCGACGAGCCCGCGGTTGCGACGACCACCGAAGAGAAGGTCAAGCCGCTGCGCATGAAGATCAGCAAGGCGAAGGAACGCGCCTTGATGAAGGAGTTCGGCCTCGACGAGACCGTGCTCTCCGAAGAAGACCTGGCCAAGCGCCGCTCGCGCCTGAAGACCCTGATCACGCTGGGCAAGACCCGCGGCTACCTCACGCACGGCGAAATCTCCGACCACTTGCCCGACAAGCTGGTCGACGCCGAGACCATGGAAGTCGTGGTCACCATGCTCAACGACATGGGCGTGGCGGTGTACGAGCAGACGCCCGACGCCGAAACTCTGCTGCTGAACAACACCGCGCCCACCGCCACCACGGTGGAAGAAGCCGAGGAAGAAGCCGAAGCCGCGCTCTCCACGGTGGACAGCGAATTCGGCCGCACCACCGACCCGGTCCGCATGTACATGCGCGAAATGGGCACGGTCGAGCTGCTGACGCGCGAAGGCGAAATCGAAATCGCCAAGCGCATCGAAGGCGGCCTGATGGCCATGATGGAAGCCATTTCGGCCTCCCCCGCCACCATCGCCGCGATCCTCGAAATGGCCGCAACGATCCGTGAAGGCAAGGTCGTCATCTCGACCATCGTCGACGGCTTCTCGAACCCCAACGAGGCCGACGACTACGTGGCCGAAGAAGACTTCGACGAGTTCGACGAGGAAGACGACGACGACGGCAAGGGCGGCTCCAAGGCCCTGACCAAGAAGCTCGAGGAACTCAAGCGTGAAGCGCTCGATCGCTTCGACCGCATCGCCAGCATGTTCGAGAAGATCCACAAGATCTACGAGAAGGAAGGCTACGGCACGCCGGCGTACGTCAAGGCCCAGCAGGCCGTGTCCGACGAGCTGATGACCATCCGCTTCACCGCCAAGACCATCGAGAAGCTGTGCGACCTGGTGCGCACGCAGGTGGACGACGTTCGCAAGAAGGAACGCGAACTGCGCCGCATCATCGTGGACAAGTGCGGCTTCCCGCAGGACGAGTTCATCCGCGACTTCAGCGGCTACGACAAGAACGGCAACCGCATCGCCTCCAACCTGCTCAACCTGAAGTGGGTCGAGAAGCAGGCCGCCGCCGGCAAGCCCTGGAGCACGGTGCTCGCGCGCAACATCCCGCCGGTGCAAGAGTTGCAGCAGAAGCTCGCCGACATCCAGTCGCGCGTGGTGGTGCCGCTGTCCGAGCTGAAGGACATCAACAAGCGCATGAACGAAGGCGAATCGTCTTCGCGCGATGCCAAGAAGGAAATGATCGAGGCCAACCTGCGCCTCGTGATCTCCATCGCCAAGAAGTACACCAACCGCGGCCTGCAGTTCCTCGACCTTATCCAGGAAGGCAACATCGGCCTGATGAAGGCGGTCGACAAGTTCGAATACCGTCGCGGCTACAAGTTCTCGACCTACGCCACGTGGTGGATCCGCCAGGCCATCACCCGCTCGATCGCCGACCAGGCGCGCACCATCCGCATTCCGGTGCACATGATCGAGACGATCAACAAGATGAACCGCATTTCGCGCCAGCACTTGCAGGAGTTCGGCTTCGAGCCCGACGCCGGCATCCTGGCCGCGAAGATGGAGATTCCGGAAGACAAGATCCGCAAGATCATGAAGATCGCGAAGGAGCCGATCTCGATGGAAACCCCCATCGGCGACGACGACGATTCGCACCTGGGCGACTTCATCGAGGACAGCAGCAACACGGCTCCTATCGAAGCCGCGATGCAGGCCGGCCTGCGCGACGTGGTCAAGGACATCCTCGACAGCCTCACGCCGCGCGAAGCCAAGGTGCTGCGCATGCGCTTCGGCATCGAAATGAGCACGGACCACACGCTGGAAGAAGTCGGCAAGCAGTTCGACGTGACCCGCGAGCGCATCCGCCAGATCGAGGCGAAGGCACTGCGCAAGCTCAAGCATCCGTCGCGTTCGGACAAGCTGCGCAGCTTTATTGATACGCTCTAAGCCGGTCTCCCGGTATTTCCCGACGAGGAGGCGCCCGCAAGGGCGCTTTCTTTTTTGGCCTTCGCGATAAAAAGAACGGAGCAAACCTCATGAATCCCGATGCAGACAAACTCTGGCAGGCCCCGCGCTGGGCGCTTGCCGTGCTGCTCGCGGTGCTCGGCATGCTCGGGCCCTTTTCCATCGACACCTACATCCCGGCCTTCTCGGGCATTGCGCAATCCATCGGTGCGACGCCGGCCGAGATGCAACAGACGCTCTCGGCCTACCTGTTCGGCTTCGCGTTCATGAACCTGTTCCACGGCGCGCTGTCGGACAGCTTCGGCCGCCGCCCCGTGGTGCTGTGGGGCCTGGCCGTGTTCACGCTGGCCTCGCTGGGCTGTGCGCTCTCGCAGAACATCACGCAGCTGGTGCTGTTCCGCGGGCTGCAGGGCCTGTCGACCGGCGCCGGCATCGTGGTCTCGCGCGCAGTGATCCGCGACATGTTCCCACCCGCCGAGGCGCAGCGGGTCATGAGCCAGGTCACGATCTATTTCGGCGTGGCGCCGGCCATCGCGCCCATCGTGGGCGGCTTCCTGTTCGTGCACGCGGGCTGGCACGCGGTGTTCTGGTTCCTGGTGGCGGTGGGCGTGGTGCTGTTCACTGCCAACTACAAGCTGCTGCCCGAGACGCTGCACAAGGACCATCGCCAGCCCTTCCAGGTGCGGCACCTGATGCGCGGCTACTGGGACCTGTGCTCCGACCCGCGCTTCCTGCTGCTGGCCTTTGCGAGCGGCGTGCCCTTCAACGGCATGTTCCTCTACGTGCTGGCCGCGCCCGCATTCCTCGGCGACCACCTCGCGCTGCAGCCGCAGCAGTTCTTCTGGTTCTTCCTGCTGACCATCGGCGGCATCATGCTCGGCGCGCGCGCCAGCGGCCGCATGGCCGGCAAGGTCGCACCCAAGCGGCAGATCCGCGACGGCTTCGTCATCATGCTGGCCACCTCGGTGGTCAACGTGGTGGCCAACACTTTCTTCCAGGCGCACGTGGCCTGGGCACTGTGGCCGCTGGCGGTGTTCGCCTTCGGCTGGGCGCTGATGGTGCCGGTGGTCACGCTGCTGGTGCTCGACCTGCACCCCGAGCGCCGCGGCATGGCCTCGTCGCTGCAGGCCGTGATCGGCTCCACCGCCAACGGCATCGTGGCCGGCGCGGTGGCGCCGCTGGTGATGCATTCGACGCTCGCGCTGGCGCTGACCTCCATGGGCATGCTCGCCATCGGCCTTGTCGCCTGGGTGTGGCTGCATGACCGCTGGCCCGAGATCGGGCGCATGGTGGCGCACGAAGGCTGACAGCAGGAACGAGGCTCCGATGCGCTTCGAAGCATTCCTGACTCATGCGCGCGCCTGGCTGCCAGGCCGCACCACCGTCGATGCTCGCGAGCGCCTGCGCGCGGTGGCAGGTGCGGGCCTCGGCCTGCTGGTCACGGCACTGCTGTGCCGGTGGATGGCCGGCCCGCTCGCCGCCTCCGTCTGGCTGATCGCGCCGCTGGGCGCCAGCGCCGTGCTGGTGTTTGCTGTGCCGGCCAGTCCGCTGGCGCAGCCGTGGGCGGTCATCGGCGGCAACACGCTGTCGGCGGTGGTCGGCATTGCGGCCGCCAACTGGATTCCCGACCCGGCGCTGGGCGCCGCCGTTGCAGTGGCTGCTGCCATCGGCCTGATGTTCAGCGCACGCTGCCTGCACCCGCCGGGCGGTGCCGCGGCCCTGCTCGCGGTGCTGACGCACACCACGCATTTCTCGTCCGCCCTCTTCCCCTTCTTCATCAACTCGCTGCTGCTGGTGCTGGCCGGCGTGGCCTACAACTCGCTGACCGGACGGCGCTATCCGCATGTGCAGGTGGTGGCTCGCCCGCCTGCGTCCGATGCGCGCTTCAGCCAGGCCGACATCGACGCCGTGCTGGCCCGCTACAACCAGGTGCTGGACATCAGCCGCGACGACCTCCAATCGCTGATCCAGCAGACCGAGCTCGAGTCGTACAAGCGGCGCCTGGGCACGCTGCACTGCGCCGACATCATGTCACGCACGCCGGTCTCGGTGGAGTTCGGCACGCCGCTGCAGGAAGCGTGGGCGCTGATGCACGAGCGCCGCATCAAGGCCCTGCCCATCACCGACCGCACGCGCCGCGTGGTCGGCATCGTCACGCAGGCCGACTTCTTCCGCCAGCTCGACCTGCAGCATCACGAGGGCATCGCCGGCAAGCTGCGCGACCTGATCCGCGCCACGCGCACCGTGATGTCGAACAAGCCCGAGGTGGTCGGCCAGATCATGACGCGGCAGGTGCGCGTAGCCAGCGCCGACCGGCCCGTGGTCGACCTGGTGCCGCTGTTCTCCGAGGGCGGCCACCACCACATCCCGATCATCGATGGCGAGAAGCGCCTCGCGGGGATGATCACGCAGTCGGACTTCGTGCGCGCCCTCTATCGCGCTGTGGGGCCGGCGTAAGAGCCGCTCCTCACTCAAGCACCACGTTCGCCTTCTTCACCAGCGCCGCATAGCGCGCGGCCTCGCTGCGAAAGTAGCTCGCGGCCTGCTCCGGTGTCGTGGGCTTGATGACGTTGCCCTGCTTGTCCATCGCATCGCGCACTTCGGCGCTGGTGAATGCAGCGGCCACCGCGTCGTGCACACGCTGGACATCGGCCGCCTGCATCTTCGGCGGCCCGATCACTGCGAACCAGCCTTCGACCGCGTAGTTCGGCAGCCCCTGCTCCGCGATGGTCGGGATGTCCGGCGCGGCTGGCGAACGCGTCGCGCCGCACAGGCCGATGGCGCGCAGCGCGCCGCTCTTGACGTGCTGCTGCACGGCCGGTAGTGCAACCACGCCCATCTCGACCTGCCCCGCGATCATGTCGGTCACCATCGGCCCGGTGCCCTTGTAGGGAATGTGCCGCGCCTTCACGCCCGCCTCGTCCATGAACATCTCGCCGGCCAGGTGAATGATGGTGCCGTTGCCCGACGAGGCGTAGTTGTAGCCCTCGGGCTTCGCGCGCAGCAGCGCGACCAGTTCCTTCACGTTCTTCGCGGGCAGCTTCGGGTTCACCACCAGCACCAGCGGCGTCGCGCCCACCACGCTGATCGGCGTGACATCGTTGATCGCGTCGAAGGGCATCTTCTTGAACACCGCCGGGTTGATGACATGGTTGTTCGACACCATGCCCAGCGTGAGCCCGTCGGGCGCGGCCTTGACGATGGCCGCGGCGCCGGTGATGCCGCCCGCGCCCGGCAGGTTCTCGATCACCACCGGCTGGCCGAAGGCCTTGCCGAGCGCGACCGATGCAGCGCGCACGATGGTGTCGACGCCTGAACCCGCGCTGATCGGCAGGATGAAGCGGATGGGTTTGTCGGAGCCCTGCGCAAGCGCGGGGCATGCGGCCACGGCGGCGGCGCACGCACCGAGGCCGAGCACCGCGCGGCGGTTCATCGAGGGAAGTGTCTGGGTCATGGTTTTGTCTCTCTTTATGTTCTTGAAAAGTCACTCTGCTCAGGCTACGGCCGATTCAGCGTGCAGCGCATCGACCTGCTCACGCGCGTAGCCCAGTTCGGCCAGCAGCTCGCGCGTGTGCTCGCCCAGCGTCGGCGGATGCAGCCGCACACCGAGGCGCTCGCCACCGAGCGTGATCGGGAACAGCGTCGTCTGCGCCATTTCTCCGGCACGCTCACCGTCCGGCAGGCGAATGTCGGCCAGGCCGCCGGTAGCTTTCAGATGCGGGTCGTCGTAGAGGTCTTCGGGCCGCGTGATCGGCGCGAACGGCAGCCCGCTGGCCTCGAAGATCGCCGAAAGCTCCGCCGCCGAGCGGCCTGCCAGGCGCTCACGCAAGTCGGCCAGCAGCGTGGGCCGCAGGCGCACGCGGTCGTTGTTGGTGCGCAGGGCGGGGTCGGCCTTCAGGTCGTCGAAACCCAGCGCGTCGCAGAAGGTCTTCCACTGCGCGTCGCTCACGGCGGCCAGGAAGATCTGCTCGCCGTTCTTCACGGTGAACACGTCGTACAGCGCCCAGGCCGAGATGCGATCGGGCATCGGCGCAGCGGCCTGCCCGGTGATCGCGTACTGCAGCATGTGCTGCCCGACCAGGAACACGTTGTTCTCGAACAATGCCGATTGCACCTCCTGCCCCTTGCCGGTCTCGGCGCGCTGCATCAGCGCGGCGATCGCGCCAATGGCGCCGAACATGCCGCCCATGATGTCGTTGACGCTGGTGCCCGCGCGCAGCGGATCACCGGGGCGGCCGGTCATGTAGGCCAGACCGCCCATCATCTGCACCACCTCGTCGAGCGCGGTGCGGTGCTCATAAGGGCCGGGCAGAAAGCCCGTGTGGTTGACGTACACGAGGCGCGGGTTGAGCTTGCCGAGGGCGGTGTAACCCAGGCCGTACTTGTCCATGGTGCCGGGCTTGAAGTTCTGCGCCACCACGTCGGCCGTGGCGCACAGGCGCAGCGCGGCTTCCAGCCCTTGCGGGTGCCGCAGGTCGAGCGCGATGCTCTTCTTGTTGCGGTTGAACATGGGGAAGAAGCCCGCGCCCGCGCCCAGCAGGTGTCGCGTGCGGTCGCCATCGATGGGCTCGACCTTGATGACCTCCGCGCCCAGGTCCGCGAGCACCATGCCGCAGGTGGGGCCCATGACCATGTGGGTGAACTCGACCACACGGATGCCGGTGAGCGGCAGGCGCTTTTCTCCGGTCTTTGCCGCGCTCATGCCGTGACTCCCGCCGTCGCAGCAAAGGTCTTCGGAAAGCCCGCGCGCCACACCGTGCCCTGCAAGGTTTCGCCTTCGAGCCAGCTCGCCACGCGTCGGCGCAGGTCCAGCAGCTTCGGCAGATCGACGCCGGTCACAACGCCCATGCTCTCGAGCATGAAGACGAGGTCTTCGGTGTCGACATTGCCGCTGGCGCCGGGCGCGTGCGGGCAGCCGCCGATGCCGGCCAGGCAGGCGTCGAAACGTGTGATGCCAACCTCCAGCGCGGCATACGCATTCGCGAGCCCCATGCCGCGCGTGTCATGGAAGTGGCCGCACCACAGCCGGTCGCCCGCGATGCGCAAGGCGCGCTCGAACAGGCTGCGCACCATCGCCGGATCGGCATAGCCGACTGTGTCGGCGAGGCTCACGCGGTCGGCGCCAGCGTCGAGCAGCGCCTGCATCAGCCGCAGCACTTCGTCGGGCTCGACATGGCCCTGCAGCGTGCAGCCGAAGGCCGTGCCCACGCCGCCGTCGATCAGCGTCTTCGAGCCCGCCGCATCGCGCGCCGCGCGCATGCGCCCGACCTCGGCCACCACCTCGTCGGGCGTCTTGCGCAGGTTGGCAAGGCTGTGCGCGTGGCTGGCCGAAAGCGGCACGACCATCAGGTCGGCCTCGCCCGCAATGGCGCGTTCGGCGCCCTTGAGGTTGGGCACGAGTACCGAGGCAAAGAGCCCCGGCAGCGTCTTCGCGTACGCCAGCAGCTCGGCCGTGTCGGCCAATTGCGGCAGCAGGTGCGCCGGCACGAACGAGCCGACCTCGATCTCGCGCTGGCCGGCCGCGTGCGCATCGCGGATCCATTCGAGCTTGCGTTCGGTGGGCAGTACGCGGGCAATGCTCTGGAGGCCATCGCGCAGGCCCACTTCGCGGACGACCGCGCGCGGCGGCAGGAAGGCGTGAATCAAGACTTTGTCTCCGTCGTGAGGGTACGGAGTCGATGTTAGAAGTTCCGATTCGATCCAGAAGGTATATTTTGGAAGCCATCCGATTCCAGAACGGAACATCATGAGAGATCTCGACCTGACCACCCTGCGCCTGTTCGTCGCCGTCTGCGAAACGCGCAGCATCGCGCGCGCCGGCGAACAGGCCAGCATCGTCGGCTCGGCCATCAGCAAGCGGCTGGCCCAGCTCGAAGAAGCCGTCGGCACACCGCTGCTGCTGCGCAAGCGCCGCGGCGTGCTGCCCACGCCGGCCGGCGAAACCCTGATGGAGCACGCCCGCGCGATGCTCGGCAGCGTGAATCGCATCGAGCGCGACATGGCCGCCTACGCCGGCGGCGCGCGCGGGCACGTGCGCATCCTGGCCTCGGCCTCGGTCATGGCCGAATCGCTGGCCGAAGACGTGGCCGACTTTCTGCAAGACCCGGCGCACCGCAACATCCGCGTCGACATGGAAGAGCGCGTGAGCCCCGAGATCGTGCGCGGCATTCGTGAGGGCAGCGCCTCCATCGGCCTGTGCTGGGACGCGGCCGACCTCGAAGGCCTGGAGCGGCGCGACTACCGCACCGACCACCTCGCCATCGTCGCGCATCCCTCGCACCCGGTGGCGAAGCACGAGCACGTGCGCTTCGAGCAGGTGCTCGACCACGAATTCGTCGGCATGCCCGCGCTCAGCGCGGTGCAACTGATGCTGGCGCGCGAGGCGGCGGTGGCAGGCAAGCCGCTGGTTTACCGCGTGCTGGTGTCCAACTTCGATGCGGCGCTGCGCGTGGTGCGCGCCGGGCTGGCAATCAGCGTGGTGCCGGCGGAGGTCGCGCGGCCCTTCACCGATGCCTTCGGCCTTCGCCTGATGCCGCTTACCGATGCGTGGGCGCGGCGGCGTTTTGCGATCTGCTTCCGCAGTGAGGCGGCGCTGTCGCCGTCTGCTCAATTGCTGGTCGCGCACCTGGAGCGGCGCGCCACGGATTGACGGCCAAGCACCCAATTCGACCGGAATCCGAAACTATTCATTGCCCAGGAGCAGGTTTTTATTTCGATTCACGCAACCTACATTCGAAAGGTCAGTGCTGTCACTCCTTCACACCACACACAGAAAGACCACCGCATGTTCCGCAGAGCCCTCCTCTCCGCCGCCGCCCTCGCCACCACCCTGAGCCTTGTCCCGCTCGTCGCGCAGGCTGCCCAGCCGCTCAAGCTCGACGTCTACAACCCCGGCACGAAGTCGATGTTTCCGGTCTCCTCGGAAATCGTCACCGGCCAGACCGATGCCGTGCTGATCGACGCGCAGTTCCAGCGCAACGACGCCGAGGCGCTCGTGCAGAAGATCAAGGCCACGGGCAAGAAGCTCACCACGGTCTACATCAGCCACAGCGACCCCGACTACTACTTCGGCCTCGACGTGATCCAGGCCGCCTTCCCCGACGCGAAGATCGTCGCCACGCCCCAGACCGTGGCCGCCATCCAGGCCTCGAAGGACGGCAAGCTCGCGCACTGGGGACCGATCCTGAAGGACAACGCGCCCAAGGCGCTGGTCGTGCCCGAAGCACTGGCCGGTGACAGCCTCACGCTCGAAGGTCGCAAGATCCAGGTCGTCGGCCTCGACGGCCCGACGCCCGAGCGCAGCTTCGCGTGGATTCCCTCGCTGAAGGCGGTGGTCGGCGGCATTCCAGTGTCGGCCAACATCCACGTGTGGGTGGCGGACACGCAAACGCCCGAATCGCGCCGCGACTGGATCAAGACGCTGGGCCGCATCGAAGCCCTGCACCCCAAGACCGTGGTGCCCGGCCACTACCTGCCGAATGCCGACGGCAGCGCGCCCTACTCGCTCGCCTCGGTGAAATTCACGCGAAGCTACCTTCAGGCCTTCGAGACCGAAGCCGCGAAGGCCAAGGACTCGGCTGCCCTGATCGCCGCAATGAAGAAGCGCTACCCGAAGCTGGAAGACGCCTCGTCGCTGGAACTTGGCGCCAAGGTCATCAAGGGAGAAATGAAATGGCCGCAATGAACGAAGGCGCGAATGAAGGCGCCACGCTCCACTACATCTTCGACCCGCTGTGCGGCTGGTGCTATGCCGCCGCGCCGCTGGTCGACGCGGCGCGCAGCGTGCCGGGCCTGAAGGTCGAGTTCCACGGCGGCGGCATGATGACCGGCGCCAACCGCCGCTCGATCACGCCGCAGTGGCGCGAGTACGTGATGCCGCACGACCGGCGCATCGCGGAACTCACGGGCCAGCCCTTCGGTGAAGGCTACTTCGAGGGACTGCTGCGCGACACCGGCGCGACGATGGACTCCGAGCCGCCGACCACCGCCATCCTCGCGGCCGAGTCGCTGCGGGCAGGCGGCGGGCTGGACATGATCCATCGCCTGCAGCGGGCGCACTACGTCGAAGGCCAGCGCATCGCCGATGAGCAGGTGCTGAAGGCGATCGCCGCCGAACTCGGCTTCGACGCCGAAGCCTTCGCGTCGGCCTTCGAACGCCTGTCGGGCGAATCGACCGCACGGCACTTCGCCGAAAGCCGCCAGTTCCTGCAGCGCGCTGGCGGCCAGGGCTTTCCGACCTTCGTGCTGACGCAGCCCGATGGCCGCGCCAGCCGCATCGACATCGGCCCATGGCTCGGCCGCGCGGAAGACTGGAAGGCGCGCCTGGCGGAGCTCGTCTAGCGCGCGACGCCCAACAGGCGGTCGAGCACTTCAGGCTGCGTGCGCAATGTCGCGGCCTTGTCGGTATGCACGATGGTCCCGTGGTCCAGCACCACCGCTTCGTCGGAAATCGCGAGGATCGCCTGCGGATGCTGCTCCACGATGATCGCGGCCAGCCCCTCGTCCTGCGTGATGCGGCGGATGGCGCGCAGCAGCTCTTCCACGATGATCGGCGCGAGCCCTTCGAGTGGCTCGTCGAGCAGCAGCAGCTTCGGGTTGAGCACCAGCGCGCGACCCACGGCCAGCATTTGCTGTTCGCCGCCCGAGAGCTGCGTGCCCAGGTTCGTCTTGCGCTCGGCAAGGCGCGGGAACATTTCGTAGACACGCTGCGGGCTCCACTTGCCCGGCCGCTCCACCGCGGTGAGGTTCTCGTGCACCGTCAGCGACTTGAAGATGTTGCGCTCTTGCGGCACCCAGCCGATGCCGGCCGCCGCGCGCTGATGCGGCGCAAGCTTGTGCAGCGCCTGGCCGCCCAGCGTGATGCTGCCGCCGTGCTGGCGCGTTGCGCCCGCGAGCGTGTTGATCAGCGTGGTCTTGCCCGTGCCGTTGCGGCCCAGCAGCGCCAGCGTCTGGCCTTCGCCGAGCGCGAACGCCACGTCGTGCAGCATCACGGCCTCGCCGTAGCCGGCGCTCAGGTTTTCTATTCGCAGCAGCTCAGACATGGGCGCTCTCCCCGTGGCCCAGATAGACCTCCTTCACCTTCGGATCGTTGGCGATGGTTTCGGGGTCGCCCTCGGTCAGCAGCGTGCCGTTGACCAGCACCGTCATGCGGTCGGCAAAGCTGAACACCAGGTCCATGTCGTGCTCGATCAGCAGCACCGACACGTCGGCGGGCAGCGCGGCCACGGTCTGCAGCAGTTCTTCGCGCTCGCCGGCGGGCACACCCGCCACAGGCTCGTCGAGCAGCAGCACGCGCGGCTCGCAGGCCAGCGCAATCGCAATCTCCAGCAGGCGGCGCTTGCCATAGGCCAGGTGCTTCACCTGCTGCTGCGCCACATCACCCAGGTGGAACTGTTCGAGCAGTTGCCCCGCGCGCTCGGCAATCGCCTTGCTGGCGCCGAGCGGCCGCCACCATTGCGCGCCGATGCCCTGGTGTTGCGACACGACCAGCGCCAGCGTTTCGAGCGGCGTCATCGAGTCGAAGAGCTGGTTGATCTGGAAGGTGCGCACCAGTCCGCGCGCCACGCGCTTGTGCGGCGCGAGCGTGGTGATGTCTTCGCCCAGCAGCGTGATGCGGCCTTCGGTCGGCGTGAGCACGCCCGTCAGCTGGTTGATCAGCGTGGTCTTGCCCGCTCCGTTGGGGCCGATCAGCGCGTGGCGTGCACCGCGCTTGAGTTCCATCGTCACGTTGTTGGTGGCCGTGATGCCGCCGAAGCGCATCACGAGGCCGTGGGTCGAAAGCACGGTGTCGGTCATGCCGCACCGCCCTTCTTCTTGCCGCCCAAGCCGAACCATGTCCACGGCTTCAGCAGGCGGTCGCGCCCCACCAGCACCAGCAGCACCAGGATCAGGCCGATCCAGAACATCCAGTACTGCGGCGTCACGGCCGACAGCCAGGTCTGCAGCAGCTTGAACACGATGGCACCCGCCACGCCGCCATAGAGCCAGCCCACGCCGCCGATGACCAGCATCAGCAGCACGTCGGCCGAGCGGTCGAAGGCCAGCACGTCGAGGGAGGCGAAGCCTGTGGTCTGCGCCAGCAGCGCGCCCGCGGCGCCGGCGATGCCCGCCGCCACGGTGTAGATCACCACGAGCCGCGACACGACCGGAATGCCGATTGCCATGGCGCGCAGCCGGTTGTCGCGAATGGCCTTCAGCGTGGCACCGAACGGCGAATGCACGAGCCGGCGCATCACGAGGAACAGCACCAGCATCACGGCCAGCGAATACCAGGCGGCCGTGCGGCCGTACAGGTCGAACTCGAACAGGCCGAGCACCGGACCCATCACCACGCCCTGCAGGCCGTCGGCGCCGCCGGTGAGCCAGTCGAGCTTGTTGGCGAGTTCGAGCAGCAGCAGCGCAGTGCCGAGCGTGACCATCAGCCGCGTGAGGTCGCTGCCGCGCAAGATCGTCACGCTCGCCACGAGGCCCAGCAATGCCGACAGCACGGTCGCGATCACCAGCCCCACGGTCGGGTCCGGCATCACGAGCTTGGCGAACAGCGCCGCCGCATACGCGCCGAAGCCGAAGAAAGCGGCATGGCCCAGCGACACGATGCCGGTGTAGCCAAGAATCAGGTCGAGCGACATCGCGAACAGCGCGACGATGGCGATCTCGTTGACCAGCAGCGAGTGCGAGGGCATGACGAGCGGCAGCGCGAAGGCCACTGCCCAGGCCACGAATTCGAGCGGGTGCCAGCGTGCCTTGCGCAGCAGGGCCGACTGAAACTCGGTGGTGGAAGGCGCACTCATCAACGGCCTCCCTTGCGCGTGAACAGGCCCTGGGGCCGCCACATCAGGATCATGATCATCAGCAGGTAGACGGTGAATGCACCCATCTTCGGAATGAAATACTTGCCGGCCACGTCGGCAATGCCCAGCAGCAGCGCCGCCGCGAGCGGCCCGGTGATCGACGAGGTGCCGCCGACTGACACCACGATCAGGAAATAGATCATGTACTTCAGCGGGAATGTCGGGTCGAGGCCGAGGATCTCCGCACCCAGCGCACCGCCCAGCCCCGCGAGCCCGGAGCCCACGGCGAAGGTCAGCAGAAACACGATGTTCACGTTGATGCCCAGGCCCGACGCCACGCGCGGGTCGTCAACCGCGGCGCGCAGCCGGCTGCCGAAACGCGTCTTCGAGAGGATGAGCTGCAGCACCACGGTGAGCACCGCGCACACGCCGATGATGAAGAGCCGGTAGTGCCCCATGCCCAGCAGCAGCGCGCCGTCGCCGATCTCGGTGCGCCCGCGCAGCCATTCAGGCAATTGCACGTTCTGCTGCGAAGAGCCCACGAAGTAGTCGATGGCCGCCACCGCCATGAAGGCGAGGCCGATGGAAAAGAGCACCTGATCGAGGTGCGGCTTGCCGTACATCGGCCGGTAGAGCGTGCGTTCGAGCAAGGCCCCGGCCAGCGCGACGACGATGAATGCGAGCGGCAGGCAGGCCAGGAAGGGCACGCCCAACTTCTGCATTGCAAACACCGTGAGATAGCCCCCCGCCATGGCGAAAGCGCCATGCGCGAGGTTGATGAAATTCATCAGGCCGAGCGTCACGGCGAGGCCTACCGCCAGCACGAAGAGCAGCATGCCGTAGGCGATGCCGTCGAAAAGAATGGTCAGCATGTCGTGTTTTTTACGAAGCTATTTCTGGGGCTGTTCGTTTCGTTCGGGGTGCGTGCTTATGCCGGCCGATCAACGACTGCTCTGAAAGATCACGCCGATGGGGTGCCTTGCGCAGCGAAATAAAGGAGGAGGCCGCAGGCCGGGGGACATTCGCGGAGCAAGGTACCCCGTCGGCGTGATCGCGCCCCGAACAACAACGCCCCCCAGAGACAAGCCTCACTTGGCTTTACCTGGGTCCTTCACGCCTTTGATCACATCGAACTCGACGTTGTAGAGCTGCCCGTCCTTCTTCTCGACCTTGCGCAGGTACACGTCCTGCACGATGTCGCGCGTCTGCGCATCGATCAGCACCGGGCCGCGCGGGCTCTCGAAGACCTGGCCCTTCATGGCGGCCAGCAGCGCTTCGCCGCCGCCCTGCCCCTTGGTGGTCTTGAGCGCTTCGTAGATCACGCGCATGCCGTCATAGCCGCCCACGGCCATGAAGTTGGGACGCATCTTGGGGTTGGCCTTCTCGAAGGCTTCGACGAACTTCTTGTTCATGGCCGAGGGGTGCGCGGCCGAGTAGTGGTGCGAGGTGACCACGCCCAGCGCGCCGTCGCCCATGTCGTTGAGCTGGTCGTCATCCGTCACGTCGCCGGTGGCGATCATCTTGATGCCCGCCTTGTCCATGCCGCGTTCGAGGAACTGCTTCATCACCGCCGCGCCCGCGCCCGAGGGCACGAAGACGAACAGCGCGTCGGGCTTCACGTCGCGCACCTTCTGCAGGAACGGCGCGAAGTCGGGGTTGCGCAGCGGCACGCGCAGCTTGTCGAGCACCTTGCCGCCGTTGAGCTGGAAGCGCTCGCTGAAGAACTTCTCGGCGTCGTTGCCCGGGCCGTAGTCGGCCACCAGCGTGACGACCGTCTTCACGCCGTTCTTCGGCGCCCAGTCGCCCATGGCCACCGACACCTGCGGCAGCGTGAAGCTCGAACGGATGATGTAGGGCGAAGCCTCGGTGATGCTCGACGTGGCCGCGGCCATCACCACTTCGGGCGTCTTCGACTGCGTGGCAATCGGCGCCACGGCCAGCGCCAGCGGTGTGAGGCCGAAGCCGGCCAGCACGTTGACCTTGTCGTTCACCACCAGCTCCTGCGCGAGGCGCTTGGTCACGTCGGGCAGGCCGGTATCGTCCTTGACGATCAGCTCTACCTTCTTGCCGGCCACGGTATCGCCGTTCTGGGCCATGTACAGGCGCGCGGCGGCTTCGATCTGGCGGCCGGTGGAGGCCGACTGGCCCGTCATCGGAAGGATCAGGCCGATCTTGAACTTGTTGGCGTCCTGGGCACTGGCCAGCGACATTGAAAGCGCAAGTGCCGAGAGGGCGGCGGTCTGGATGAGATGGCGTCTTTGCATGTTTTTTCCTTTGAGGGGCGGAACGCGAACCGGGGCTATTTTCAACACTTTGCAACATCCGGCGGAGCAGGCAATCACCTAGCCGGCCATTACCGTTGACCTTTGTTGCGCGATTGCCAAATGAACTGCGCGATCATCGCGCAAGGCGGCTTGCGGAGCGCGCGCGTCAGCTGTCGGCGCGGTAGGCGGAGTCGAGCGTGAGAGTGCCCACGGCGCGGGACACGCAGGCGCAGATGCGCGTGGTCGACTTCTTCTCGTGCTCGCTGAGGAACACGTCGCGGTGATCGATCTCGCCGTCGACGGCGATCACGTCCATGGCGCACAGGCCGCATTCGCCGCGCTTGCAGTCCGAGAGCGTCTGCACGCCGGCTGCGTCGAGGGCTTCGAGCAGCGTGCAGTCGGCCGGCACGGTGATGGCCAGGTCGTGCCGGGGAATTCGTACCTGGAATGACTGCGTGGCCAGGCGGCCGCTGCTGCCGAAGGTTTCGAAGCGCAGGTCTTCGATGGCACGGCCGGCTGCGTGCCACGCGCGCTTGACGGCTTCGAGCATCGGCACCGGGCCGCAGGTGTAGAGCTGGCCGCCGGGCGGCAGTGCCGCGATAGCGGCGGCGAAGTCGATGGGGGCCGAGCCTTCATGCGCTTCGACGCCCTCGCCCAATGCTTCCTGCAGATGCGACAGATAGCCGAGCTCGCCCGCATGCCGCGCGCCGTAGAGCATCTTCACCGGCACGCCGGTGCGCCTTGCATGCGCGCCCAGCCGCTGCGCCATCAGTACCAGCGGCGTGATGCCGATGCCGCCCGCCACCAGCAGGTAGCCGGGAGCCGAGAGGTCGAGCGGAAAGTGGTTCTGCGGCGCGCTCACTTGCAGGCGGTCGCCCACGGCCAGTCGCCACATCGCGAGCGAACCGCCACGGCCGTCGTCGAGCCGCTTGACGGCAATGCGCCAGCACTGGCCGTCGCCCTCGCCCACCAGCGAGTACGAGCGGGTCTGCACCTTGCCCTGCGCCGTCAGCACCTGCACCTGCAGGTGAGCGCCGGGTTCATGGGATTCGGCAAAGCCGCCATCGGAGCGCAGTTCGAATTCGCGCACGGTGGGCGTGACGTCACGCAGCGCAACGACTTGCGCCTGCATCCATTGAAGATCGCTTTTCATCGGGGGAGCAACACGAAAGAGGAGGGAAAAAGAAGAAACCGATCAGCCGCGCCGGCGGATCAGCTGCACACCCGGCAGCGGGCGCTGCTCGGCGGTCGGCGTGCCGTGCAGCGCATCGCGCAGGTTGCGCCGTGCGATGCGGCTGTGCTCGCGCATCAGCGCCTCGGCGCGCGAGCCTTCGCCGGACTCGATGGCGTCGAGCACCTGCACGTGCTGGTCTTGCGCAATCACGAGCATGTCGCGTGCGGCCGGCGAGTTGGCCTGCACGATGACGAAGCCCGAGGGCGACGCGAACGGCAGGTTGATCACGCGTTCGAGCTGCTGCGCGATGACGGGGCTGCCCGCCATTTCGCAGAGCAGTGCGTGGAAGCGCTCGTTGTGCGTCACGTAGCGCGAGAAGGCCGCGTCGTCGAGCGCGGGCTCGCGCAGCAGCTCGTCGATGCGCTGCAGGCAGGCACGTGCTTCGCGCAGCACCACGGGCGCCGCGCCGCGCTCGGCCGCGAGCCGGGCGACCAGCCCTTCGAGCGTGCCGCGCAGCTCGATGGCATCGGCCACGTCGCGCTCCGAAAAAGTACGCACCGCATAGCCACCGTTGGGCAGCGCCTCGAGCAGGCCCTCTTGTTCGAGCCGCATCAGCGCGGTGCGCACCGGCGTGCGCGACACGCCGAGCTGCTCGGAGATGGCAACCTCGGCAATGCGCGCGCCACCGGGCAACTCGCCCGCAAGGATCATCTCGCGCAACCGCAGCTGCGCCTTCACGGCCTGCGAACTGCCGCTGTCGCCGGGCTCGGCGGCGGTGGAAACAGCAGCGACCTTCACGCGGCTTCCTTCTGGGCGGGCCGGATCGGGATCGCGGCGCGCGCGGGCTTTTCCTTTTCGATCATGCGATCGATCAGACGCCGCGCCCACATCGAGCCGGCGTCGATGTTGAGGTTGTAGAACTTGTGATCGGGGTGGTCGTCCATCGCCCTCTGCTGCGCTTCGAGCACCAGCTCGTCTTCGCGGAAGATGCCGGCGACGCCCTCGCGCAACTCGTGCGTGAGGCGCTGCTCGCCGAGGCAGTAGTTGCGCGCGAAGGCCCAGAAGTAGAGGCAGGTCTTGTCGGTCTCGGGCGTGATGGTGTTGAGCACGTAGCCGTTGACGCCTTTGCTGCGGTCACCGGGGTTGCTGCCCTGAGGCACCGCGCCGCTGCCCGCCTCGGCCACGCCGACGTCGATGTTCACGGTGCACGGACCTTCGAAACGGATGATCTGCCAGCGGTCGACCTTGCCGGTGTAGCCGCGCGCATGGCGGATCTGGTTGCCCCAGAACGGCGGCGGGTCGATGTCTTCCATCCACCGCGTGACGGTGGCCGAGCGGTCGCCGTGCGTGGCTACGAAGGGCGCCTCGGCCACTTCGCGGTTGCCGATGGACGAGCCGTGCACAAAGGTCTCGTGCGTCAGGTCCATGAGGTTGTCGACCACGAGGCGGTAGTCGCAGTTGACGCGGATCATCTTGCCGTCGCCGGCCCAGGCCGGGTCGTCGTTCCAGTGCATGTCGGGCACCAGCGCCGGGTCGGCCTTGGCCGGATCGCCTGGCCAGATCCACACGAAGCGATGCTTCTCCACCACCGGAAAGCTGCGCACGCATGCCGAGGGGTTGAGCGTTTCCTGGCTCGGCATGTGAGTGCAGCGGCCCTGGCTGTTGTAGACGAGGCCGTGGTAGCCGCAGACCAGTTCGTCGCCTTCGAGGCGGCCCAGCGACAGCGGCATCAGCCGGTGCCAGCAGGCGTCTTCGAGCACGGCGACTTGTCCGTCGGTGCGGCGGAACAGCACCACTTTCTGGTTGCAGATCGTGCGTGGCAGCAGCGCGTGACGCACTTCGACGTCGTAGGCGGCGGCATACCAGGCGTTCAGTGGAAAGGCGGTCGTGGGCGTTTTCATGAATACTCAATGTATACAGAAAACCTGAAATTTCCAGTCTTTTGAAGCATTTCGAGGGTAAACACCGAGATATATGTATACAGACATCGGCATTTCGAAGGCGATACGATGTTCCGCTCGTTCCCCAAATCACGACGGAGTCATCCATGTCACAGCACGCCGCCCTGCCTGCCCGCTACGACCACGTGGGCAGTTTCCTGCGCCCCAAATACCTGCTCGAAGCCCGCGAACAGAAAGCCAAGGGCGAGATCACGCCCGAGCAGCTCCGCCTCGTCGAAGACAAGGCCATCACCGAGATCGTCCGCTTCCAGGAAGACATCGGCCTGAAGAGCATCACCGACGGCGAGTTCCGCCGCACCTACTTCCACATCGACTTCCTTGACCAGCTCGGCGGCGTGAAGACCGACATCCCGGTCACCATCCGCAAGCCCGACGGCACCGAAGAACTCGCTCCGCCCGCGATGCGCGTGCTCGACAAGGTGCGCCACGTCAAGGACATCCAACTCGCCGACTTCCAGTACCTCAAGAGCCAGGTTTCGGCGGGCCGCACGCCCAAGGTGACGATCCCCTCGCCGACCATGCTGCACTTCCGCGGCGGCCGCGCCGGCATCAGCAAGGAGGCGTACCCCGAGCTCGACCCGGCGTTCTACGACGACGTGGCCAAGGCCTATGGCGACGAGCTGCGCTCGCTGGCCGCCGCCGGCTGCACCTACGTGCAGATGGACGACACCAACCTCGCCTACCTGTGCGACGAGCACATGCGCGAAGCCGCCCGCAAGCGCGGCGACGACCCGAACGAACTGCCGCACCGCTATGCCGCCTTCATCAACAAGGTGGTGGCGCAGAAGCCCCCGGGCATGCTGCTGGCCATGCACCTGTGCCGCGGCAACTTCAAAAGCACGCACGCCGCGGCCGGCAACTACGAGCCCGTGGCCGAGGCGCTGCTCAAGGAGATGGACCTCGACGCCTACTTCATGGAATACGACGACGCCCGCTCGGGCGACTTCAAGCCGCTGCGCTATCTGCCCAAGGGCAAGACCGTGGTGCTCGGCCTCGTGACCACGAAGTTCGGCGAGATGGAAGACAAGGACGAGCTCAAGCGCCGCATCGAGGACGCCGCCAAGTACGCCTCGCTCGACCAGCTCGCGCTGTCGCCGCAGTGCGGCTTCTCCAGCACCGTGCACGGCAACAACATCGCGGTGGAAGCGCAGCGCAACAAGCTGCGCCTGGTGGTCGAGACCGCGCAGGAGGTCTGGGGCTCGACCTGACGCGCCGTTTCTGGTGAAGTCGGGGGCATGACGACTCACATCTACTCAGGCCCCCTCAGCATGTTCGGCGCCAAGGTCGAGATCGCGGCACGCGAAAAAGGCGTGCCCTTCGAACTGGTCACGGTGCCCTTCACCAAGGACGATGCCTACGAGCCCAAGCACCCCGAGGTGCTTCGGGTCAACCCCGTCAAGCAGCAGGTGCCCGTGCTGGTCGACGACGAGGTCTCGCTGTTCGACTCGACGCAGATCTTCGAGTACCTCGAAGACCGCTACCCCAGCCTTGCGCTGTGGCCTGAAGGCATTGCCGAACGGGCCCGCGCGCGGCAGCTGGAGCAGAAGTCCGACGAGGTCTTCTTCCCGAACGTCATCAAGCTCTTCGGCCTGCAGCACGACATGCAGAGCGCCGCGGCAGTCGCAGCCTGCGCCGGCTGCGCGCGCTTCTATGAAGAGATGGAAGGCCTGCTGGCCACACGCGAGTACCTGGCCGGCCCCTACTCCTTCGCCGACATCGCCTTCTACATGGCCTATGTGTTCGCCGACCGCAAGGGCGCCGGCATGACCGACGCCACGCCGCGCCTGCTGGCCTGGCGCACGCGCGTAGGCGACCGGCCCGCGGTGCGCGCGGTGGTCGATCCGATGATGCGGTTCCTGGCCTCGCATGGGCGCGGCGTGCCGGCCTTCCTGCAACGCTGAAGGGGCACTGAAGGCACAGCCCGCAACGCTGAGGCATCATCGGTCCATGCCGACCAAAGAGTTCGACTGGCTGCCCTCTCCTTCGCAGCATTTCCTCGTCGTCACTTTCGCGCTGCTGGTCTACGTGCTGACCACGCGTGCGCGCCGCGAGCAGCGCGCCCCCACCACGGCCATCGCCTGGGTCATGGGGCTGGTGCTGATGCCTTACTTCATCCTGCCGATGTACCTGCTGTTCGGCCAGCGCAAGCTGCGCCCGGCGGGGTCGCCCAGGCCGCCGCGCTCGGTGCCGCCGGGCCACTGGGCTGCCGACCTGATCGAGAGCTTCGGCCTCGCGCCGCCGGGGCGCTGCGCGATCCGCATGCATGCCGACGGCGAGGCCGCGCGCGATGCGCTGTGGCAGGTGATCGACGGCGCGCGCGAGCGCATCGACGTGTGCACCTTCATCATCGGCGACGACCCGCTCGGCCACGCGGTGATCGACCGGCTCGCGAAGCGGGCGCGCGAGGGCATCAAGGTGCGGGTGCTGCTCGACGGCTTCGGCGCGCTGTCGCTGCCGCGCCATCACTTCGACCGGCTGCGTGTGGCGGGCGGCGAGGTGGCCGTGTTCCGCCCCTTCTTCAGCCTGCGCCGCATCGGCCCGCGCAACCTGCGCAACCACCGCAAGTTCACCATTGCCGACGACGGCTGGCTCTGGTCGGGCGGGCGCAACCTCGCGGGCGAATACTTCACCGGCAACGACAAGCACCCCGAGGCCTGGCGTGACCTGTCGTTCGACCTGCATGGCAGCGTGGCTGCGGCGGCGGCGCGCCAGTTCGACCACGACTGGGCCTCGGTGCGCAGCCGCAAGGCCCGCGCCATCACCGCCGACGACGTGCCCCCGGGTCCGGGCACGGCCATGGCGCAGTTCCTGCCGAGCGGCCCCGACCAGACCGAGGACACGGCGCATGCACTGCTGATCGACGCCTGCTTTCGCGCCGAGCACCGCGTGCTCGCGATCACGCCCTACTTCGTGCCCGGCGACGGCCTGCGCGATGCACTGCGGCTGGCCGCGCGGCGCGGCGTGCAGGTGACCATCGCGATGCCCGCGCAGTCGAACCATCGCCTTGCCGACTTCGTGCGTGCACGCGCCATGCGCGACCTGGCGCGCGCGGGCGTGAGCTTCAGCATGCTGCCGTTCATGGCGCATGCCAAGGCCGTGGTGGTGGACGACGAACTCGCCATGTGCGGCTCGATCAACCTCGACCTGCGCAGCCTGCTGCTGAACCACGAGGCGGCCGTCGTGTTCTACGGCCATGAAGACATCGAATGGTTGGCCGAGTGGATCGAGACCACCGCCTCGGCCGGCGAGCCCTATCGTGCGCGACGCCCGGGGCTGATGCGCGACGTGGCCGAGGGGCTGCTGCTCACCGTCGCTTTCCAGCTTTAGGCGTTGTGGACGCCGGGGGCGGCTCGGTGGCCTTTGCCTCCTTCGCCACGGCATCGAGCCCCGCGAGCACATAGCGCACAACTTCTTCGGCCAGGGCCTGCGTGTCCTTCAGGGCCGGAAGCACCTTGCTGCTCAGGTCCTTGGGCGCCACCGTCATCACCAGGCACGGCAGCACCGTCAGCAGCAGGCTGCGCTGCACCGATGGATGGTCGTCGGGCAAGCCCATGATCTCGCCGACGATGCCGCGCATCAGCCTGGCCTTGGGCAGCACAGCCCGCTGGATCAGCGCCGGCATGGCAGGCGACGGCGACAGCGCCTCGCGCAGCACCACGCGGAACCCCCACGGCGCCTTCGGCTGGGCGCTCATCTCGACCATGTGCGTGAGAAAGGCGCGCAGCTTCAGGCGCGGATCGGTCGACTCCAATGACAGCGCCATCAGCTCGTCGAGGCTCACCAGCTGCTTGTGCGCTTCGACCAGCACCGCCTCGTAGAGCCCGTCGCGGCCGCCGAAGTGGTAGTTGATGGCGGCCATGTTGGTGCCGGCGCGGGTGCAGATTTCCTTGCTGGTGCTTTCTGCGAAGCCTTGCGCCGCGAACAGCCGGCCGGCGGTTTCGAGGATGTGCAGGCGCGTGGTGTTGCCGTCGGTACGCGGAGTGCGGGTTGCCATGCCCCGAGGCTAACCCAAACAAAAGAATACTTCAAATTCAAATTTCAATTTGATAACATCACACCGACTTCCAGGCAGCAGCCTCGTCAGGACACACACGCCATGAACAAGAAGCCCCTCATTGCCATCGCCGCCGTGGCCATCGTCGCGGCGGTGGGCGGCTGGTGGTACACGCACCGCTCGGCCACGCCCTCCGACCAGCTCGTGCTGTACGGCAACGTCGACCTGCGCCAGGTCTCGCTGGCCTTCAACGCCAACGATCGCGTGGCCGAACTGACGGTGCGCGAGGGCGACCGCGTGCGCGCCGGGCAGGTGCTTGGACGGCTCGACACCCGCTCGCTGGTGCTGCGCGTCGCGCAGTCGCAGGCGCGCATCGGCGTGCAGGAACAGGCCCTGCTGCGCCTGAAGACCGGCAGCCGCCCCGAAGAAGTGGCACAGGCCAAGGCCCAGGTGGCCGGCGCGCAGGCCGATGCCGATCTGGCACAGCAGCAGCTCGCGCGCCTGCAGGCCATCGGCGCCAGCACGGCCGGCCGCGCCGTGAGCCAGCAGGACCTCGACAGCGCACAGGCCAGGCGCAAGGTGGCGCTGGCGCAGCTCGACAACGCCCGCAAGGCGCAGCAGCTGGTCATCACCGGCCCGCGCAAGGAAGACATCGGCCAGGCGACGGCCCAGCTCGAATCGGCCCGTGCCGAGCTCGCGCTCATGAACCACCAGCTCACCGAGGCCGAGCTCAAGGCGCCCATCGACGCCGTCGTGCGCGCCCGCCTGCTGGAGCCCGGCGACATGGCCTCGCCGCAGCGCCCGGCCTTCACGCTCGCCATCACCGATCCCAAGTGGGTGCGCGCCTATGTGGCCGAGCCCGACCTTGGCCGCGTGCGCGCCGGGCAGGACGCCCGCGTGAGCACCGACAGCCAGCCCGGCGAAGCGATCGCCGGCAAGGTCGGCTACATCTCGTCGGTGGCCGAGTTCACGCCCAAGACCGTGCAGACGGAGGAACTGCGCAGCAGCCTCGTCTACGAGATTCGCGTGATGGTCGATGACCCGCAAGACCGGCTGCGGCTCGGCATGCCGGCCACCGTGCGGCTCCAACTGTCGCCCGCCACCGGCAACCCCTGATGCCAATCACCGGGCCGGCCGTGGCCGGACGCTCGCTGCACAAGCGCTTCCTGCTGAAAGCGTCGAAAGAACCCGTGCTCGCGCTCGACGACGTATCGCTCGAAGTGCCCGCCGGCACGCTCACCGCCCTGGTCGGCCCCGACGGCGCCGGCAAGACCACGCTGCTGCGCCTTATGGCCGGCCTGATGCGCGCCGACGCGGGCGAGCTGCGCGTGCTCGGCATCGACGTATCGGCCGATCCGCAGGCCGTGCAGGATCGCATCAGCTACATGCCGCAGCGCTTCGGCCTCTACGACGACCTGAGCGTGCAGGAGAACCTCGACCTCTACGCCGACCTGCACGGCGTGCCCCGCGACAAGCGGCGCGAACGCTATGCACGGCTGATGGAAATGACCGACCTGGGCCGCTTCACCGATCGCCCGGCCGGCAAGCTCTCGGGCGGCATGAAGCAGAAGCTGGGCCTGGCCTGCACGCTGGTGCGCTCGCCCGACCTGCTGCTGCTCGACGAGCCGACCGTGGGCGTGGACCCGCTCTCGCGCCGCGAGCTGTGGCAGATCGTGCAGCAGCTGGTAGACGACGAAAAGCTCTCGGTCATCGTCAGCACCGCCTACCTCGACGAGGCCGAGCGCTGCAGCCATGTATTCGTGCTGCATGGCGGCAAGCTGCTGGCGCAGGGTGCGCCCAGCGAACTGCGCGACCGGGCACACGGCCTCTGCTTCATCGCGACACCGCCCGACGGCGAGCCGCCACGGTTGCTGCAGGCCCGCCTGCTCGACGCGCGGCTGGAGATCATCGATGCGGTGCCGCAAGGTGGCGAGGTGCGCTTCATCCGCCGCAGCGAGACAGACGATGCGCGGCTCGATGCATTGCTCGAAGGCGCGCGCACCGAGCCGGTCGCGCCGCGCCTCGAAGACGGCTTCATGACGCTGCTGCGTGCGCAGCCATCGCCCAATGCCGACGCCACCCCGGCCACCAGCATGGCCACTTCGCAACCGAGCACAGGCCAACCCGGCGAAGTGGTCATCGAAGTCAAGGACCTCGTACGCCGCTTCGGCGACTTCGTGGCCGTGGCCAGCACCAGCTTCTCGGTGCGGCGCGGCGAGATCTTCGGCCTGCTCGGCCCCAACGGTGCGGGCAAGACCACCACCTTCCGCATGCTCTGCGGCCTCCTGCCCGCCAGCGGCGGCCAGCTGCGCGTGGCCGGCGTCGATCTGCGGCATGCCCGCGCGCAGGCGCGCCAGCGCATCGGCTATGTCTCGCAGAAATTCGCGCTCTACGGCAACCTCACAGTGCGCGAGAACCTCTCGTTCTTCGGCGGCGCCTACGGCCTGCGCGGCGCGAAGCTGCGCGATCGCATGGACACGGTGCTGCGCCAGTTCGACCTGGCCCACTCACTCGACGTACCCAGCGGTCAGTTGCCCGGCGGCTACAAGCAGCGCCTGGCCATGGCCACGGGCCTGCTGCACGAGCCCGAGATCCTGTTCCTCGACGAGCCCACCAGCGGTGCCGACCCGCTCGCGCGCCGCGAGTTCTGGCGGCGCATCACGGCGCTGGCCGAAGGCGGCACCACAGTCGTCATCACCACGCACTTCATGGAAGAGGCGGAGTACTGCGACCGCATCGTGATCCAGGACGCGGGCAGGGTGCTGGCCATCGGCACGCCGCAGGAAGTGCGCGCGCAGGCGCTGGGCGGTGAGGAAGACAGCGGCAGGCGCATCGACATGGAACAGGCCTTCATCGGCATCGTCGAGAAGGCACGGCAAGAAACAAAGACAGAGGTGACGGCATGAGCGGCTTCCGGTCCCGCCTGATCTCCCTCACGCGCAAGGAATTCCGCCAGCTGCTGCGCGACCGCAGCAACCTGGCCATCGGCATCCTGCTGCCGATGGTGCTGATCCTGATCTTCGGCTACGGCATGTCGCTCGACGTGAAGAACGCACCCGTCGCGGTGGTGATGGAAGACGCCTCGCCAACCGCGCACGAAGCCATCGCCGGGCTGCAGCTCTCGCCCACCATCGCGCCGGTGCTGCTGGGCTCGATGCACGACGCCGAAGAGCTGATGCGCGAACGCAAGGTCGACGGCATCGTGCGCGTGCCTTCCGATTTCTCGCGCGCGCTGGCTGCCGGCAATGCGCGCGTGCAGCTCATCGTGCACGGTTCGGACGCAGGGCGCGCGAGCATCATCCAGGCGTACGTGACAGGCGCCCTCGCGCAATCGGCAATCCGGCGGATGGACAGGAGCGGCAACGCCTCCGGCGCCGACGCCCCGCTCGTCGGCAGCGTCACGGTGGAGCAGCGCATGTGGTTCAACGCCGCGAACACCAGCACCTGGTATCTGGTGCCGGGACTCATCGTGCTCATCATGACGCTGGTCGGCGCCTTTCTCACAGCACTGGTGATGGCGCGCGAGTGGGAACGCGGCACGCTGGAGGCGCTGTTCGTCACGCCCGTGCGGCCGGTCGAGATTCTGCTGGCCAAGATCATTCCGTACTTCGCGGTCGGCATGCTGGGCCTTGCGCTGTGCCTGCTCTCGGCGCGCTACCTGTTCGCGGTGCCCATGTACGGCTCGCTGGTCGTGGTGGTGTTCAGCTCGATGCTGTACCTGATCGTGGCGGTGAGCCTGGGCCTGGTGATCTCGTCGGTCACGCGCAACCAGTTTCTCGCGAGCCAGGTGGCGCTGATTGCGACCTTCATGCCCTCGATGATGCTGTCGGGCTTCCTGTTCGACCTGCGCAACGTACCCACCGCCGTGTGGGTGATCGGCCACCTGCTGCCGGCCACCTACTTCATGGACCTCATCAAGACGCTGTTTCTCGCGGGCGACGTCTGGCCGCTGATCTGGCGCAACTGCGCGATCCTGATGGCGTACGCGGTGGGCCTGCTGCTGGTGGCGCGTGCGGTGACGCGCAAGAGCCTCGACTGAAAGCCCCGGCCATGAACGCCCTCATCGATTTCTTCCTGCGCGTCGCCAACCTCTGTCGCAAGGAGCTGCTGACCATCCTCAAGGACCCGGCCACGCGCGCCATCCTGATCGCACCGGCGATCATGCAGAGCCTGGTCTTCGGCTACGGCGCGACCTACGACCTCACCAACGTGCCCTACGCGCTGCTCGACCAGAGCCGCAACGGCGCGTCGACGGAGTTGATTGCGCACCTGGACAGCACCGGCGTGTTCCACCGCGTGGCCACGCTGCGCTCGCAGGCCGACATCCGCGAAGTGATCGACACCGAGAAGGCACTGCTGGTCATACAGATACCCGCCAACTTCGAGCAGCAGCTCAGCGCGGGGCAGACGGCGGCCATCCAGCTGATCCTCGATGCGCGCAACTCCAACACCGCGGGCTCGGCAGCCGGCTACGTGAGCGCGGTGGTCGAGCGCTACAACGCCGAGCTGCGCACGCGCGTGGGCGCACCGCCGTCGCCGCTGGTCGTGGAATCGCGCGCGTGGTTCAACCCGAATCTCGAAACGCGCTGGAACCTGCTGCCCGGCATGATCGCCGCGCTCAGCATGCTGCAGACGCTGCTGCTCACCGCACTGTCGGTGGCGCGCGAACGCGAACAAGGCACCTTCGACCAGCTGCTGGTAACGCCGATGTCGCCGCTCGAAATCATGATCGGCAAGGCGCTGCCGCCTGTGCTGGTGGGGCTGGTGCAGTCGTCGCTGATCCTGCTGGTGGCGCTCTTCTGGTTCGGCATTCCGATGGCGGGCTCGCTCGTCACGCTGTACACAGGGCTGCTGTTCTTCACGGTGGCGAGCGTGGGCATCGGCCTGTCGATCTCCGCTGTGTCGGCCAACATGCAGCAGGCCATGCTCTATGCCTTCGTGCTGCTGATGCCGCTGATGCTGCTGTCGGGCCTGACCACGCCAGTGCGCAACATGCCGCACGCGCTGCAGGTGGCAACGCTGGCCAACCCGCTGCGCTTTGCCATCGACCTGGTGCAGCGCGTGTACCTCGAAGGCGTGGGGCTGGGCACGGTCTGGCACAACCTGATTCCGCTTGCTGTCATCGCCGCCGTCACGCTGCCGCTGGCGGCGTGGCTGTTCCGCAATCGTCTTGTCTGATAACGGGAGCACGTCATGCCCCTTCCATTTCCTCATTCTTCCGCCGCGGCCACGCTCTCTCTTGCTTTCATTCTTGTCGGCTGCGCCGTGGGACCCGATCACAAGCCGGCCGAAGCCCGCGCTCCCGTCGATTGGTCTGCATGGCATGGCGGTTCGCCCGCGCTGCTCGGCGCGGAGCGGCAAGGTTCCTTTGGCGGCGTCGCATCTGGCGACTGGAAGGCCTTCAACGATCCGGTGCTGGACCGCCTCGAAGCCATGGTGCTCGCGAGCAACCCCGACCTGCAGACCGCCGCCCTGCGCTTCGCGCAAAGCCGCGTGCAGCGCACCACCACCGCGGCCCAGCAGGGTCCACAGCTGAATGCGAGCGCCGGCGTCACCCGGCAGCGCCAGAGCGAGAGCGGCTCCGCCACACGGATGATCGACGCGCTGGGCTCGTCGGTCTCCAACCGCGACCAGCTCATCCGCACGCTCAGCGAGCCCTACAACCTCTATCAGGCCGGCTTCGACGCCTCGTGGGAAATCGACCTGTGGGGTCGCGTGCGCCGCGCCATCGAGGCGGCCGATGCCGATGCGAGCGCATCGTCCGCATTGCTCCAGCAGGCCCGGCTCAGCGTGCAGGCCGAACTGGCGCGCAATTATTTTGAGCTGCGCGGCACGCAGCGCGAACTGCGCATCGCGCGCGCCGACATCGCAGCGGCCACCGAGTCGCTCGAACTGGTGCAGGCGCGCGCCGACGGCGGCCTCGTCACCGACCTGGACCCGGTGCGCCAGCGTGCGCTGGTGGCCGAGCTGCGCGCACGCATTCCCGCGCTGCTGCAGCAAGAGGCCGATGCAATGAACCGCATCACGCTGCTGGCCGGCGCCGCGCCCGGCGCGCTGAACACCGAGCTGGCCGACACCTCCACTGGCGACACGCTAGACGCCCCCGCGCTGCCCGCACTCATGCTGGGCCTGCCCGCCGAGCTCGCACGCCGCCGCCCCGACATCGCAGCCGCCGAGGCGCAGCTGCACGCCGCCACAGCCCGCATCGGCGTGGCCGTGGCCGACCTCTACCCACGCGTGACGCTGGGCGCCGGCTTCGGCTATGAATCGGTGGGCAGCGAGCGCTTCGGCGACTGGGGCAGCCGGCAGTGGCACGTGGGCCCGTCGATCAGCCTGCCGATCTTCGACAACGGCCGCCGCCGCGCCACCATCGAACTGCGCGAGCTGCAGCAGCAGGAAGCGGCCGTGGCCTTCCAGCAGACCGTGCTCAAGGCCTGGCACGAGATCGATTCAGCCCTCAACGCCTACGCCGCCGAGGGCCAACGCCAGGTCGAGCTGGCCGAGCGCGAACGCCGCAGCCGTGATGCGCTGGTGCTGGCGGCGGCTCGCTACAAAGGCGGGCTCACCGACTTTGGCGTTGAACTCGATGCGCGCCGCACCTTGCTGCAGGCGCAGCGCGACCAGGCACAGAGCACCAGCCGTCTCTCGGTGGGCCTGGTGGCGGTCTACAAGGCACTGGGTGGTGACACTGTGGCGTCAGAAGCACAAATGCAACACAATTGAAACAAGTTGAACATGCAGACTAAAATACCCACCGGTTTCCGGGATTGACAAGCCTGCCTGCCCACTGATTCGTCATCGGGCAAGCGTGAACGGATCTTCCGGCACCCCCTGCATCGCGGGGCAGCCCGCCTGGGCCTGGCCCCTGAAAAGGCCGACCGAGGCGTCATCCGTTTGAGTCCTGCGCCCCTGCCCCGGGGGAAAACCGATGCGAGCTTTCTTCTCGCTGCGTGCATTCGCGAGTCTGGCGTTCGTGCTACCAGCTCTGTTCGCGCTTTCTGGAATGGTGCCCGCCTTCGCCGCAATGGACGAAGTCGGTCGGGCCGCCCCCAGCACCCATCGCCTGAAGTTCATCGTCGACCCCGAGCTGGCCACCGACATCGGCGCCGCCGAAGCCGCCCGCCGGCTCGCGCAGTACGTGGCCGACGTCAACACGGTGTTCACGCGCGAGACCGTGCGCAGCTTTGCCTTCGACCCCGCCGCCGACCTGCAGCTCGCAGCCCCCGCCACCGCGCCGCAGTGCAGTTACAACGGCCTGGTCAACGGCGAGGTGGTGGTGTGCATATCGAAGTCCACCCGCGGCTACAGCCACGGCGGGCTCTCCACCAGCTGGACCTTTCCGCAGAAAGGCGTGACCTGGAACCTGAACTGGATCGCCATCCACGACCCGCTGCGCCTGTCGCGCGCGCCCAGCCCGGGCGCGCCTGAGTCCACCGAGAAGGACTACCTCGGCCGCCAGCTCAAGACCCTGCTGCACGAGCTGGAGCATGTGTTCGGCGCCGGCGCGGGCGAGTACTACAACGGCGTCGCGGTGGCGGACACCACCGGCGTCGCGCCCATCGTCGACCTCGCCCTGGCCAACGACAACGACCGCTACTGGTGGACGCGCCAGCACTGGCGGCTCGACCCGCTGCTGGGCACCGTCTTCGAGCAGCGCCGCGACCCCGCCGCCAATCGCATCGCCACGCTGGAGATGATCCGCTTCACGGCCGGCACCAAGGCCAACATCGACACCGACTGGACCGACTGGCCCAAGCTCGGCAGCTCGAAGTTCATGGCGGCCACCACCGGCACCCAGGTGCGCGTGACCGACCGTGACACCGGCGCCGCGCTGCCCGGCGCGCAGGTGTCGGTGTGGCGCGACCCCGGGGCCGGCAAGCCGCTGGTCATGCTGGTGACCGGCGTGGCCGATGCGTCGGGCCGCTTCGTGTTCGACTGGAACTGCGGCTTCAGCTGCTTCGCCGTCGGCAAGACGACGCTGCTGGTCAAGGCGCGCGCCGCCAACCGCGCCCCCGGTGCGAGCTGGTTCACCATCTTCGATGCGTTCGAGCAGAAGGCCGTGCAGGGCCAGCCGATGTTCACCATCGACCTGGCTCTCGGCGGCACCGACGCGACGCCGCCGACCGTTTCGCTGGCCGCGCCTTCCATGGCCGTGGTGGGCCAACCCACCACCATCGCGCCGGCCGTGGTGGACAACGCGGGCGTATGGGGCGTCAAGGTGCTGGGCCGGGACAGCATCCCGATCTGCACCTTCACCGCCCCGCCCTACACCTGCAGCTGGACGCCGACCGCACCCGGCGTGCAGACGATCCGCGTGGTCGCGATCGACGCGGCTGGCAACTCCGCCGTGGCCTCCGCCAACGTGATCGTCAATGCGCCTTCCGACACGGTGGCGCCGACAGTTGCGCTGGCCCCACCGCCAACCGCCGCGGCAGGCATGGCGACAAGGCTTTCCGCCACGGCATCCGACAACGTGGCCGTGGCCGAGCTGAAGTTCGTCGTCGACGGCAAGACCGCGTGCACGCTGCACGCCGCGCCGTACGTCTGCACGTGGACGCCGAAGAGGCCCGGCGCCGCGAACATCGAAGTGCGCGCCATCGATGCGGCAGGCAACGTCGCCACCGCTTCCGCCAGCATGCGCATCGAAGGCCTGCGGCCCGAAGACCTGTAGCGTTGGCCCGGCCTCAGGGCCGGTTGGTGAAGCTCGCGTTGCCCAGCCCCGTGCCGATGGTCAGCACGCCCCAGTGCCGCACGTCGCGCATGAAGGGAAGCTCGCTCAGGCCCTGCACCACCGCATCGTTGTGCATCAGCACCAGCGTCGGGCCGGAGCCCATCATCGGCATGCGGCGCCACAGCTGGCTCGGCAAGTGGAAGGCGTGGCCTTCCCAGTCGCCCGGCAGATTCTGCGCACCGCGCGCAATCGAGCCGTCCTGCCGGATCAGGCCCGGGCAGCCGATGCCGATGAAGGGCGCCAGCCGGATCTTCTTGCGCTCGCTGTAAAGCACCATGTCCTCGAGCATGCCGGCGATGTGATCGACCATGCCGCCGCGGTTGGGGTCCTCGTCCGCATGGCGCCATTTCTCGCGCCGCACCACTTTCGCGAGCGAGAAGTCGGGCGCCTTGCGGTGGCGCGTTTTCACGATGCCGCAGCGCACGTTGGTGCCGCCGATGTCCACCGCGAGGATCGCGTCGTGCCCCTTCAGCATGTGGGGCGGCACGAGATGCGCCCAGCCGATCAGGCCGCCGTCGTCCACATCGTGCGAGAGGCGGCCGATCTGCACGTGCAGGCCCATCTCTTCGAGGATGGCGCCGGCCTGCAGGATGGCGCGCTCGCCCGCGTCGCTCTCGGGAAAGCCGCCGCCGATCACGATTCGCTGCACCTTCTGCCACGAGGGCTGGCGCATGAAGCGCTGGATCACGAAAGCCAGTTCCTGCGCGAACTCCTCGATGGCTGCATGCATCACGTCGGTGGCTTCGGACGCCTTCTTTTCCTGCAGCGCCTGGTCGAGCTCCCTCTTGCTCAGGTCGCGCGAATGCGAGAGGCCCAGCGGGTCTTTTCCCTTCCTGCGGCGGCGCTTGCGCCAGCGTTCGAGCAGTTCGCGGAAGGCCGTCTGGCTGGCCTGGTCGCCGACAAAGCCGTCCTTGTCGCGCAGCTGCAGGCTGTAGCCGTCGACCTGCACGCCCGGCAGTTCGCGCAGGCCGTGGACGTCGGGGCCGGGGAGCTTGTCTTTCCTGGGTTGGGTCTTCATGGCCATCGACTGTGGGGCCGATCGGCGGCCCGCCGCATCGGCACCGCGCACCACGGCGTGTAGGAGATTGACGGGTACGCCGAACGGGGCGTTGTCTATACACTGGCCCGGATGCATCTGCCCCGCAGCCTCTGGCGCGCCGCCCTGTTGTTCGCCCTTGCCTGGCTTGCCGCGTCCGGCGCCGCTCGGGCCGCGGACGAGACGCTGCGCGTCGGCTCCAAGCGCTTCACCGAGTCGTACATCCTGGCCGAGTTGCTGGCGCAGACGGCGGCGCCGCACACTGCATCGCCCCCCGTCGTGCGGCAGGGGCTGGGCAACACGGCCATCGTCTACGAGGCGCTGCGCTCGGGCGCCATCGACATGTACGCCGAATACACCGGCACCATCGCGCTCGAAATCCTCAAGGGCTCGCCGGCCAACACGCGCGAGGCCATGAACGCGGCACTCGCGCCGATGGGCCTGGGCGTGGCGATTCCGCTGGGCTTCAACGACGGCTACGCACTCGCGGTGCGCGCGCCCGATGCAGAGCGGCTGGGCCTGCGCACGCTGAGCGACCTGGCGAAGCACCCCGAACTCAAGCTCGGCCTGTCGAACGAATTCATCGGCCGCGCCGACGGATGGAAGGGCCTGGCCGACCGCTACGGCTTCACGCAGGTGCCCACCGGCCTCGACCACGGACTGGCCTACGACGCCGTGGCCGCCAAGCAGATCGACGTGATCGACATCTACACCACCGACGCCAAGATCGACCACCTCGGCCTGCGCGTGCTGGAAGACGACAAGAAATACTTTCCGCGCTACGACGCCGTGGTGCTCTACAAGCTCGACCTGCCCACGCGGCTGCCCAAGGCCTGGGCCGCGCTGCAGACGCTCGAAGGCAAGGTCGACGAGCACGCGATGATCGCGATGAACGCGCGCGCCGAGCTGCAGAGCGTGCCCTTCGACGTGATCGCGCGCGACTTCCTGGCGAACACGGGCAAGGATGCGAAGGCGCAGCCGCAGGAAGCGCGTCGCGGCTTCATGGCCAAGCTGTTCGGGCCCGACCTGTGGAAGCTTGCGCGGCAGCACCTGGTGCTGGTGGCGCTGTCGGTCGGCATCGCCATCCTGATCGGCGTGCCGATCGCGATCCTGGTGTTCCCGCATGTGCGGTTGCGCGCTGTGGTGCTGGGCTTTGCGAGCCTGCTGCAGACCGTGCCCTCGCTCGCGCTGCTAGCCGTGCTGATCTCGATGCTGGGCGCCATCGGCGCGCTGCCCGCGCTGATTGCGCTCACGCTCTATTCGCTGTTGCCGATCATGCGCAACACGGTGACGGGCCTGGCCGAAGTGCCCAACGGCCTGCGGCTCGCCGGCACCGCGCTCGGCATGACGCCGCCGCAGAGCCTTCAGCTGGTGCTGCTACCGCTGGCGCTGCCCACCCTGCTGGCGGGCGTGCGCACCGCCACCGCGATTGCCATCGGCACGGCGACCATCGCGGCCTTCATCGGCGCGGGCGGCTTCGGAGAGCGCATCGTGACGGGGCTGGCGCTCAACGACCGCGAGCTGCTCGTAGCGGGCGCACTGCCGGCAGCCGCATTGGCGCTGCTGAGCGAAGGGATCTTCGAGCTCGTGGAGTACCTGATGCGGCGGCGCCGTCGCGCGCCGCCGTCTTCGCTGCCGCCCGCCTGAAGATCGATCAGGCCAGCGTGTAGGCCGTTTTCACCGTCGTGAAGAACTCCTGCGCATAGCGGCCCTGCTCACGCGGACCGTAGCTGCTGCCCTTGCGGCCGCCGAACGGCACGTGATAGTCCACGCCGGCCGTCGGCAGGTTGACCATCACCATCCCGGCCTGGCTGTGGCGCTTGAAGTGCGTGGCGTACTTCAGCGAGGTGGTGGCAATGCCGGCCGACAGGCCGAACTCGGTGTCGTTCGCCGTGGCCAGCGCCTCTTCGTAGTTCTTCACGCGGATCACGCTCGCCACCGGGCCGAAGATCTCTTCCTTGTTGATGCGCATGGCCGCGGCCGATTCGCTGAAGAGGGCCGGCGACATGTAGTAGCCGTCGGTCTCCAGCTTCAGGCGTTCGCCGCCGGCGGCCAGCGTGGCGCCTTCGCTCTGGCCGATCTCGATGTAGTTCAGGTCTTGCTCGAGCTGCGACTTCGACGAGACCGGGCCCACGTCGGTGCCTTGCGCGAGCGCGTCACCCACCTTGATCTTCGCCATGCGTTCCTTCATGGCGGCGATGAACTTCGGATAGATGCCTTCGGTGACGATGAGGCGGCTCGAGGCGGTGCAGCGCTGGCCGGTCGAGTAGAACGCGCTCTGTACGCTGAGTTCCACGGCCTGCGCGAGGTCGGCGTCGTCAAGAATCACCTGCGGGTTCTTGCCGCCCATTTCGAGCTGCACCTTCTTGTGCTTGGTGACGCACTGGATCGCGATGTTGCGGCCCACGCCCACCGAGCCGGTGAAGCTGATCGCATGAATGCCCGGGTGGTTGACCAGCGCCTCGCCGATCACGCTGCCGCGCCCCATCACCAGGTTGAACACGCCGGCCGGAATGCCCGAGCGGCTGATGATTTCGGAGAGAGCCCAGGCGCTGCCCGGCACGAGGTCGGCAGGCTTGAGCACCACGCAATTGCCGAAGGCCAGTGCAGGCGCGATCTTCCACGCGGGAATGGCAATAGGGAAGTTCCACGGCGTGATGAGGCCGACCACGCCAACCGGCTCGCGCGTGATTTCCACGCCGATGTTGGGGCGCACCGAAGGCAGCAACTCGCCCGACAGGCGCAGGCATTCGCCCGCGAAGAACTTGAAGATCTGGCCCGCGCGCGTGGCCTCGCCAATGCCTTCGGCCTTGGTCTTGCCTTCTTCGCGCGCCAGCAGCGTGCCCAGCTCTTCCTTGCGCGCCAGGATCTCGTTGCCGATCTTGTCGAGCGCGTCGGAGCGCGCCTGCACGCTGCCCGAGGCCCAGGCCGGGAACGCTGCGGTGGCGGCTGCCACGGCGGCGTCGACATGGGCGGCATCGCCCTGCGTGTACTGGCCGAGCACGTCGGACAGGTTGCTCGGGTTGACATTGGGGCTGTAGCTTGCGCCAGCACGCCATTCGCCGGCGATGAGGTTGTCGAAGTTCTGCATTGCGTCGTTTCCTTCAGCGCACCATGCACGGGCGCTTGTTGTCGAAAGTCCAGTTGGGAATGAGATATTGCATCGCCTGTGCGTCATTGCGCGCGCCGAGGCCATGTTTCAGGTACAGCTGGTGCGCCTTCTCGACTTCGTCCATGTCGAGTTCGATGCCCAGGCCACCACGCGTCGGCACCTTCACGAAGCCGCCTTCGATCTGCAATGGCGCTTTCGTCAAGCGCTGGCCATCCTGCCAGATCCAGTGCGTATCGATTGCCGTGACCTTGCCCGGCGCAGCCGCCGCCACGTGCGTGAACATCGCCAGCGACACGTCGAAGTGGTTGTTCGAATGCGAGCCCCAGGTCAGGCCCCAGGCCTGGCACAACTGCGCCACGCGCACCGAGCCCTGCATGGTCCAGAAATGCGGATCAGCCAGTGGAATGTCGACCGACTGCAGCGAGAGGCTGTGCACCATCTCGCGCCAGTCGGTGGCGACCATGTTGGTTGCGGTCGGCAGGCCGGTGGCGCGGCGGAACTCGGCCATTACCTCGCGGCCCGAGAACACGCCTTCGGCGCCGCACGGGTCTTCTGCATAGGCCATCACGCCGTGCAGGTCGCGGCACAGCCGAATCGCGTCCTGCAGGAGCCAGCCGCCGTTCGGATCGAGCGTGACGCGCGCCTTCGGAAAGCGCTCGTGCAGCGCGCGGATGGCTTCGACTTCTTCCTCGCCGCGCAGCACGCCGCCCTTGAGCTTGAAATCGGTGAAGCCGTAGCGCGCATGCGTGGCCTCGGCCAGGCGCACGATGGCTTCGGGCGTCATGGCTTCTTCATGGCGCAGGCGGAACCAGTCGTTGTCGGCGTTGGGGTCGGTCTCGTACGGCAGATCGGTCTTCTTGCGATCGCCCACGTAGAAGAGGTAGCCGAGCATCTGAACCGCGTCGCGCTGCTGGCCTTCGCCGAGCAGGGCCGCCACAGGCACTTCGAGGAACTGGCCGAGCAGGTCGAGCAGCGCGGCCTCGACGGCCGTCACCGCATGAATGGTCACGCGCAGGTCGAAGGTCTGCTGGCCGCGGCCGCCGCTGTCGCGGCCGGCAAAGGCGCTGCGCAGGCTGTTGAGCACCGCGTTGTGCCGGCCGATCGGCTGGCCGACGATGAGGTCGCGCGCGTCTTCGAGCGTCTGGCGGATCTTCTCGCCGCCGGGCACTTCGCCCACGCCGGTGTGGCCGGCGCTGTCGGTCAGGATCAGCAGGTTGCGCGTGAAGAACGGGCCGTGCGCGCCGCTGAGGTTCATCAGCATGCTGTCGTGGCCCGCGACGGGAACCACGCGCATGCCGGTGACGACGGGTGCGCCCGACACGACTTTGGAAACAACGGATTCAGGACTTGTCATCTTCGGGCTCGGTGCCTCAGTCTGCGGTGATGTGGCGGGTATCGATCAATGTCTTCCATCGCGCCCATTCGCGCAACTGGAAGGCGGTGAATTCTTCGGGCGTGCTGGCGACGATCTCCAGGCCCTGGTCGAGCATGCGCTTCTTTGTCTCGGGGTCTTGCATGGCGGCAATCGCGGCGTCGCTCAGCTTTTTCTTGACGGCAGGCGGCAGTCCCTTGGGTGCGGCCATGCCCTGCCACGAATAGACCTCCGCACCCTTCACGCCGGCTTCGGCCAGCGTGGGCACGTCGGGCAGCACGGGTGAGCGCTTGTCGCCGGTAACGGCAATGGCGCGCAGCTTGCCCGCGCGGATGTGCGGCAGCACGGCATTCACGTTCTGGAACGAAAAGTCGACCTGGTTGCCCAGCAGGTCGTTGACCGCCGGCGCGCCGCCCTTGTAGGGCACGTGCACGCCTTCGGTCTTGGTCTGCTGCCAGAAGAGTTCCGCCGAGAGATGGTCGGACGAGCCGTTGCCTGAGCTCGCGAACGAGACCTTGCCCGGCGTCTTGCGCAGCAGCGCCAGCACGTCGGCCACCGTGTGCTCGGGCCGCGCGACGTTGGCGACGAGCACGTTGGGCGCCTGCACGGGCACGCTGATGTAGTCGAAGTCCTTGGTCGCGTCGTAGGGCACGCTCTTCTGCAGGTGCGGCGTGACGACGAAGGCGCCGAGCGAGGACACCAGCAGCGTGTAGCCATCAGGCGCCGCGCGCTTGACGAAGCCGGTGCCGATGGTGCCTGTGGCGCCAGGCCGGTTGTCGACGACGAAGCTGCCGCCGAGCTTGGTCTGCATCTGCAGTGCGAGTGCGCGCGCCACCATGTCGGTGGAGCCGCCGGCCGGGAACGGAACGATGATGGTCACCGGCTTCTGCTGCGGCCATGCATCGGCTTGCGCCGAGGCATGCAGGGGCAGCAGCGCGGTCGAGGCAGCTGCGAGGGCCGCGGCAAGAAGGAGTCTCTTCTTCATGCGGACTAGATCCTCACGGCCTGGCGGGCGAGCAGCTTCCAGCTTCCGCCCTGCTTCTGCCAGACGCCGAGGATCTTCAGCGCCACCTTGCCGGGCTTGCCCGAGTCGTTGGTGTCGGCCGTGAGCGTGTGGCGCACGATGGCGGTGTTGGCATCGACCACCTTGACGGTCTGCTCGGTGATGGCGATGGACACGAAGTCCGACTTGCCGTCGAGCAGGTCGCTGATGAAGCTGGCCTTGGTGTCGACCTTGCCGCCCGAGTGGCCGTAGCTCAGGTCGTCGGACACCAGCGCGCCGAGTGCGGCAGGGGTTGGGTCGACCATCGCGATGCGCAGGCGTTCGGCGGCGGCAGCCACTTCGGGTGCGGCCGGTGCCGCACTGCCCGCGGGCATCATCGAGCAGGCCGAGAACAGGGCTGCCGAAGCGGCGATCAGGAAAAACTTCTTGAGGAACATGGCGTCTTGTCTCCGTTGTTGTTTGTGGTGTTCGACGCTGCAGGCTTACTGCGGGCCGAGCGCGTCGATCAGCGCCTTGAGCTGTTCCATCTCCGCGGGCTTCAGGTCGGTGAGCGGTGCGCGCACGGGGCCTGCGTCGTGGCCGACGATCTTTGCGCCGGCCTTGACGATGCTCACGGCATAGCCCGGCACGCGGTTGCGCAGCTCGAGGTAGGGCATGAAGAAGTTCTTCAGCAGGTGGTGCTGCGTGGGCAGGTCGTCGGCGGCAACGGCCTTGTAGAAATCCATGGCGGTCTTCGGAATGAAGTTGAAGACGGCCGACGAATACACCGGCGTGCCCATTGCCTTGTAGGCGGCGGCATAGACCTCGGCCGTGGGCAGGCCGCCCAGGTATGCGAAGCGGTCGCCCATCTTCTGGTAGATGGCGACCATGGCTTCGATGTCGCCCACGCCGTCCTTGAAGCCGACGAGGTTGGGGTTGCGCTCGGCCAGGCCGGCCAGCGTGTCGGGCTTCAGGCGGCTGGTGGCGCGGTTGTAGACGATCACGCCGAACTTCACGCTCTTGCACACGGCTTCGACGTGCGCGGCCAGGCCTTCCTGGCCGGCTTCGGTGAGGTAGTGCGGCAGCAGCAGGATGCCGTGCGCGCCGGCCTTCTCTGCAGCCTGCGCACACTGGATGGCAAAGCGCGTGGGACCACCGGCGCCGGCAATGATCGGCACCACGCCGCGGCAGGTGTCCACTGCGGTCTTGATGATGCCGGGGTACTCCTCGCCGGTGAGCGAGAAGAACTCGCCCGTGCCGCCGGCCGCGAACAGCGCGCTCGCGCCGTAGGGGGCGAGCCATTCGAGGCGCTTGGCATAGCCCGCCGGGTTGAAGTCGCCGTTGCTGTCGAAGTCGGTCAGCGGAAACGAGAGCAGGCCGGAGCCCATGATGGTCTTGAGTTCTTGCGGGTTCATCGGGAATCGTCCAGTGAAGATTTGAAAAAAGAAAAGGGGGTGAAGCAGCCGGTCAGTCGAGCCTGACGTTGGCTTCCTTGATGACTTGCGCCCAGCGCGCGCGCTCCTTGGCGAAGAACTGGTCTTGCTCGGGCGCGGTCATGGTCACGACCTCGGCGCCCTGCCCCGCGAGGCGGGCCCGGATGTCGGGCGTGCGGATGATGCGAACCAGCTCCTTGTTGAGCCGGGCGATCACCGCGTCGGGCACGCCGCGCGCCGCGACCACGCCCTGCCACGTGCCCGACTCGTAGCCGGGCGCGCCCTGCTCCGCGATGGTGGGCACGCTGCCGATCAGCGGCATGCGCGTGGCCTTGGACACGGCAATCAGCTTGAGCTTGCCGGCCTGCACCTGCGGGTAGGTCGCGAGCATGCCGTTCATCAGCACCTGCGTCTGGCCAGACACGGTGTCGAGCACTGCCTGCACGCCGCCCTTGTAGGGCACGTATTCCCACTTGGCGCCGACCTTGCGTTGCAGTTCGATGCCCGCGAGATGCGCGGTGCTGCCGCTGGCAGTAACGGCAAAGTTGAGATCGCTTTTCTTCGAGAGCTCGACCAGTTCCTTCAACGTGCTGGCCTGCACCGAGGGGTGCACCACCAGCAGGTGCGGCGAGTAGGCCAGCATGGACACGCTGCGCAGATCCTTCGACGGATCGAAAGGCAGCTTGGGGTACAGCGACGGGCTGATGGCCAGCGCGCCGAGGTCGCACAGCATCAGCGTGTAGCCGTCGGCCGGCGCCTTGGCCAGCAGGTCGGCGCCGAGGTTGCCGTTGGCGCCCGCGCGGTTGTCGATGATTACCGACTGGCCCAGCGCCTCCGACAGCGGCTGGCTGATGGCCCGCGCAATGATGTCGGACGAGCCGCCCGGCGGGTACGGAACGATGATCCTGATTGGCTTCGAGGGCCAGTTGCCGGTGCCGCCCTGCGTGCCCTGCGCAATGGCGCGCAGGGGCAGGCTGGCGGCCAGCGTCGTGGCCAGTGCGGCGCCAAGTGCGCCGCGTCGGTTGATGGACATGCTGCCTCCTGTTGTTCGATGGTCGTCATGGCTGCGCACGACTGGCCGTGCGAGTTATCAGTCATCGTACAACTAGAAAAACAACTTGTCCAGCGGGCAAGACAAGAAAAACTCAGCGGGAGGGAGCGTCGTCAGGCGCCGGTGCGGCCGCACCCGTACCGGCGGCCGCATCGGCTTTCGCCTTCTGCTGCGCGGCCTCTTGCGCCATGCGCAGCCGCTCGCGGCTGTTGGTCAGGTGGATGCGCATGGCAGCGCGCGCCGACTCGGGATCGCGGCGCGCGATGGCCGCGTAGATTTCTTCGTGCTCGCGATTGACGCGGCTCAGGTAAGGCGCGCCACCACCCTCGTGCGTTCGGATGGCGCTGATGCGCGTGCGCGGAATGAGCGTGGTGCCCAGGTGCCGCATGATGTCGGCGAAATACGGGTTGCCGGTCGACTGCGCGATCTGCAGGTGAAAGCGGAAGTCGGGCGCCACCGTGTCCCCCGCCACTGCCACGTTGTGCTCGAAGTCGTCGAGCGCCTGGCGCATGGCGACCAGTTGCTCGTCGGTGCGGCGGGTGGCGGCGAGGCCGGCCGATTCGGTCTCCAGGCTGATGCGCAGCTCCAGCACGGCCAGCACGTCGACCGAGGCGGCGATCTCGCCGGGATCGAGGCGAAACACCCCGCCGGCCCGCGGCTGCAGCACGAAGGTGCCCACGCCGTGCAGCGTCTCGACCAACCCGCCGGCCTGCAGCTTCGACAGCGCCTCGCGCACCACGGTGCGGCTCACGCCATAGGCCTGCATGATGGCCGACTCGGTCGGCAGCTTGTCGCCGGGCCGCAGCGACTGGTTGCGGATCTTCTCGCCCAGGTCTTCCACCAGCCCATGCGCCAGGCCGCGTGCGCGCTGGCGCGGACGGCCCACGAAAGCAGCAGACGCCGTTTCCGCCGGCGCCTCCGCTTCCGATATCAAGGGATTACCCGCAGTCGTCTGAACCATGGCCACGATGATAATCCTCAAACTAGTTGTACGACAACAGATAACTTATCACTCAACTCCCGGCGCCGCTGGCCATTCCGCCAGCGGCTTTCCGGTCTCCACGGCACCGACATGCAGCGCCCTTTCGACCTTGCTCCGTCGGCATCGTACCGGCCGCTTTCAGAAAAGCACCGTGACGGCGGGCCCTCGGAAACCATGACTCTTCCGTGTATGGACAGGCAACGATGAACGACAACAAGATGAACCGCCTCCTCCTGACCGGCGCGGCCGGCGGCCTGGGCAAGGTGCTGCGCGAGCGGCTCAAGCCGTATGCGAACGTGCTGCGCCTGTCGGACATCGCCTCGCTGGCTCCGGCCGCCGATGCGAGCGAGGAAGTCGTGCCCTGCGATCTTTCCGACAAGGCCGCGGTGCATGCGCTGCTCGAAGGCTGCGACGCCATCGTCCACCTGGGCGGCGTCTCGGTCGAGCGGCCTTTCGAGGAAATCCTCGAAGCCAACATCAAGGGCATCTTCAACGTGTACGAGGCCGCGCGCCGCCACGGTGTGAAGCGCGTGGTGTTCGCCAGCTCCAACCATGTGATCGGCTTCTACAAGCAGAGCGAGCACATCGACGCGCATGCCGTGCGCCGGCCCGACGGCTACTACGGCCTGTCGAAGTCCTTCGGCGAGGACATGGCGCAGTTCTACTTCGACCGCTGGGGCATCGAGACCGTGAGCATCCGCATCGGCTCCTCGTTTCCCGAGCCGGCCAACCGCCGGATGATGAGCACCTGGCTCAGCTACCGCGACCTGACCTCGCTGATCGAGAAGTCGCTGTTCACGCCTGACGTGAAGCACACCGTGGTCTACGGCATGTCGAACAACCGCGACGTGTGGTGGGACAACAGCGCGGCCGCGCACCTGGGCTTCGTGCCGCAGGACAGCTCGGAGGTGTTCCGCGACAAGGTCGAGGCACAGCCGCCTGTCGCGCCGACCGATCCGAACGCAATCTACCAGGGCGGCGCCTTCACAGCCCAAGGCCCATTCGGCGATGAACGCTGAGCTCGTTCTCGACGCACGCAACGGCACCGGCGAGAGCCCGGTGTGGCACGCAATCGAACAGGCGCTCTACTGGGTCGATATTCCCGCGCGCACGCTGAACCGCTGGCACGCGAGCGAAGGCCACGCGCAGTGGACGGCGAACGAAATGGTCGCCTGCATCGCGCCGCGCGCCGATTCGCCGGGCGAATGGATCTCCGGCATGGAAAGCGGCCTGTTCTCGCTGAAGCCGCAGGCCGACGGCACGCTGGCCGCCACCTCGCTCGCCCCGGTCGAGCACGCAGCCCCGGCCATGCGCTTCAACGATGGCCGCTGCGACCGCCAGGGCCGCTTCTGGGCCGGCACGATGCTGCTGGACATGGCGGCGGGCGCGCGCGTCGGCCGCCTCTACAGCTACGGCAAGGGCGACAAGAGCGCCGCTCTGCGCCTCGACGACCTCATCGTGCCCAACGGCCTGGCCTTCAGCCCCGACGGCCGCACGATGTATCTCTCTGATTCGCACCCCACGGTGCAGGCCGTCTGGGTCTTCGACTACGACACGGAAACCGGCACGCCAAGCAACCGCCGCCTGTTCATCGACATGAAGCCCCTGCCCGGCCGCCCCGACGGTGCCGCCATGGATACCGACGGCTGCTACTGGATCTGCGGCAACGACGCCGGCCTGGTGCACCGCTTCACGCCCGACGGCCGGCTCGACCGCTCGCTCGAAGTGCCGGTGAAGAAGCCCGCGATGTGCGCCTTCGGCGGCCCGGCCCTCGACACCCTGTTCGTCACCTCGATCCGCCCCGGCGGCATCGACCTGTCGGACCAGCCGCTGGCCGGCGGCGTGTTCGCGCTGCGGCCCGGCACCGGCATCGCGGGTGTTCCCGAACCGGCCTTCGGCGCCTGAAGAACCTTTTTCGACAACCACCAAGCAGAGGATGAGACAAATGAAATTCACCAAGACCCTGATCGCACTTTCCGCGTGCGCCGCAGCCGCGCTGACCACACTGGCTGCACACGCCACCGAGTTCCGTTCGGCCGACATCCACCCCGACGACTACCCCACCGTGACCGCGGTGAAGTTCATGAGCGAGCGCCTGAAGGCGCTGTCGGGCGGCAAGCACAGCATCAAGGTGTTCAACAACAGTTCGCTCGGCAGCGAGAAAGACACGATCGAGCAGACCAAGATCGGCGCGCTGCAGATGGTGCGCGTGAACATCGCGCCCATGAACAACATCTGCGCCGAGACGCAGGTGCCGACCATGCCCTTCCTGTTCCGTTCGGTCGACCATCTGCACAAGGTGCTCGACGGCCCGATCGGCGAAGAGATCCTGAAGTCGTGCGAGAAGCAGGGCTTCATCGGCCTGGCCTATTACGACAGCGGCGCGCGTTCAATGTTCACGGCCAAGAAGCCGGTGCGCACCTTCGCCGACATGAAGGGCCTGAAGGTCCGCGTGCAGCAGTCCGACCTGTGGGTGTCGATGCTCGAAGCCATGGGCGCCAACGCCACGCCAATGCCGATGGGCGAGGTCTACACGGGCCTGAAGACCGGCCTGATCGACGCCGCCGAGAACAACTACCCCACGTATGAAAGCGCGCGCGCCTTCGAAGTGGCCAAGTACTACAGCAAGACCGAGCACTCCATGGCGCCCGAGATGCTGCTGTTCTCCAAGCGCGTGTGGGACAAGCTTTCGACCGAAGAGCAAGGCTGGATCCGCCAGGCCGCCAAGGAATCGGTGCCCTACATGCGCAAGCAGTGGGAAGAGCGTGAAGTGAAGTCGCTGGCCACGGTGAAGGCCGGCGGCGCCGAGATCATCGAAGTCGACAAGGCTCCGTTCCAGGCAGCGATGAAGCCGGTGTACGACAAGTTCATCACCGACGCGAAGCTGAAAGACCTCGTCAAGCGCGTGCAGGACACGAAGTAAGCCCGCCCTCGTCGACTCGACCCGCTCCCCTCCTTCCCCCTCGGGGGAAGGGCAAAGAAAATCTATGTACACCAAACTTTGCCGCACCCTCGCACGTGCCTGCATGTGGTTGGGCATCTTCGGCCTCGTCGCGGTGATCTGCGCCGTGAGCTGGCAGGTGTTCGGCCGCTACGTGCTCAACAACACCCCCACCTGGGCCGAAAGCCTCGCGCTGCTGCTGGTGCTCTACGTCACCATGCTCGGCGTGGCCGTGGGCGTGCGCGACGCGGGCCACATCGGACTCGAATCCTTCCTCGTGCTCGCGCCCGACTGGCTGCGGCTGAAGATGGAATACCTCATCCACGCACTGATCCTGCTGTTCGGCATTGCCATGGCCTGGAACTGCGCCTCGCTCGCCGAATCGGTGTGGGACTACAGATTGCCCACGCTCTGGATCTCCGAGGGCTGGAAGTACGTGCCCGCCGCCGTGTCGGGCGTCCTCATCGTGATGTTCTCCATCGAACACATCATCGCGCTCGCCCAAGGCCGCGAAGTCGAACCTGCCTGGGCCTGAGCCACCATGACCATTCCTCTGCTCATTCTCTGCATCTCGTTCACGCTCTTCCTGCTGCTGGGCGTGCCGGTCGCTTTTTCCATCGGCCTGTCGGCCCTGGCCACGCTGCTCTATGAAGGCCTGCCGCTGGCGGTCGGCTTCCAGCAGATGACCTCCGGCATGGGCATCTTCTCGTTCCTGGCCATTCCGTTCTTCATCTTCGCCGGCGAGCTGATGCTCTACGGCGGCATCGCGGACCGCATCGTCAACCTGGCGCGCGACCTCGTGGGCCACGTGCGCGGCGGCCTCGGCATGTCGAACGTGGTGGCCTGCACGCTGTTCGGCGGCGTCTCGGGTTCGCCCGTGGCCGACGTCTCGGCCATGGGCGCCGTGATGATCCCGATGATGAAGAAGGAGGGCTATCACGCCGACTACGCAGTCAACGTGACGACCCATGCGGCACTGGTCGGCGCGCTGATGCCGACCAGCCACAACCTGATCATCTATTCACTGGCAGCAGGCGGCAAGGTGTCGATCGCGGCGCTGATCCTGGCGGCGCTGCTGCCGGCTGCCGTGCTCACCATCAGCAATCTCGCGGCCGCCTACCTGGTGGCGGTGAAGCGCGGCTATCCGGCCGGCAGCTTCCCGGGCTGGTCCATCGTGGCGCGCTCGTTCGCGGCAGCGCTGCCTGGCCTGTTCATCGTGGTGCTGATCCTCGGCGGCATCCTGTCGGGCGTGTTCACGGCAACCGAGTCTGCGGCGGTGGCCGTGCTGTATGCGCTGGGCCTCACGATCTTCGTGTACCGCACGCTGAAGTGGGAGCACTTCATCAAGGCGGCCTCGAAGGCGGTGCGCACCACGGGCGTGATCCTGCTGCTGATCGGCATCTCCAGCACCTTCGGCTACCTCATCAGCCTGTACGGCGTGGCCGAGCTCACGGGCGAGATGCTGTCGCAGGTAACCAGCACGCCATGGGTGATCTTCCTGCTGATCAACATCATCCTGTTCGTGCTCGGCACTTTCCTGGACATGGCGGCCACCATCCTGCTGTGCACGCCGATCTTCCTGCCCATCGCCCAGCACTACGGCATGACCTCGGTGCAGTTCGGCATCGTGATGCTGATCAACTGCGCGCTGGGCCTGAACACGCCGCCGGTGGGCACGACGCAGTTCGTCGGCTGCGCGATCGGCGGGGTGTCTGTGGGCACGGTGATGAAGACCATCTGGCCGTTCTACGGGGCATTGATCTTTGCGCTGGGAGTAGTCACATTCGTTCCCGCGTTCTCGACCTGGCTGCCCAGCATGTTCATGGTCGTGAAGTAAGCAAGGAGCCCACGATGTCCGAACCCACCCGCCCACCGCTCTACATCCGCATCCACGCGGCAGACAACGTGGCCATCGTCGCGAACGACGGCGGGCTGAAGGCCGGCGCGGAGTTCGCCGACGGCCTTCGGCTGGTGGACAACGTGCCGCAAGGCCACAAGGTCGCGCTGGTCGACCTGGCCGAAGGCGACGCCATCCGCCGCTACGACGTGGTGATCGGCTACGCACTGAAGGCGCTGCCGCGCGGCAGCTGGGTGCACGAGCGCGTGATGCGCATGCCGACCGCGCCCGAGCTCGACGGGCTGCCCATCGCCACGGTCAAGCTCCCTGCCCTGCCGCCGCTGGAGGGCTACACCTTCGAGGGCTATCGCAACGCCGACGGCTCGGTGGGTTCGCGCAACATCCTGGCCATCACGCAGACGGTGCAGTGCGTGGCCGGCGTGACCGACTTCGCGGTGCAGCGCATCAAGGCCGAGTTGCTGCCCAAGTACCCGAACGTCGACGACGTGGTGGCGCTGGCGCACACCTACGGCTGCGGCGTGGCCATCGATGCGCCCGATGCCATCGTGCCGATCCGCACGCTGCGCAACATCAGCCTCAATCCGAACTTCGGCGGCGAGGTGATGGTGGTGAGCCTGGGCTGCGAGAAGCTGCAGCCCGAGCGCCTGCTGCCGCCGGGGAGCATTCCCATCGTCGACAAGCGCGGCGAAGCCGAAGGCAAGCAAGGTGACGCGGAACTCGACGTGGTCTGCCTGCAGGACGACGAGCACGTCGGCTTCATGTCGATGATCGATTCGGTCATGCGGCAGGCCGAGGAACACCTCGCGCGGCTCAACAAGCGCAAGCGCGAAACCGTGCCCGCCAGCGAGCTGGTGGTGGGCGTGCAGTGCGGCGGCAGCGACGCCTTCTCGGGCGTTACCGCCAACCCCGCCGTGGGCTTCTGCACCGACCTGCTGGTGCGCGCCGGCGCCACCGTGATGTTCTCGGAAGTGACCGAGGTGCGCGACGGCATCGACCAGCTCACCTCGCGCGCATCCACGCCCGAGGTGGCCGAGGCCATGATCCGCGAGATGGCCTGGTACGACGCCTACCTGGAGAAGGGCCGCGTCGACCGCAGCGCCAACACCACGCCGGGCAACAAGAAGGGTGGGCTGTCGAACATCGTCGAGAAAGCGATGGGCTCCATCGTCAAGTCGGGCTCGGCCCCCATCACCGGCGTGCTCGCGCCCGGCGAGAAGGCAACGCAGAAGGGCCTGATCTACGCCGCCACGCCAGCCAGCGACTTCATCTGCGGCACGCTGCAGCTGGCGGCCGGCATCAACCTGCACGTGTTCACCACCGGCCGCGGCACGCCCTACGGGCTGGCCGAAGTGCCGGTGATCAAGGTCGCCACGCGCAGCGACCTCGCGCGCCGCTGGCACGACCTGATGGACGTGAACGCGGGCCGCATCGCCGATGGCGACGCCACCATCGAGGACATCGGCTGGGAGATGTTCCACCTGATGCTCGACGTGGCCAGCGGCCGCAAGAAGACCTGGGCCGAGCACTGGAAGCTGCACAACGCGCTGGTGCTGTTCAACCCGGCCCCGGTCACCTGACTCTTTTCATTCCCTTCAGACACGGAGCGACGACATGGAAGACCTCAAGGACAAGACCGCGCTCGTCACCGGTGCCAGCACCGGCATCGGCGCCGCCGTGGCCATCGCATTCGCCGCACGCGGCATGCGTGTGGCGGTGCACTACAACAGCTCGGCCGATGCAGCGAACCGCGTGGTCGACACCATCCGTGCGGCCGGCGGCACGGCCTTCGCGCTGAAGGCCGACGTGCGCGACACGGCCGCGATCCGCGACTGCGTGAAGCAGACTGCGGCGCAGTTCGGCCGCATCGACGTGCTGGTGAACAACGCCGGCAGCCTGGTCAAGCGCGTGCCCATCGCCGAGTTCGACGATGCGCTGTTCGACGAGGTGATGCACATCAACGCGCGCTCGGTGCTCGCGTTCTGCCGCGAGGTGGTTCCGCTGATGCGCACGCAGGGCGGCGGCAACATCATCAACGTGACCTCGGTCGCGGCGCGCACCGGCGGCGGGCCGGCCGCGTACCTCTATGCGGGCTCGAAGGGCTTCGTGAGCACGGCGACGCACGGCCTGGCGAAGGAACTGGTGGGCGACCGCATCCGCGTGAACGCGGTGGCACCGGGCGTCATCCAGACGCCGTTCCAGGACCGCTTCTCGACGCCCGCGATGCTGGAGAACTTCCGCGCCAGCATTCCGATGGGCCGCATCGGAGAGCCCGAGGAATGCGTGGGCGCTTTCCTCTATCTCGCCTCGGAACAGCTCTCGGGCTATGTCACCGGGCAGGTGATCGAGGTGAACGGAGGCCAGTACATGCCCTGACGCGCGAGGACAGTGAGGAAGCCCACAGAGGAAACACCCCCGGGGCTGAAGGATCAGATCAACAACGGAGACAAAGACATCATGAAGAGAAGCCAACTTCTTCGCGGCATCGCCGCCCTCTCGGCCACGGCCGTGCTCTCGCTCGGGCTGGCCGCGCCGGCCGCGGCGCAGGCCGATTTTCCGAACCGCACGATCGAGCTGCTGGTGCCCTACCAGCCCGGCGGCGGCACCGACGGCCTGGCGCGTGCGTTCGCCGAAGCGAGCCGCAAGCACATCTCGCAGAGCATCGTGATCGTCAACCGCCCCGGCGCGGGCGGCGCCATCGGCTGGACGGAAGTGATCAACGCCAAGCCCGACGGCTACAAGCTCGCGGTGCTCACGGTCGAGCTGCTGACGCTGCCGCACCTGGGCCTGGCCAAGTTCAACTACGACGACTTCCAGCCCATCGCACAGCTCAACGCCGACCCGGCCGCGATCACGGTGAAGGCCGACGCGCCGTGGAACACCATCGAGGAATTCCTCGCCGCCGCGAAGAAATCACCCGAGAGCGTGCGCGTGGGCAATTCGGGCAACGGCTCGATCTGGCACCTTGCTGCCGCAGCACTGGAAGACAAGACCGGCGCCAAGTTCGGCCACATTCCGTTCCAGGGCGCAGCACCCGCCGTGCTGGCGCTGCTCGGCGGCCACATCGAAGCCGTGGCGGTGAGCCCGGCCGAAGTGACGACGCACGTGCAGGGCGGCAAGCTCAAGGTGCTGATGGTGATGGCCGACAAGCGCGTGAAGGGCTTCGAGAAAGTGCCTACCGCCAAGGAGCGCGGCATCGACCTGTCGATCGGCACCTGGCGCGGCCTCGGCGCGCCGAAGAACACGCCGCCCGAAGTGATGGCGAAGCTGCGCGAGATCACCGCGAAGACCGCCGCCGAGCCGCTGATGCACGAGGTAATGGACAAGCAGAACCTCGGCTATGTCTACACCGACGGCGCTGTGTTCAAGGAAACGCTGGCGAAGGACAACGTGTACTTCAAGCAGCTCATCACCAAGCTCAACATCAAGCCCTGAGCCGCACAGCCATGAAGAAAACAACCATCGCATCGCTGCTGTGGCTGGCCGCCATCGGCCAGGCTTCGGCCGCGACCTGGGTCTATGTGTCGAACGCCGACAGCCAGGAAATCTCGGTGCTCGAACTCGATCGGACCCAGGGCGCGCTCAAGCCCGTTCAGACGCTGAACGTCGGCGGCACCGTGATGCCGATGGTGGTGAGCCATGACAAGCGCATGCTGTATGCCGCACTGCGCTCGCAGCCGTTTCGCGTGACCGCGCTGTCGATCGACGGCGCCACCGGAAAACTGCAGAAGCTCGGCGAGGCGCCGCTGGCCGACAGCATGGCCAACATCGACCTGGACGCGAGCGGCAAATGGCTCTTCGCGGCCTCGTATCAGGGCGGCAAGATCACGGTCAATGCCATCGGCAAGGACGGCGCGGTGGGCCCCATTCACCAGCTGATCCAGACCGGGCCCAACGCGCACGCGATCCATGCGGACGCGAGCAACCGCTTCGTGCTCGCCACCAGCCTCGGCGGCGACAACGTGTCGAGCTGGCGCTTCGATGCGGAGAAAGGATTGCTGTCGCCCAACGATCCGCCGCTGACGACCACCGCCGCGAAGGCGGGCCCGCGCCACTTCGTCTGGGACAAGGCGCAGCGGCACGTCTATCTGCTGGACGAGCTCGACGCGGCGCTGCACGTGTTCGCGTGGGATGCCGCGCGCGGCACGCTCAAGCTCGAGCAGAGCACGACCACGCTGCCCGCCGGCTTCACCGGCAAGCCCTGGGCCGCCGACCTGCACCTGACACCCGACGGGCGCTACCTGTACGCGTCGGAGCGCACGTCGAGCACCCTCTCGACATTCAAGGTCGATGCCGCCACGGGGCAGCTTCAGCCGCTCGGGCAGACCCCGACCGAGAAAACACCGCGCGGCTTCGCCATCGATGCCACCGGCCGCTACCTGATTGCCGCAGGGCAGGAGTCGAACGGCATCTCGCTCTACGCCATCGACGTCGCCACCGGTGCGCTGGGCAAGCCCCAGCACCTGGACGTGGGCAAGAACCCGAACTGGATCGAGATCGTCGACATGCCCTGACGGGCACCGCACCACACTTCAACAGGAGACCTTCGCATGCAACGCCGCACACTCATTCGCACCGCCCTCGCCTCTTCGCTCGCCGCCGGTCTTCCGGTGGCCTTCGCGCAGAGCAGCAACAACTGGCCGACGGGCAAGGCCATCACCTACCTCGTGCCCTTTCCGGCGGGCGGCACCACCGACGTGCTGGGCCGACTGATCGGGCAGAAGCTCGGCACCGTGCTGGGCACCAGCGTGATCATCGACAACAAGGGCGGCGCCGGCGGCAGCGTTGGCTCGGAAGTCGGCGCGCGTGCGGCGCCGGATGGCTTCACGCTGATCGGCGGCACCATCAGCTCGCACGCAATCAACGTGAGCCTGTATCCGAAGATCGGCTACGACCCGCAGAAGTCGTTCGCGCCGGTGACGCTGATCGGCACCAACCCGGTGGTGCTGGTGGTGAACCAGGCGAGCCCGTACAAGACGCTGAAGGACGTGATCGCGGCCAGCAAGGCCAAGACGGGCGGGCTCTCGTCGGCCTCGGCCGGCACGGGCACTTCGCAGCACCTGGCGCTGGAACTGCTGGCCTTCAAGTCGGGCGTGAAGTTCACTCACATTCCGTACAAGGGCAGCGGCCCGGCGATCCAGGACGTGATCGGCGGACAGGTCGACATGATGTTCGACACCACGGTGGTCGCGGGTCCGCACATCCAGAGCGGCAAGCTGCGCGCGATTGCCGTCACATCGTCGAAGCGCCTGGCCTCGATGCCCGACGTGCCGACGGTGGCCGAGTCGGGCGTGCCGGGCCTGCAAGACTTCGAGGTGGTGTCGTGGCAGGCGATCTTCGTGCCTGCGGGCACGCCTGCACCGGTCGTCGACAAGCTGCACACCGAGATCCGCAAGATCCTCGCAACGCCCGAGATGCAGGACAAGCTCAAGGGCTTCGGCATGGGGCCGACCGACCTGAGCACCACGCAGATCGCGGCGTTCCAGAAGGCCGAGGTGGAGAAGTGGGCGCAGGTGATCAAGGCGGCAGGCATCAAGGCCGATTGACCGGCTGACTGCGGGCCGGGCGAACCAAGGGAAGCTTCCTACGCCCCGAGGAAGAAGCGCTTTATAGAATGCCCCTCCGATTCCGCATTCCAGGCCTTCCCCACGTGTCCGACCGCTCTGCCGTACTGCCCCAATACCTGTTCCCCAAGCAGGCACTGACCAATTTCGCCGGCTGGGTTGCGGGCAAGGAACGGGGCGCCGTGACGACGTGGATCATCCGGCGCTTCGTGGCCAAGTACGGCGTGGACATGGGCGAGGCGCTCGAGTCGGACATCCAGCACTACAAGAGCTTCAACCAGTTCTTCACGCGCGCACTCAAGCCTGGTGCGCGGCCGCTCGCGCAGGCCGACCTGGTCTGCCCGGTAGACGGCGCGATCAGCCAGTTCGGCGCGATCCAGGGCGACCAGATTTTCCAGGCCAAGGGCCACAACTACACGACCACCGCACTGGTCGGCGGCGACGCTACGCTGGCCGCGAAGTTCGCGCACGGCAGCTTCGCCACGCTGTACCTGAGCCCCAAGGACTACCACCGCATCCACATGCCTTGCGACGGGCGGCTTGTGCGCATGATCCATGTGCCGGGCGACCTGTTCTCGGTGAACCCCACCACGGCGCGCGGCGTGCCCGGCCTGTTCGCGCGCAACGAGCGCGTGGTGTGCGTCTTCGAATCGGCGCATGGGCCCTTCGTGCTGGTGCTGGTGGGCGCCACCATCGTCGGCAGCATGGCCACCGTATGGCACGGCGTGGTCAATCCGCCGCGCGTGGGCGAGCTGCGCGAGTGGCACTACACCGACCAGCAGATCGACATCCGCAAGGGCGACGAGATGGGCCGTTTCTTGCTCGGGTCGACGGTCGTCATGCTGTTCCCGGCGCCTGCGCTGGCCTTCAACCAGGACTGGTCGCCCACCCGCGCGATCCGCCTGGGCGAAGCCATGGCCAACTACACCAATTTGTGAGTGTTTGTCTCACAACCCGCATGCAGCATGCCCTGACAGCTATAAAACTAGTAGCATCCCCATCGATTGCGCTATAGTCGCCGGCCAACGAGACGGTTCATACCAACCACAAGAACGCTTCGAGGAGATGATGTCGATGAGTACCAAGGAAAACGCAGCCGTCAGCCAGTTGCTCGCCCTGCTCGAAGCCCGCTACGCGCTGCGCGTGCTCTGGGCCCTGCGCGACGGCCATGCGCAGACCTTCCGTTTGCTTCAGGACAGCGTGGGCAGCATCACTCCCAACACGCTCAACACCCGCATCAAGGAACTGCGCGAAGCCGGCATCGTCGGCCACGGCAGCGACGGCTACAGCCTCACGCTCAGCGGCCAGGACCTGCTCAAGCGCCTTTCCGACCTGCAGGCCTTTGCCGGCAAATGGCAACTGGGACAACTCAAGAAAGCAGCGGCACCCGCAGCGGCCGCATCGCCCGCCGCGCCGGTTTCTCCAGCGGCCGCACCCGCTCCAGCCCCGGTGGCGGCACCTGCGTCCACACCCGCGCCCCCTTCCGACGACACCAGCCAGAGCTGACGGACCACAGGCCTGCCTGCCCGGCATCGGTAAACTCCGCGCCTTCGATCCACTGATCTCACATCGACGCAAGGAGCGTTTCTCATGCCCACCACTCCCTCCGGCCTGCAATACGAAGACACCGAAGTCGGCACCGGCGCCGAAGCCAAGGCTGGCCAGCACGTGCACGTGCACTACACCGGCTGGCTCTACAACGACGGCGTGCAAGGCGCCAAGTTCGATTCGAGCCGCGACCGCAACGACCCGTTCGCGTTCTCGCTGGGCGCGGGCCAGGTCATCAAGGGCTGGGACGAAGGCGTGGCCGGCATGAAGATCGGCGGCAAGCGCACGCTGATCATTCCCGCATCGCTGGGCTATGGCGCCCGCGGCGCCGGCGGCGTGATCCCCCCGAACGCCACCCTGAAGTTCGACGTCGAGCTCCTGGACGCACACTGAGCATTCGAGCCGACGGCTCCAAGGCCCGATTCCGGGCCTTTTTCATGCCTCCGCGGCCCTTTTGGCCGCGTTTTTTCGCTTGAAATGCTTTGGGCCAGCCCCATGTGGCTGGCTAACGTTTGTTTTCCGGCACACGCCGGTTCTTTGAAAAATGTCTGACCCGCAACAATCCGCACAGAATTCTCAAATGCTGCAAGGCGAGCCAAGCCCCGAAGAACTGGAGGCTGCGCACGCCGCCAACGAAGCCGAGGCGCTCGACGCCCTGGCCGTGGCACAAGGCGAGCTCGCCGCCCTGCAGACCAAGAATGCCGAACTGGCCGACCAGTACCTGCGCGCCCAGGCCGATGTGCAGAACGCCCGTCGCCGCGCCGACGACGAGATCACCAAGGCCCGCAAGTTCGCCGTCGAGGCCTTTGCCGAGAGCCTGCTGCCGGTGACCGACAGCCTCGAAGCCGGCCTGGCCATCAAGGACGCCACCCCCGAGCAGATCCGCGAAGGCGCCGAAGCCACGCTGCGCCAGCTCAAGAGCGCGCTCGAACGCAACAAGGTGATCGAAGTGGCCCCCGCACCCGGCACCAAGTTCGACCCGCACCAGCACCAGGCCATCTCGGTGGTGCCCGCCGACCAGGAGCCGAACACCGTGGTGAGCGTGCTGCAGAAGGGCTACACCATCAACGAGCGCGTGCTGCGCCCGGCGCTGGTCACGGTCAGCGCGCCGAAGTAATCCGCGGCATTCGCCAGCACACAAGATTCCCACAGGAAATCCCCGCTTCATACCTTGAATCGCGACGGGTTATCCACAAGTTCATAACAACATATTTTTCAGGCTTTCAGGAGTAAAGAACATGGCAAAGATCATCGGCATCGACCTCGGCACCACCAACTCGTGCGTGTCGATCATGGAAGGCAACACCACGCGTGTGATCGAGAACTCGGAAGGTGCGCGCACCACGCCGTCGATCGTCGCGTACCAGGAAGACGGTGAAGTGCTGGTCGGTGCCTCGGCCAAGCGCCAGGCCGTTACCAACCCCAAGAACACGCTGTACGCGATCAAGCGACTGATCGGCCGCAAGTTCGAGGAAAAGGAAGTCCAGAAGGACATCGACCTGATGCCCTACACCATCGCCAAGGCCGACAACGGCGACGCATGGGTGGAAGTGCGCGGCAAGAAGATGGCCCCGCAACAGGTCAGCGCCGACATCCTGCGCAAGATGAAGAAGACCGCCGAAGACTACCTCGGCGAAACCGTGACCGAAGCCGTGATCACGGTGCCGGCCTACTTCAACGACGCCCAGCGCCAGGCCACCAAGGACGCCGGCCGCATCGCGGGCCTGGACGTCAAGCGCATCATCAACGAGCCCACCGCTGCCGCCCTGGCCTTCGGCCTCGACAAGCAGGACAAGGCCGACCGCAAGATCGCCGTGTATGACCTCGGCGGCGGTACCTTCGACGTGTCGATCATCGAAATTGCCGACGTCGACGGCGAGAAGCAGTTCGAAGTGCTGTCGACCAACGGCGACACCTTCCTGGGCGGCGAAGACTTCGACCAGCGCATCATCGACTACATCATCGGCGAGTTCAAAAAGGACCAGGGCGTCGACCTGAGCAAGGACGTGCTGGCCCTGCAGCGCCTGAAGGAAGCCGCTGAAAAGGCCAAGATCGAACTGTCGAACAGCGCGCAGACCGACATCAACCTGCCCTACATCACGGCCGATGCCTCGGGTCCGAAGCACCTGAACATCAAGCTCACCCGCGCCAAGCTCGAAAGCCTGGTCGACGAGCTGATCGAGCGCACCATCGCTCCCTGCCGCGTGGCCATCAAGGACGCCGGCATCAGCGTGGGCGACATCAACGACGTGATTCTGGTCGGCGGCATGACCCGCATGCCCAAGGTGCAGGACAAGGTGAAGGCCTTCTTCGGCAAGGAGCCGCGCAAGGACGTGAACCCCGACGAAGCCGTGGCTGTCGGCGCCGCCATCCAGGGCCAGGTGCTCTCGGGCGACCGCAAGGACGTGCTGCTTCTCGACGTGACCCCGCTGTCGCTGGGCATCGAAACGATGGGCGGCGTGATGACGAAGATGATCGCCAAGAACACGACGATCCCGACTAAGTTCGCGCAGACCTTCTCGACCGCCGAAGACAACCAGCCGGCCGTGACCATCAAGGTGTTCCAGGGCGAGCGCGACATCGCCGCGGGCAACAAGGCGCTCGGCGAATTCAATCTCGAAGGCATTCCGCCGGCATCGCGCGGCACGCCGCAGATCGAGGTGAGCTTCGACATCGACGCCAACGGCATCCTGCACGTCGGCGCGAAGGACAAGGGCACCGGCAAGGAAAACAAGATCACCATCAAGGCGAGCTCGGGCCTGTCCGAGGACGAGATCCAGAAGATGGTGAAGGACGCCGAACTCAACGCCGAAGACGACAAGAAGAAGCTCGAAATCGTGCAGGCGCGCAACCAGGGCGAGGCAATGGTGCACAGCGTGAAGAAGTCGCTGGGCGAACATGGTGCAAGCCTCGAAGCCGCCGAGAAGGACGCGATCGAAGCAGCGATCAAGGACCTGGAAGAAGCCCTCAAGGGTGAAGACAAGACCGCGATCGAGGAAAAGACCAACACGCTGATGACCGCAAGCCAGAAGCTGGGCGAGAAGATGTACGCCGAATCGCAGGCCGCGGCCGGCGCCTCGGCCGCCTCCGGCCCGGGTGGCGCGGAAGCTGCTGCAAGCGCGCAGGCCGACGACAACGTGGTCGACGCCGAAGTGAAGGAAGTCAAGAAGGGCTGATCTTCAGTCCCTTGAGCAAGGCTGGAACACCTGAAAAGGTGCTCCAGCCTTTCTCGCTTCAAGTTACCCGAGTTCCCGCTGCTTCCCTGATCTGCTGATCGACCTGCCATGGCCACCAAACGCGACTACTACGAAACCCTCGGCGTCCCCAAGAACGCGAGCGAGGAAGAAATCAAGAAGGCTTATCGCAAGCTTGCGATGAAGCACCACCCCGACCGCAACCACGGCGACACCTCGAAGGAGGCCGAGGCCAAGTTCAAGGAGGTGAAGGAAGCCTACGAAATGCTGTCCGACGGACAGAAGCGCGCGGCCTACGACCAGTACGGCCATGCCGGCGTCGACCCCAACATGCGCGGCGGCCCGGGCGCCGAAGGCTTCGGCGGTTTCGCGGAAGCCTTCGGCGACATCTTCGGCGACGTGTTCGGCGGCGGCGGCCGAGGCCGCACCAGCAGCGGCCGCCAGGTGTTCCGCGGCAGCGACCTGAGCTACGCGATGGAGATCTCGCTCGAAGAGGCTGCAGAAGGCAAGACCACCGAGATCCGCATCCCCACCTGGGACGAGTGCGACACCTGCCATGGCTCGGGCGCGAAGCCCGGCACCAAGCCCATCACCTGCACGACCTGCCACGGCGCGGGCGCGGTGCAGATGCGCCAGGGCTTCTTCAGCGTGCAGCAGACCTGCCCTACCTGCCACGGCAGCGGCAAGATCGTTCCAGAGCCCTGCACCGTGTGCCACGGCCAGGGCAAGATCAAGCGCAACAAGACGCTCGAAGTGAAGATCCGCGCAGGCATCGACGACGGCCAGCGCATGCGCGTGACCGGCAGCGGCGAGCCCGGCGTCAACGGCGGCCCGCCGGGCGACCTGTACATCGAGATCCGGCTCAGGAAGCACGACATCTTCGAGCGCGACGGCGACAACCTGCACTGCGTGGTGCCCGTGAGCATGACCACGGCGGCGCTGGGCGGCGAGATCAACGTGCCCACGCTCAAGGGCGCGGCGGCCATCGACATTCCCGAAGGTACGCAAAGCGGCAAGCAGTTCCGCCTGCGCGGCAAGGGCATCAAGGGCGTCAACTCGAGCTACCCCGGCGACCTCTACTGCCACGTGCGCGTCGAGACGCCGGTGAAGCTCACCGAGTTCCAGCGCAAGCTGCTGAAGGACCTCGACGAGTCGCTCAAGAAGGGCGGCGAGAAGCACAGCCCGACCGACAAGGGCTGGTTCGACAAGGCGAAGGAATTCTTCAGCTGAGCTGGCTTGTGAGCACCAAAGGCGTGCAGGGACTGGCCAGCTGCCTGAATCCCTGCCTCATCCGGCGCCAGCGTTACACGTCGGACCTGTTCTCCATCTGAGATATGTAACGCCGGGGGCTTCACTTCAGTGGATGCCACCACCTCCAACCAGGGCCGCTTAGCGGCCCTTTGTCATGCTGGAGTCGCCGGACTGGTGCATCCAGGCCTCCCAGGCCCGTAGCAGGCACATTGGCAGTGCGTCCTGCACCTCTGCGGTACATGCCGACCCGCGCCCAAGCTTCCTTCCCACGCCAACACGCGCAAGCGGCCCATCAAAAAGTGGCGCGAGGATTGCTTTTATATTTTTTTTGGCTGTGCAATAAACCAAACGACAGACCGCGCGTTATTGCAGGAGACGCCCGTTTTTTTGAGCCCCGAGGCTCAATAGGCGATGCTTTCCCGGAGAAAAGGCAAAAACGGACGATAGCCATTTGGCATAGGTGTTTTCACCCGGGGAGAATTGGGAAAGCGAGCCTTTGAATTTAACTGAAATCCGGAAATTTGTTCCTTGTTTTTCGTTGAACTTTACTCGTCCGTGTGGTTCTGAATTAACAAATGATTTGCCGGGTTCAATCTTTGCTTTATGCTGATTGTTAGCAGATTGTTGTAAGGGAGTTTTCCGCGGCATGCAGCCATGGGCAGGCACACCTTTAAATGTTGCGCAAGGCCTTTGCTGCACGCCATCGGGCTAAAAGCCCACTGACTTGATGGAGGCGTGACCATGGATGTGATCAGCAACTTTGCCGCCCGCTACGAGCGCACCCGCGAGGAAGTCATCTCGCTGCAGGACTACCTGGATATCTGCAAGCGTGACCCCACGGCCTACGCCACTGCCTCCGAGCGCATGCTCAAGGCCATCGGCGACCCGGAGCTGGTCGACACGCGCAACGACCCCCGTCTTTCGCGCATCTTCGCCAACAAGGTCATCAAGATCTATCCGGCGTTCAAGGAGTTCTATGGCATGGAAGACGCCATAGAACAGGTAGTGTCCTATTTCCGACACGCAGCCCAGGGGCTGGAAGAAAAGAAGCAAATCCTTTACCTGCTGGGCCCGGTCGGTGGCGGCAAGAGCTCGATCGCCGAACGCCTGAAGCAGTTGATGGAGCACGTGCCCTTCTACGCCATCCAGGGCTCGCCGGTGAACGAATCCCCGCTCGGCCTCTTCGACACGCTCGAAGACGGCGAGATCCTTGAAAAAGAATACGGCATCCCCCGCCGGTACCTGAATCGAATTCTCTCGCCCTGGGCCGTCAAGCGGCTCGAGGAGTACGGCGGCGACATCCGCCAGTTCAAGATCGTCAAGCGCTTCCCGTCGGTGCTGCGGCAGATCGCCGTCGCCAAGACCGAGCCCGGCGACGAGAACAACCAGGACATTTCCTCGCTGGTCGGCAAGGTCGACATCCGCAAGCTCGAAACCTATGCCCAGGACGACCCGGACGCCTACGCCTACTCCGGCGGCCTGTGCCTGGCCAACCAGGGCCTGCTGGAGTTCGTGGAAATGTTCAAGGCGCCCATCAAGGTGCTGCACCCCTTGCTCACGGCAACGCAGGAAAGCAACTTCAAGGGCACCGAAGGCTTCGGCGCCATCCCGTTCGACGGCATCGTGCTCGCGCACAGCAACGAGAGCGAGTGGAAGGCCTTCCGCAACAACAAGAACAACGAGGCTTTCCTCGACCGGATCTACATCGTCAAGGTGCCCTACTGCCTGCGCGCCTCGGAAGAAATCAAGATCTACGAGAAGCTCGTGCGCAACTCGTCGCTGGCCCAGGCACCCTGCGCGCCCGGAACGCTTCGCATGATGGCCCAGCTCTCGGTGCTCACGCGCCTGAAGGAGCCCGAGAACTCCAGCACCTTCAGCAAGATGCAGGTGTACGACGGCGAGAACCTTAAAGATACCGACCCCAAGGCCAAGTCGATCCAGGAGTACCGCGACTACGCGGGCGTCGACGAAGGCATGAGCGGTGTGTCCACGCGCTTCGCCTTCAAGATCATCTCGAAGGTCTTCAACTTCGACAGCTCGGAAGTGGCCGCGAACCCGGTGCACCTGATGTATGTGCTCGAACAGCAGATCGAGCGCGAGCAGTTCGCGCCCGAGATCGAGCAGAAGTACATCAGCTACATCAAGGAGCTGCTGGCGCCGCGCTACGCCGAGTTCATCGGCAAGGAGATCCAGACCGCCTACCTCGAGAGCTACAGCGAGTACGGCCAGAACATCTTCGACCGCTACGTCACCTACGCCGACTACTGGATCCAGGACCAGGAGTTCCGCGACGTCGACACCGGCGAAGTGTTCGATCGCGCCTCGCTCAATGGCGAACTCGAAAAAATCGAGCGGCCCGCCGGCATCGGCAACCCGAAGGACTTCCGCAACGAGATCGTCAACTTCGTGCTGCGCGCACGGGCCGGCAACGCGGGGCGCAACCCGGCGTGGACCAGCTACGAGAAGCTGCGCGCGGTGATCGAGAAGAAGATGTTCTCGAACACCGAAGAGCTCCTGCCGGTGATCAGCTTCAACACCAAGAGCAGCGCCGACGAACAGAAGAAGCACGAAGACTTCGTGACCCGCATGGTCGAGAAGGGCTACACGGCCAAGCAGGTTCGCCTGCTCTGCGAGTGGTATCTGCGGGTGCGCAAGAGTTCATAAAAAAGACGACCCTTCGTTCGTTCTCTCTTTGCAAGGAGCTTTGACAACATCGTGGCCATCCTGCAGCAGATCATCGACCGCCGGCTATCGGGCAAGAACAAGTCCATTGGCAACCGCGAGCGCTTCCTTCGGCGCTACAAGGGGCAGATCCAGGAAGCGGTGAGGCGCGCCGTCAGCGGCCGCAACATCCGCGAGCTGGAGCAAGGCGAAGACGTGACCCTGCCGCGCCACGACGTGTCCGAGCCGGTGTTCGGGCATGCACGCGGCGGCGACCGCGAGTACGTGCATCCGGGCAACCAGGAGTACCTGAAAGGCGACCGCATCAAGCGCCCCGAAGGCGGGGGCAGCGGTGGTTCCGGCAGCGGCGAGGCCAGCGACAGCGGCGAAGGCGAGGACGACTTCGTCTTCCGCCTCACGCGCGAAGAGTTCATGCGCGTGTTCTTCGACGACCTCGCGCTGCCGCACCTCATTCGCACGCAGATCGCCGACGTGCCCGAGTGGAAGAGCCACCGCGCCGGCTTCACCAGCGACGGCTCGCCCAACAACCTGCACGTGGTGCGCTCGATGCGCGGTGCGCTCGCCCGCCGCATCGCGCTGGGCGGCGAACCGCGCAAGGAGCTCAAGCGCCTGGAAGCGCACCTCGAACACCTGAAGCTGCATCCGCAGGTCACTTCAGCGCTCATCCAGAAGGAAATCCGCGAGACCGAAGAGCGCATCGCCGAGCTGCGCCGCACCATGCGGCACGTGCCCTACATCGACCCCATCGACCTGCGCTACCGCAACCGCGTGAAGACGCCGGTGCCCAGTGCCAAGGCCGTGATGTTCTGCCTCATGGACGTGTCGGGCTCGATGGACGAGGCGCGCAAGGACATGGCCAAGCGCTTCTTCATGCTGCTGTACATGTTCCTCACGCGGCACTACGAGACCATCGACCTCGTGTTCCTGCGCCATCACACGCAGGCGCAGGAGGTGACTGAAGAAGAGTTCTTCCACGCCACCGAAACCGGCGGCACCGTGGTGTCGAGCGCGCTGGTACTGATGGACGAGATCATCAAGGCGCGCTACCCCAGCGGCGAATGGAACGTGTACGGCGCACAGGCCAGCGACGGCGACAACTGGCACCAGGACAGCGGCCGCTGCCGCGAGCTGCTGGTCGAGAACATCCTGCCGGTGGTGCGCTACTACGCCTACGTGCAGGTGGCCGAGACCGAGCAGAACCTGTGGCAGGAGTACCAGCAGCTCGAGGGCGTCGCGCCCAACTTCGCCATGCGCAAGGTGTCCGACGCGCAAGACATCTATCCGGTTTTCCGCGACCTGTTCAAGAAGGAAGGGGTCACGTCATGAGCGCCATCATCGTCCCCCCTCGGCTCGAACGCCTGCCCAGCCCTTCCGACTGGACATTCGACCTTATCGAGACATATCACACCGAGATCGCCAAGACCGCCAAGGGCTATGGCCTCGACGTGTACGCGAACCAGCTCGAGGTCATCACGGCCGAACAGATGATGGACGCCTACGCGAGTGTGGGCATGCCGATGATCTATCGCCATTGGTCGTACGGCAAACAGTTCATCGCCACCGAGAAGAACTACCGCCGCGGGCACATGGGGCTGGCCTACGAGATCGTCATCAACTCCGATCCGTGCATCGCCTACCTGATGGAAGAAAACACCATGGCCATGCAGGCCCTGGTGATCGCGCATGCGGCCTACGGCCACAACAGCTTCTTCAAGGGCAACTACCTGTTCCGCATGTGGACCGATGCGTCGTCCATCATCGACTACCTCGTCTACGCACGGCACTACATCGCCGAGTGCGAGGAGCGCCACGGCCTCGACGCGGTCGAGGAACTGCTCGACTCCTGCCACGCGCTCATGAACTACGGCGTCGACCGCTATCGCCGCCCGCAGAAGCGCTCGCTGGCGCAAGAGAGTGCCCAGCGTACCGAGCGCGAGCGCCACATGCAGCAGCAGGTGAACGACCTGTGGCGCACGCTGCCGCGCAAGAGCGAGCAGGCGGCCGAGTCTGATTCGTCAAAACGCTTTCCGTCGGAGCCGCAGGAGAACCTGCTCTACTTCATCGAGAAGAACGCCGCGCTGCTCGAACCCTGGCAGCGCGAAGTGGTGCGCATCGTGCGCAAGATCGCGCAGTACTTCTACCCGCAACGCCAGACCCAGGTGATGAACGAAGGCTGGGCCACCTTCTGGCACTACACGCTGCTCAACACCATGTACGACCGCGGCCAGCTGGCCGACGGCTTCATGATGGAATGGCTCAGTTCGCACACGGGCGTGATCTTCCAGCCGCCAGTGGGACACCGCGCTTACAGCGGCATCAACCCGTATGCGCTGGGTTTCGCGATGTACACCGACCTGCGGCGCGTCTGCGAGAAGCCGACCGAGGAAGACCGCCGCTGGTTCCCCGACTTCGCGGGCAGCGACTGGCTCAAGACGCTCGACTACGCGATGCGCAACTTCAAGGACGAGAGCTTCATCGGCCAGTTCCTGAGCCCGAAGACGATGCGCGACTTCCGCCTGTTCTCGATCCGCGACTTCCAGAGCGAGGCCGAGCTGGAGGTATCCGCCATCCACGACGACAGCGGCTACCAGGCGCTGCGCGAATCGCTGTCACGCCAGTACGACATCAGCAGCCGCGAGCCCGACATCCAGGTGTGGAGCGTGGCCACGCGCGGCGACCGTTCGCTGACGCTGCGTCACACGCAGCGCAACAACCTGCCGCTGCACGACGGGGCGGAAGAAGTGCTGAAGCACGTCGCGCGGCTCTGGGGCTTCGACGTGCACCTCGAAAGCATCGACAGCGCCGGGCGCATCAGCCGCAGCTGGAAGGCCACGGCGCCGAAGCAGCTGTACTAGAAGTATGAGGGTCAGGGCACCAGGGCCGCGATGGCCAAGGTGTAGCCCTTCACGCCCAGCCCCACGATGATTCCCTTCGCCGCGGGCGAGATGTACGAGTGGTGGCGAAACTCCTCGCGCGCGTGCACGTTCGAGATGTGCAGCTCGATCAACGGCACGCTCGCGCCCTTGATCGCATCGTGCAGCGCAATCGACGTGTGGGTGTAGGCGCCGGGGTTCATCACCACGCCGAGCATGTTGCCCGCCGCCACTTCGCGGCCGGCTTCCTGGATCCAGTCGATCAGCACGCCTTCGTGGTTCGACTGGCGGCATTCGATCTCCACGCCCAGCTTCGCGCCCGTGTCCTTGCACAGGCGCTCGACGTCGGCCAGCGTGTCGCGTCCGTACTGTTCGGGCTCGCGCGTGCCGAGCAGGTTGAGGTTGGGGCCGTTGAGGACGAGGATTTTCTTCATGATGGATGAGGGTCTGGCGGACTGCAATTATGGTCTCGCGGCCGTCCTGCGGCGCCGCGCCGTGGACGATCCGACGTAGTAGTTGTACGAATCGATGTCGACCACGCAGCGCGCCATCAGGTCGACGAACGAGCGCAGCTTCTGCCCCATGTAGCGCTGCCGTTGGTAGGCACAGTAGATGCGCCGCGGCTCGGGCTGCCACTGCGGCAGCACCGGCACCAGCACGCCCTGCTCCAGCTCGGGCCGCACGAAGAAGGCCGGCAGCAGCGCGATGCCCAGGCCGTCGATGCAGAAAGTCTTCATGACCCAGTGGTCGTTGGTCTCAAAGGCGGGCTCGGGCTGGAAGGCAAAGCTCGATGCGCCCGACACCAGCAGCACCTGCGAACGCACCGAAGGCTCCTTCATCACTATGGACTGGTGCGTGGCCAGCTCTTCAGGCGACGACGGCGTGCCGCGGCGCGCCAGGTACTGCGGGCTCGCATACAGCCCGTAGTTCAGCCGCCCGAGCAGCTTGGCCACGAGGTTCGGCGCATCGGGCGGCTCGGAGCACACGTAGCAGTCGACATCGCCGATCTGCGGCGCATGGAAGCCGTTCGCCACGTCGAGCTGGCAGCGCACGTCCGGGTGCATTTCCAGGAACAGCTTGACGACATGGCAGACGAAGGAGGTGCTGAACTGCGTGTCCGACAGCAGCGAGAGGCCGCCCGAGACGCCCGTCGTCAGCGCGTGGATCTCGGTGCTGGCCGCTTCGAGCCGGCCCGTCACTTCGTCGAGCAGCCCTTCGCCGCGCGCAAAGAACGCGCGGCCGGCCTCGGTGAGCGCAATGCGGCGGGGGCTGCGCATCAGCAACTGCGCGCCAAGCAATTTCTCCAGCCGCGTGAGCTGCCGGCTCAAAGTGGCCTTGGACACGCCCGAGAGGCTTTCGGCCTTGGTGAGACTGCCGCTCCGGGCGATCAGTACGAAGGCCTCTACAAGGGCGAGATCGATCCGGCTCATGAGGCCCGGCGTTGCAGGAATGAAAAGTAGCGTCTCTTCATGTGGCTTTCATCGATGCGGCGGAAGCGTTACGGTATCACCGGCGCCCAGCCTTGCTCCCCCACGATCCATGAACACACAGAACACCGCCACCTGGCACCCCGTCGCGCGCTCGGCCGACCTGCGCGCCGGCACCAACATCGTCGCCGGCTTTGCCGAGGGCCAGGAGCTCGCGCTCTGGCGCGCCGCCGACGGCACCGCCCAGGCCTGGGAGAACCGCTGCCCGCACCGCAGCGTGCGCTTCACGCTGGGCCAGGTCGTCGACAACCGCCTGGCCTGCGCGTACCACGGCTGGCAGTACGCGGCGGGCAGCGGGCAGTGCACCAGCATTCCGGCGCATCCGGCCATGCAGGCTCCGCGCAACGTCTGCGCGAAGACCTTCGGCACGATGGAGGCCGCAGGGATGCTGTGGGTTCACCTGTCGCCCGAAGTGCCGCCCGCGCCCGCCGAACTGGAAGGCGCCATCCCCACCGGCTGGCACTTCTGCCGCACGCTGACCGTGCGTGCGCCCGCCGGCACGGTGCGAGAAACGCTGGCACAGCGCGGCCTGACAGCCGATGCGGTCTCAGCCGCCTGGCGCGGCCTGCTCGACGACGTGAACACCGTCGCCCTCGTCCTCGACGCCCAGCCCCGGCTTGCCTTCGTCCACCTGTGGACCGATGCAGCGCCCGGCTCGCCCGCCATGAAGACCCTGCACACCGCCGCCCGCGAACTGCGCGCCGGCATCGAAGCCCTGCCCCAAGGCTGAAAGCACCCATGCCCTTCGTCACCAACGACCCCAACATGCTCGACGACTGGCTGGTCGTCGGGCCCGCGACGACCACGCCCCGCACGACCCGCCTGCTCGGCGAAACCGTGCAGCTCTGGACCGACGCCGACGGCACGCCCCAATGCCGCCTCGGCGACCAGCCGCTTACTGTGAAGTCGCGCTACGGCTACTTCTGGGTCTGCCCCAGCGGCCGACCCGCGCGCGCCCTGTTCGACTTTCCCGAGCACAGCGAACCCGGCCGCCGCATCATCGACTGCGGCGGCATCGGCGTCGCGGTGTCGGGCCTGCGCGTGATCGAGAACTTCCTCGACATGGCGCACTTTCCCTTCGTGCATGCCGACTACCTCGGCAAGGTGCCGCACACCGAGGTGGCGCAGTATCAGGTGCAGGTCGAGCCCGCCACCGGCGAGATCTGGGCCACCGACTGCCGCTTCTGGCAGCCGCGCGCTTCCGCCGCCCACGATTCGGGCAGCGAGGTGCTCTACAAGTACCGCGTGATGCAGCCCTTCTCGGCCATGCTCTACAAATCGAGCTTCCGTGCGGGCGCGCTCGACGCGATCGGCCTTTTTCTTCAGCCCATCGACGACGAGCACGTTGTCGCCCACACGCTGCTCGCCTGCTACGACGACGACTCCACCGATGCCGAGCTCATCGCCTTCCAGCACACCATCTTCGGCCAGGACAAGCCCATCCTGGAGAACCATGCCTTCAAGCGCATGCCGCTCGAAGGCCGTGCCGAAACGCCGACGCGCGGCGACACATCCTCCGTCACTTATCGGCGATGGCTGCGCGAGCGCGGCATGCGCTTCGGCGTGAGGGCAGCGGCATGACGACGCTGAAGCTGTACGACTACCCGCTGTCGGGCAACTGCTTCAAGGTGCGGCAGATGCTGGCCTGGCTGGGTGTCGCGTACGAAACGGTGCCGGTCGATTTCTTTCCCGGCCGCGAGCACAAATCCGCCGCATTCCTGGCGAACATCAACCCGCTCGGCCAGCTCCCGGTGATCGACGACGACGGCTTCGTGCTGCGCGATGCACAGGCCATCCTGGTCTACCTGGCAAGCCGCTACGACGCGCAAGGCCGCTGGTACCCCGCCGACCCGAAGCTGCGCGGCCAGGTCGCGATGTGGCTCGCCACTGCCGACGACATCACCCGCACCGCCTCGGCCGCACGGCTGCACGACGCACTGGGCTACCACCACCTCGACATCGAAGCCTGCCGCAGCGGCGCCCGCGCCGTGTTCCGCGTGCTCGACGACCATCTTGCCGAACAGGCCAGCGCGGGCCTGCGCTGGCTTGCGTCCCCACCCGAGCCGACCATTGCCGACCTCGCCTGCTTCCCCTACGTCGCGCTCGCCGGCGAAGGCGGCATTTCTCTCGATGAATTTCCCGCACTGCGAAACTGGGTCTGGGACTTTCGCCACCTGCCCGGCTTTGTGGGAATGTCGGGAATCTTTCCCGCCGGCCCTGTTTGAACGTCGTCTGGGTATCCTTACCGCTTCGCCTTTCTGAAGAATCACACTCGCCATGAAAACCAAAGCCGCCGTCGCCTGGAAATCCGGAGCCCCGCTCACCATCGAAACCGTGGACCTCGAAGGCCCGAAATTCGGCGAAGTGCTGGTCGAGATCAAGGCCACCGGCATCTGCCACACCGACTACTACACGCTCTCGGGCGCCGACCCCGAAGGCATCTTCCCCGCGATCCTCGGCCATGAAGGCGCGGGCATCGTGGTCGATGTCGGCCCCGGCGTCACCACGCTGAAAAAGGGCGACCACGTCATCCCGCTGTACACGCCCGAATGCCGCCAGTGCAAGTTCTGCCTGAGCCGCAAGACGAATCTGTGCCAGCTGATCCGCGGCACGCAGGGCAAGGGCCTGATGCCCGACGCCACCTCGCGCTTCAGCCTCGACGGCAAGCCGATCTTTCACTACATGGGCACGTCGACCTTCAGCAACTACACGGTCGCCCCTGAAATCTCGCTCGCCAAGATCCGCGAAGACGCCCCCTTCGACAAGGTCTGCTACATCGGCTGCGGCGTCACCACCGGCATCGGCGCGGTGATCTTCACGGCCAAGGTGGAAGCCGGCGCCAACGTGGTGGTGTTCGGCCTCGGCGGCATCGGGCTGAACGTGATCCAGGGCGCCAGGATGGTGGGTGCCGACAAGATCATCGGCGTGGACCTGAACCCCGAGCGTGAGGCCATGGCCCGCAAGTTCGGCATGACGCACTTCATCAACCCCAAGGACACCGAGAACGTCGTCGACGCCATCGTGCAGCTTACCGACGGCGGCGCCGACTACAGCTTCGAGTGCATCGGCAACACCAAGGTGATGCGCCAGGCGCTCGAATGCACGCACAAGGGCTGGGGCCGCAGCATCATCATCGGCGTGGCCGAAGCGGGTGCGGAGATCAGCACGCGGCCGTTCCAGCTGGTCACGGGCCGCAAGTGGGAAGGCTCGGCCTTCGGCGGCGCACGCGGGCGCACCGACGTGCCGAAGATCGTCGACTGGTACATGGAAGGCAAGATCAACATCGACGACCTGATCACGCACACCATGCCGCTGGAGGACATCAACAAGGGCTTCGACCTGATGAAGCGCGGCGAATCCATTCGCGGCGTGGTTCTCTACTAAACCCCGGGAGGCGCTCGCCATGAATCGCATGGAGCCCCTGCACAAGATCGAAGCGGGCGTTCTCGAAATCGCCTACTTCGAAGCAGGCCCCGCCGACGGGCCTCCCGTGCTGCTGATGCACGGCTTTCCGTACGACATCCACACTTACGCCGAAGTCGCGCCAATGCTGGCCGACCAGGGCTGCCGCGTGATCGTGCCGTACCTGCGCGGCTACGGCGCCACGCGCTTCCTGAGCGAAGCCACACCACGCTCGGGCGAGCAGGCCGCGCTGGGCGCCGACCTGCTCGCGCTGCTCGACGCGCTGAAGATCGACCGTGCCGTGCTGGCCGGCTACGACTGGGGCGGCCGCGCCGCCTGCGTGGTCGCGGCGCTGTGGCCCGAACGCTGCGCGGGGCTGGTGTCCCTCAACAGCTACAACATCCAGAACATCGCGAAGGCGATGGAGCCGGACACGCCGGCCAACGAGCACAGCCTCTGGTACCAGTACTACTTCCACAGCGAGCGCGGCCGCGCCGGCCTCGAAAAAGACCGCAAGGCGCTCACAAAGCTGCTGTGGAAGCTCTGGTCGCCAACCTGGAAGTTCGACGACGCCACCTTCGAGCGCAGCGCCGCCGCCTTCGACCACCCTGATTTCGTGGACGTGGTGATCCAGTCGTACCGCCACCGCTTCGGCCTCGTGCCGGGCGACCCGGCCTACGCCGACATCGAACGCCGCCTTGCAGTCCAGCCCACGATCACCGTGCCCGCCATCACCTTCGACGGCATCGACGACGGCGTGCGCCCGCCCGCCGACGCATCGGCCCACGCACACCGTTTCAGCGGCCCGCGTTCGCACCGGCTCGTGCCCGGCGCGGGCCACAACATGCCGCAGGAAGCGCCGCGCACCTTTGCCGACGCCGTGCTCGAACTCGTGCCCGCCCTGCGCGGCAAGAACCCGCAATGACCGACAACACTCCGAAGACTCTTTCCGAGCACCACGCCTTCGGCGGCGTGCAGCGCTTTCTCGAACACCGCTCGCATGAAATCGGCCTGCCGATGCGCTTCTCGGTCTACCTGCCGCCGCAGGTCGCGCACGAGCGGGTGCCCGCCCTGCTCTACCTCGCGGGCCTGACCTGCAACGAGGAGACCTTCGCGATGAAGGCCGGCGCGCAGCGCATGGCCGCGAGCCTGGGCCTTGCGCTGATCGCGCCCGACACCAGCCCGCGAGGCCGCGAAGCGGAAAGCATTCCGGGTGCGAAGGACGACTGGGACTTCGGCATCGGCGCCGGCTTCTACCTCGACGCACTGGCAGAGCCATGGGCCACGCACTGGCGCATGGAAAGCTGGGTCGTGCACGAGTTGCTGCCGCTGGTCGCGAAGCACTTCGCCATCGACGGCGAGCGCATCGGCATCTTCGGCCACTCGATGGGCGGCCACGGTGCGCTCACCCTGGCGCTGCGGCATCCGGGGCGCTTCAAGTCGCTCTCGGCCTTTGCGCCGATCTGCGCGCCCACGCAGTGCCCATGGGGCGAGAAGGCACTCGGCGGCTATCTGGGCCAGCCCGGCGCCGACCGTGCGCAGTGGCTGGCGCACGACGCCAGCGCGCTCATGAAGTCGCAGGTGGTGGCGCCCTACCCGCAGGGCATCCTCATCGACCAGGGCCTGGCCGACAAATTCCTCGCCGAGCAGTTGCACCCCGAGGCCTTCGAGGCCGCCTGCTTCGCGGCGGGCCAGCCGCTCACGCTGCGCCGCCACGCGGGCTACGACCACGGCTACTACTTCATCCAGAGCTTCATGGCCGACCACATAGCGCACCACGCGCAAACCCTGCGCTCCTAGGGCCGCGCCTCATCGACCACAGCGGCCCCGCGCCGTATCATGGTTCGCATGTCCGCCGCCCAAATTCCCGCCTTCCACCTGCGGTTGCGCGAAGGCAGCGCCGAAGAGAACATGGTGCTGGCCGGCATCTGGCGCCGCGCCTGGATCGCGGCCAACCGGGGCGTTCCCCATTTCGAGCCGATCGGCTACTGGCTGCACCGCGTGCAGACCGAGTTCGGCCCGCCCGCCGAAGTGGTGCTGGCGGAGCGCGACGGGCAGGTGCTGGCGTTCATGGTGCTGCTGGAGCGGCGCGAGTACGTGGCCCAGCTCTTCGTCGAGCCCCATCTGCGCAACCAGGGTTTGGGCAAGGCCTTGCTCGACGAGGCCTGCGTGCGCATTCCCACAGGCTGGTGGCTGCACGTTGCCTCCACCAACACGTCGGCGCAGCGCTTCTACGAGCGCTATGGCCTCGAGCGCGGTGCGGTCGATCGGCACCCCTCGAGCGGCCGCGAACGCATCGCCTACCATTGGTCGCCCTCGCGCCCGCCGTGGCGCATCGGCTGAACCCCATCTTCTTTTCGTGCCCATGCGCATCGACCACATCGCACTCTGGACCACCGATCTCGAACGCTGCAAGCGCTTCTATGTCGACTACTTCGGCGCCACCGCCGGCGCGGGTTATGTCAACCCGGCCAAGGGCTTCGCCTCGTGCTTCCTGAGCCTGGGCGACGGCGCGCGCATAGAGGCCATGACCACGAGCACGCTCTCGCCCGTGACGGCCGAAGCCGGCGCGCAGCGCATGGGCTGGACGCACCTGGCGATCAGCGTGGGCTCAGACGCTGCGGTCGACGAACTCACGCAGCGTCTGAAGGCCGACGGCTACCCGCTGCTCGACGGCCCGCGCCGCACTGGCGATGGCTACTACGAGAGCGTGGTGCTCGACCCGGACGGCAACCGCATCGAGATCACCGCATGAGCGAATTCGTCGAAAGCCTGCACGAAACCTTCGAGCGGCTCGGCCGCATCGAAACGCGCCGCATGTTCGGCGGCCACGGCATCTGGCACGAAGGCCGCATGATCGCGCTGGTCGCCAAGGACACGCTCTACCTCAAGGCCGATGCCGAGAGCGCCGCGCATTTCGACAAGCTGAACCTGCCGCCCTTCACCTACGTGCGCCAGGGCAAGTCGATGCCGATGTCGTACCGGCAAGCCCCGGCGGATCTTTTCGAAGACCGCGAGGAAGCCGCCCTGTGGGGCCGCCTTGCATATGAAGCAGCGCTGCGCTCGGGCCAGCCACCGAAGCCGAAGAAAACACCCGCAAAGAAAACAGCAGTGAAGAAAGCCGCAGTGAAGAAAACCTCAGTGAAGAAAAAGACAGCGAAAGCAGCCTCCCGGTGAGCGAGAACCCCAAGCTCCCACCACTGCCCGAGCGCGAACAGATCGCGCTGCTCGAACCCTTCGAAGGCCTCGGCCTGAAAGACATCGTGGTCGTGCAGACACTGCAAGATGCAGAACGTGCCGCCGCCACGCTGCTCGCCGCGGGCATCGCCGGCTTCGACACCGAATCCAAGCCCACCTTCGCGAAGAACGAGGTGTCGGGCGGCCCGCACGTGGTGCAGTTCTCCACGCGCGACACGGCGTGGCTGTTTCAGCTTCACCGCACCGAGTGCAACCCGGTGGTGGCCGCGCTGATCGCCTCCACCGAGCTGCGCAAGGTCGGCTTCGGCCTGTCGGGCGACCTCACGCTGATCCGCAACCGGCTCAACATCGAGCCGAAGGCGGTGTTCGACATCGACAACGAATTCCGCCATCGGGGCTATCGCAAGTCGGTCGGCGTGAAGGCGGCGGTGGCTCTGGTGTTCAACCGCCGCTTCATCAAGTCGCGCAAGGCGACCACTTCCAACTGGGCCAACAAGCAGCTCACCGAGGCGCAGATCCGCTATGCCGCGAACGACGCCTATGCGTCGATCCGCGTGTACGACGCGCTCTTCAGCAGCAGCAACTGACCGATCGAAACGGGGTCAGTCGCGCCCCGCCTCCAGGATCGCCTGCGCGAGCCTCTGGGGGTTCGAGAAGAACATCTCGTGGCTGCCGGGGCACTCCACCAGCCGGAACAGGCCCAGCCGCTCCGACAGGCGCGGATGCCACGGCATGCCGTGCGGCAGCGCGGTGTCCTGCAGGCAGTTGACATACGACTTGCCCAGCGCCAGCGCGGCCAGCGGCTGCTGCAGCCTGATCTTGTCGGTGAAGGTGCGGTACGGATGCGGGTTGAGCTTGCCGTAGGCAGCCGTCGCGGTCGCCAGGTCCGCGTCGTTGATGAAGGCTTCGCGCCAGATCTCGAAGGGCAAGGTCACGGCATTGCCGTTGGCCTCCGCGACGGCGTCGAACATCGTCACGTAATGCGGCGGCACCATGTCGTTGAGCGATTCGCCATCGAGCGGCACGAAGGCGTTGATGTACACCAGCCGCTTCAGCCGCGGCGCGATGCGGTCCGCCACGCCCGAGATCACCATGCCGCCGTAGCTGTGGCCCACGAGGCGCACCTGCGTGAGATTCTTTTCCTCGATGTAGCGCACGGCGGAAGCAATGGCGTCTTCCAGGCCAATGCTCGAGCGATCGTCGCCGGGGTTGTTGCCAGCGAGCGTCGGGCAATACACGGTGTGCCCTGCTGCGCGCAGGCCATCGGCCACGGCTTCGATTTCTGCGCCGGTGTGCCAGGCGCCGTGGACGAGAACATAGGTGTCGGACATGGTGGGTGTGTCTCCTTTTGTTTGTGACGGAGCACGACTGTAAGGAACATCGGTGACTTGCGCATGGCCGATGCGTGCCAGCGCGATGGCCGATTCGCGCCAGCCGTATTGCTTCGATTCAATTATTCAACGATACTTGAATTATGGAAGAAAACGACGTTGTCCGATCCCTTGCCGCACTGGCGCAGCCCGTTCGCCTGCGGGTGTTTCGTGCGCTGGTGGTGGCGGGCCCTGCCGGACTCACGCCCGGCGCGCTGACCGAAGCGCTCGAGGTGTCGGCCACGGGCCTGTCGTTCCATCTCAAGGAGCTCGTGCATTCGGGGCTGGTCTCGCAGGAGCGGCAGGGCCGCAACCTCATCTACCGCGCGGCGTTCGAGCAGATGAATGGACTGCTGGCCTACCTCACCGAGAACTGCTGCGAGGGAGAAACCTGCGCTGTCGGATGCCCGCCGACATGCTGAGCGCCGTTGCGATCTTCGTCTTCACGCTCGTGCTGGTGATCTGGCAGCCGCGCGGGCTGGGCATCGGCTGGAGTGCCTCGCTCGGCGCCGTCATCGCGCTATTGCTCGGCGTGGTCCAGTTGTCCGACATCCCCGTCGTCTGGAGCATCGTGTGGAACGCAACCGCCACCTTCATCGCCGTGATCGTCATCAGCTTGCTGCTCGACGAGGCGGGCTTCTTCGAATGGGCCGCGCTGCACGTGGCGCGCTGGGGCGGCGGGGGCGGGCGGTTGCTGTTCGCGTTCATCGTGCTGCTGGGCGCCGCCGTGTCGGCGCTGTTCGCCAACGACGGCGCGGCGCTGATCCTTACGCCCATCGTCATGGCGATGCTCGTGGCGCTAGGCTTCTCGCCGGCTGCCACGCTCGCCTTCGTGATGGCGGCGGGCTTCATCGCCGACACGGCCAGCCTGCCGCTGATCGTCTCGAACCTGGTGAACATCGTGTCGGCCGACTTCTTCCGCATCGGCTTCGGCGAGTACGCCTCGGTCATGTTCCCCGTGAACATCGCGGCGGTGCTCGCGAGCCTGCTGGCGCTGATGCTTTTCTTTCGCCGCGGCATCCCGGCAAGCTACGACACGACCCAACTCAAGGCGCCTGCGGATGCGATCCGCGACCCCGCGACTTTCCGCGCGGGCTGGGTCGTGTTGGTACTGCTGCTCGTCGGCTTCTTCGGCCTGGAGCCGCTGGGTGTGCCGGTCAGCGCGGTGGCCGCCTTCGGCGCGGTCGTGCTGCTGGCTGTTGCAGGGCGCGGCCCGGTGATCGGCATTCGCAGGGTGCTGCGCGGCGCGCCCTGGCAGATCGTGATCTTCTCGCTGGGCATGTACCTCGTGGTCTACGGGCTGCGCAACGCCGGCCTGACCAGCTACATCGCCTCGCTGCTGAATGTGTTCGCGCAAGGCGGCGTCTGGGGTGCGGCGATGGGCACGGGCTTTCTCTCGGCGCTGCTCTCGTCGGTCATGAACAACATGCCCACCGTGCTGGTGGGCGCGCTGTCCATCGACGCGTCGAGCGCGAGCGGCGCGGTGAAGGAAGCGATGGTCTACGCCAACGTGATCGGCTGCGACCTCGGCCCGAAGATCACGCCCATCGGCAGCCTCGCCACCCTGCTCTGGCTGCACGTGCTCGCGAAGAAGGGCATGGCAATCGGCTGGGGCTACTACTTCAAGGTCGGCATCGTGCTGACCCTGCCCGTGCTGCTGGTCACCCTGGCGGCACTGGCGCTTCGACTGAGTCTTTGAAACCCGACACCACACTTCCATGAACGACATCACGATCTATCACAACCCCGCCTGCGGCACGTCGAGGAACGTGCTCGCGCTGATCCGCAACACGGGCGACGAGCCCACCGTCATCGAGTACCTGAAGACCCCGCCCGATCGCGCGACGCTGAAGCAACTGATCGCGGCAATGGGCATGCCGGTGCGCGAAGTCATGCGCCGCAAGGGCACGCCCTATGACGAACTCGGCCTCGACGATGCGAAGTGGAGCGACGATGAACTGATCGGCTTCATGCTGCAACACCCGATCTTCATCAACCGGCCGATCGTGGTGACGCCGCTCGGCACGCGGCTGTGCCGGCCTTCGGAAGCGGTGCTCGACATCCTGCCGCGGCCGCAGCAAGGCGCCTTCTCCAAGGAAGACGGCGAGGCCGTCATCGACGCGAAGGGCCAGCGTGTCGTCAAGCCCTGAACTGCCGAACGTCGACGCCGGGCATTTCCACCGGCCGGACCTGCGGCAACTGCTGCCCACGGAGCGCGCCACGCACGCGCCGCGCATCCTGTTGCTCTACGGCTCGGTGCGCGAGCGCTCCTACAGCCGGCTGCTCACCGAAGAAGCCGCGCGGCTGCTCCAGGCCCTGGGCGCCGAGCCGCGCATCTACGACCCCCGCGGCCTGCCCCTGCCCGACGGCGCACCGGAAGACCATCCGAAAGTGCAGGAGCTCCGCGACCTCGCCCAATGGTCCGAGGGCATGGTCTGGACATCGCCCGAACGCCACGGCGCCATGACCGGCATCATGAAGGCGCAGATCGACTGGATCCCGCTGTCCGTCGGCTCGGTGCGGCCCACGCAGGGCAAGACGCTTGCGGTGATGGAAGTGTCGGGCGGCTCGCAGTCGTTCAACGCCGTGAACCAGCTGCGCGTGCTCGGCCGCTGGATGCGCATGCTCACCATCCCCAACCAGTCGTCGGTGGCCAAGGCCTTCCTCGAGTTCGAGGAGAACGGCCGCATGAAGCCCTCGCCGTATTACGAGCGAGTGGTCGACGTGATGGAAGAGCTGGTCAAGTTCACGCTGCTCACGCGCGACTGCGCGGGCTACCTTGTGGACCGCTACAGCGAGCGGCGCGAGAGTGCGGAGGCGCTGTCGAAGCGGGTCAACCTGCGCAGCATCTGAGCGACGGCTCAGTGCCGCGAGCGGCGCAGCTCACCCGGCGTGGCGCCCAGATGCCTGCGGCACTGGCGAACGAAGTGCGAGGCATCGGTCAGCCCCACGCGGAAGCCGATCTCCGCGATGCCCAGGCGATCGAAGCGTGCATCGGCCAGCATGCGCCGCGCCGCCTGCATGCGAAAGCCCGCCAGCGCGGTGGCGAAGGTGGTACCGCCTTCGCCCAGGCAGCGGTGCAGGCTGCGCTCCGAAATGCCCAGCTCGCGCGCCACGCCCGCGGCCGTGAGGCCCGGCTCTGCATGGCGCTCGCGCGTGGTGTCGAGCACGCGGCGGCGCAGCGCGGCGCGCCCTTCGCTCCCAGACTCTGAAGGGCTGTGCCCCGTGGCCAGTGCCAGCAGGCTACCGAGCTGGTCGCCCAGCAAAGCCGCCGGCAGTGGCGGCTTTGCTGCCATCTGCGGTGTCAGCTGTTGCACGAAGCTGCACAGCACGCCGCCCCACCCCGCCTGCCCGTCGATGCGCCGCGCCACCTGGTCGCCCGCGTCGGGAATCCATGCATCGACCCAGGCGGTCGGCAGTTCGAGCGAAATGGTGTCGGCCGATTGCAGCAGGTGAAATTCGTAGCGCCGGCGCGAGTCGACCAGCACCGCATCGCCGGGCAGCAGTCGCGCAGAACGGCCGTCCTGCACGGCCACCCAGGCCGAGTCGGTCTTGCACAGCAGGTAGAAGTAGTTGTTGCGGCTGTGGGCGATGGCGCGGCGCGTGCGGTAGACGTCCTGTGCGCTGCCGCGCACCTGGTTGACGACGATGGGGCCGAGCGGCGCGGATTCGAGCGTGGCGCCGAAGCTGCCGGCCACCGGGCTGGTCACGTCCATCTCCAGGAAGCCCTCGCAGACCGCGCCCACCCAGTAGTCCAGCCGCTGCGCGGACGGCACGGCGTCGGTGGACCAGCGGTGGATGGTGTCGATGGCTTCGCTCATGCGCGCCAAACATACCCAAGCCATGCCCGCTTGCCAAGCGGGTATAGACCGCCTCCGACGCCACCCTGCGCCCGGCACCGGCAAAATGACCCGCGAACCAACCCGTGCGCGGGACATTCCGGCGCACGCACATGAAAGAAGGGCAAGACGGGTCATGAGCAGCAACAAGCAAAGCGATTTCGGACTGATCGGCCTGGCCGTGATGGGCCAGAACCTCGTGCTGAATGTGGAAAGCCGCGGCTTCCAGGTCAGCGTGTACAACCGCACCGAGGCCACCACCGAAGCCTTCATTGCCGCCAACCCCGGCAAGAAGCTGGTCGGCGCGAAGACGCTGGAAGAGTTCGTGCAGAGCCTGGCCAAGCCTCGCAAGATCCAGATCATGGTGAAGGCCGGCGCGCCGGTCGACCAGGTGATCGAGCAGCTCATTCCGCTGCTGGACAAGGACGACATCGTCATCGACGGCGGCAACAGCCTCTACACCGACACCGAGCGCCGCGACGCATACCTCTCCAGCAAGGGCCTGCGCTTCATCGGCGCGGGCGTGTCGGGCGGAGAAGAAGGCGCGCGCAAGGGGCCGTCGATCATGCCGGGCGGACCGCTTTCCACCTGGGAGGTGATGAAGCCGATCTTCGAGAGCATCGCGGCCAAGGTGGACGGCGAGCCCTGCGTCATTCACATCGGCCCCGGCGGCGCCGGCCACTACGTGAAGATGGTGCACAACGGCATCGAGTACGGCGACATGCAGCTGATCTGCGAGGCCTACAGCCTGTTCAAGGCGGCCGGCTTCAGCACCGACGAGATGGCCGCCATCTTCAACGAGTGGAACGACGGCGAGCTGCAGAGCTACCTGATCCAGATCACCGCCAAGGCGCTCGAACAGAAGGATCCGGAGACGGGCAAGCCCATCGTCGACGTGATTCTCGACAAGGCTGGACAGAAGGGCACGGGCCAGTGGACGCTGATCAACGCGGCCGAGAACGCGGTGGTCATCAGCACCATCAACGCGGCCGTGGAGGCGCGCGTGCTGTCGTCGCAGAAGAAGCAGCGCGTGGCGGCCAGCAAGCTGCTGCAGGGGCCGAAGATCGAGCTGTCGGTCGAAAAGAAAGCGCTGGTGGCCAAGGTGCACGACGCGCTCTATGCGTCGAAGGTCATCAGCTACACGCAAGGCTTCGACCTCATCAAGACCATGGGCGACAAGAAGAACTGGGGCCTCGACCTGGGCGGCATCGCGTCGATCTGGCGCGGCGGCTGCATCATTCGCGCGCGCTTCCTGAACCGCATCACCGACGCCTTCCGCACCGACCCTGCCCTGGGCAACCTGATGCTCGACCCGTTCTTCAAGGACCTGCTGAACCGCACGCAACAGAACTGGCGCGAAGTGGTGGCGCTGGCGGTGAGCAACGGCATTCCTGTGCCGGCCTTCAGCGCCTCGCTGGCCTACTACGACAGCTACCGCACCGAGCGCCTGCCGGCGAACCTGCTGCAGGCTCAGCGCGATTTCTTCGGCGCCCACACCTACGAGCGTACCGACAAACCCGAAGGCCAGTTCTTCCACACCGATTGGCCCGAAGTGATCGGCTGATGCCATGCCGGCCCTCGACTACCCCAGCCACCTGGTCGAGGACTGGCAACTGCGCGACGGTACGCCGGTGCGGATCCGCCCGATCCGCGCCGACGATCTGGCGATGCACACGGCCTTCGTGGACGGACTCTCGAAAGAAACGGGCTACCACCGCCTGCTGTCGCCGCGAAAGCCGCAGCCCGACGAGCTGTGGCGCATGACGCACATCGACTACGACCACGAACTCGCGCTCATCGCGACGACCGAGGTCGATGGCGTGGAGCAGCAGATGGGCGTGGTGCGCTACGTGCGCGGCGAAACGCCCGAGACGGCGCACGTCGCCGAATTCGCCGTCGTCATTGCAGATGCCTGGCAGCACCACGGCGTTGCCCACAAGCTCATGCGCAAGCTGATCGACGCGGCCGCGACAGCCGGCGTAAAGCAGCTGGCGGACATCACGCTCTACGACAACATCGGCATGCTGGCGCTGGCGCGCAAGCTGGGCTTCAAGCTGCAGCGCGATCCGGGCAACCCGAACGTCACGCGGCTGCGCCTGGCGCTCGATGCGCCGCCAACGCGCTGAGCCTTACCAGGCCGCGTTCATCACGCCCTGCTCGGCTGCGATCCAGTCGCGCACCGGCAACGGCAGTGCATGCGCCGGCGGCATGAGCCCCATGGCCGCATACGACTCCTGGTTCGGCACCAGCCCGCCGCGCCCCACGGCTGCGCCCTTCATGTAGCCGGCCGCGCACACCCTGTCGCCACGCACGAACTCGAAGCGCATGTAGTTCCAGTGCTGGTCGGTGGCGTCGAGCCGAAAGCGCAGCGTGTACACCTGAAAGGGGTTGAGCCCGCGCCGGTAGCTGATGAGCGAGCCGCCGGACATCGGCCTCCAGCCCTGGCGCAGCATGGCTGTTGCGAAGCCGGTGCGCACGAAGTATTCGACCAGCATCAGGTCGACCACCGTCAGGTAGCGGCCGTTGTTCATGTGGCCGTTGATGTCGAGGTCGTTCGGCAGCACGCGCAGTTGCCGCTCCAGCGTGTCGCCCGGCGCAAGGCGCGGTGCACGCCAGGCGCGCAACAGGGTCATCAGCAAGCGCAGATAGAGATTCATGGACAGCCTAGAATTGGTTCAACTCAGAACATTCTAGTTCAAGGCTGAACCATCTCGATGCCCGCAGCAAAGTCCTCCAAGCCCGGCAAGACCGACAAGGCCCCCTCCTCGCCCCACGGCACGGCCGCATGGCTGGCGGTGGTGCGGGCCTACAACCTCTGCGATGCAGTGATGACGGCACGGCTCGCCGCCATAGGCCTGCGCGTGGGCGAGCACGAGGTGCTGGCGACCATCGCGACCACGCCGGGCATCACGCAGCAGGCGCTGGCCGCGCGCTGCTTCGTGGCGAAGAGCGGCGTCAGCATGCTGCTCACGCAGATGGAGGCCAGGGGCTGGGTGCGGCGCGACAGCGATGGCGCCGACGCGCGCGTGCGGCGCCTCACGCTCACCGACGACGGCATGGCAATGGCGCAGAAGTGCCTGGCGGTTCAGGCGGAGATGGTGACCGCGATGGTCGCGCCGGCCACGCGCGACGAACTGGACGCAGTGGCCGACGTGATGGGCCGCGTGGCCACCACGCTCGAAGGCATGCGCGCCGAACTCAAGGGCTGACCAGCCACGCCTTCACGGCCCCCACCGACTGCGCCAGCGGCGCCGTCGCATCCACTGCGAGCACACCCGCCTCTCCCACCGGCGACTCCAGCGTGGCGAACTGGTTGGCTACCAGGCTGGCGGGAAACATGTGCTCCCCCGCCCCGGCCCGCGCGGCCACGCGGCGCTCGGCCTCGGCCCGCTCGATCGCCATGAACACGAAGCGCAGCCCCGGCGCGGCCGCGCGCAGCTGCTCGCGGTAGATGCGCTTGAGCGCCGAGCAGGTCAGCACCGCGCCCTGCGGCGCATCGGCCAGCGCGCGGCCCAGCGTGGCGAGCCAGCCCGCGCGATCGGCGTCGGTCAGCGCGATGCCGTGGCTCATCTTCTCGACGTTGGCCGGCGGATGATGGTCGTCGCCTTCTATGAGCGGCAGGTCGAGGGCGGTGGCCAGCGCCGCGCCCAGGCTCGATTTGCCGCATCCCGAAACGCCCATCACTACCAGCCAGACCCTGTCCATATGCACCCTTTTGGTAAAGCGCCACACCCTATTTAACGGAGTCGGCAAACTTAAATCTACTTCCTTATGATGCAAAACCTTTTTCCGTCGGAAGCAGAGAGCCCCCTCCATGGTCCAGCTTGCGTTGCGTCGTCCGTACACCTTCATCGTCATGGCGATGCTGATCGTGCTGGCCACGCCCTTTGTCCTCGCACGCATGGCGACCGACATCTTCCCGGAAATCAACATACCGGTGGTCAGCGTCATCTGGAACTACACCGGCCTGCCGGCGCAGGAAATGGGGCAGCGCATTTCGGGGCAGGTCGAGCGCGGGCTGACCACCACGGTGAGCGACATCGAGCACATCGAATCGCAATCGCTGGCGGGCGTGTCGATCATCAAGGTGTTCTTCCAGCCCACGGCCAATATCGAGATGGCCATCTCGCAGGTGGTGGCCTCGATGCAGGCGCAGGTACGGCAGCTGCCGCCGGGCATCACGCCGCCGCTGGTCATCAAGTATTCGGCCTCCAGCGTGCCGGTGATCCAGCTGGCGCTGTCGAGCCCCACGCGCTCTGAAAACTCGCTGTTCGACTCCACCGTCAACCAGCTGCGCCCGCAACTCATCACGGTGCCGGGCGCGGCCATTCCCTTTCCCTACGGCGGCAAGAACCGGCTGATCTCGGTCGACCTCGACACCCAGGCGATGCAGGCGCGCGGCCTCTCGCCGGCCGACGTGGTGAACGCGGTGAACACGCAGAACCTGATTCTTCCGTCGGGCACGGCCAAGTTCGGAGCCACCGAATACAACGTGAAGATGAACGGCTCGCCCGACGCCATCGCGGGCTTGAACGACCTGCCGATCCGCACGGTGAACGGCGCCACCACCTACCTGCGCGACGTGGCCTACGTGCGCGACGGCTTCTCGCCGCAGACCAACGTGGTACGCCAGGACGGCGTGCGCGGCGTTCTGCTGTCGGTGCTGAAGAACGGCGGCGCCTCCACGCTGGACATCGTCTCCAACATCCGCGCCATGCTGCCCATCGCCGCGCAGACGATGCCGGAAGACATCAAGATCACGCCGCTGTTCGACCAGTCGGTGTTCGTGAAAGCGGCCGTCAAGGGCGTAGTGTTCGAAGCCATCCTGGCCGCAGCGCTCACCGCCGCGATGGTGCTGCTGTTTCTCGGCAACTGGCGCAGCACGCTGATCATCGGGCTGACGATTCCGCTGTCGATCCTGGCGTCCATCCTGGTGCTGTACTCGCTGGGCGAAACGCTCAACCTCATGACGCTGGGCGGGCTGGCGCTCTCGGTGGGCATCCTGGTCGACCAGGCGATCGTGACCATCGAGAACATCGAGCGGCACCTGCACATGGGCACGCCGCTGAAAGAGGCCATCGAGGTCGGCGCGGGCGAAATCGGCTCGGCGGCCTTCGTCTCCACGCTGTGCATCTGCATCGTGTTCGTGCCGATGTTCTTCCTCTCGGGCGTGGCGCGCTTCCTGTTCGTGCCGCTGGCCGAAGCGGTGGTGTTCGCCATGCTGGCCTCCTACCTGCTCTCGCGCACGCTGGTGCCGACGCTGGTGATGCTGCTGATGGGCGGCTCGCACGGCGGCGGCCATGCACCAGCGGAAGGCGCGAAGCAGAGCGCCCTGCAGCGCCTGTACCGCGCCTTCGACCGCCGCTTCGAACGCGTACGCCGCGCCTACACGCTGGTGCTGTCGGCGGTGCTATCGAAGCGCGCCGGGTTCATTGGCCTGTTCCTCGGCTTCTGCCTGCTGTCTTGCCTGCTCTACCCCGCGCTGGGGCGCGACTTCTTCCCGACCGTCGATGCCGGCCAGATCCGCCTGCACCTGCGTGCGCCCACCGGCACGCGCATCGAGGAGACCGCTCGCCTCACCGACCAGGTGGAGGCCGCCATCCGCGAGCTGGTGCCGCAGGACCAGCTCGAAACCATCCTCGACAACCTGGGCGTGCCCAACAGCGGCATCAACCTGTCTTACAGCAATGCCGGCACCATCGGCACCTTCGACGGCGAGCTGCTGCTGTCGCTGAAAGAGGGCCATAAGCCGACCGAGCAGTTCGTGTCGCTCCTGCGGGCCGAACTGCCCAAGCGCTTTCCGGGCATCGAATTTTTCTTCCAGCCAGCGGACATCGTCACGCAGATCCTGAACTTCGGCCTGCCCGCGGCCATTGACGTGCAGTTCAGCGGCAACGACATGGCCGGCAACGCCCTGCGCGCGGCCGAACTGACCAAGGCGATCCGCCAGATTCCGGGCGCGGTCGACGCCCACGTGCACCAGCGGCTCGACGGCCCGGCGCTGAGCCTGCAGATGGACCGCACGCGGCTGCAGCAGTACGGCCTGACCGCCTCCAACGTGGGGCAGAACGTGCTCATCGCGCTGTCGGGCAGCTCGCAGACGGCACCCGCCTTCTGGCTGAACCCGGTGAACGGCGTGGTCTACAGCATTGCGGTGCAGACGCCGCAGTACACCGTCGACTCGCTCGACTCGCTGCTGAACATTCCGGTTGGTGCGGGTGCAGGCGCAGCAACGGGGGGAACCGGCGCGCAGCAACTGCTGGGCAACCTCGTGAGCACGCAGGCCGACCGCCAGCCGGCGGTGATGTCGCGCTACAACATCGCGCCGGTGATCGACGTGTACGTGAGCGTGCAGGGCACCGACCTAGCCAGCGTGGCGTCGAAGGTGCAGAAGCTGGTCGACGAGATGCGGCCCAAACTCTCGCGCGGCAGCCGGGTCGAGATCCGCGGGCAGGTGCAGACCATGCAGTCGTCGTTCATAGGCCTGGGCGTCGGCCTCGCGATGGCGATCGTGCTGGTGTACCTGCTGATCGTGGTCACCTTCCAGTCATGGCTTGACGCGGCCATCATCATCACCGCCCTGCCGGCCGCGCTGGCGGGCATTGCGTGGATGCTGTTCATCACCGGCACCACGCTGAGCGTGCCGGCGCTGACCGGCGCGATCATGACCATGGGCGTGGCAACGGCCAACTCGATTCTTCTGGTGTCGTTCGCGCGCGAGCGGCTGCAGGCGGGCATTCCGCCGCTGTCGGCCGCGCTGGAAGCCGGCGCCACCCGTATCCGCCCGGTGCTGATGACGGCGCTGGCGATGATCATCGGCATGATCCCGATGGCGCTGGGCCTGGGCGAAGGCGCAGAGCAGAACGCGCCGCTGGGCCGCGCGGTGATCGGTGGCCTGATCTTTGCCACGGTGTCGACATTGTTTTTCGTACCCGCCGTGTTCGCGGGGGTGCACAGTCGGCTTGCGCACCGCCGGGCAGCCGCATCTACCGCCAGCGGGCGCAACGCCCCAGGAGAACTGATTTCATGACGGAGCAACGCCATTCGGCATTGGCCATCCACCCCATCGCCGTTGAAGAGGGCGAGGGTGAACTGCTGCGCCGCCGACAGATCGTGCGGCGCACGCGCTGGCTGGTGCTGATCGTGCTGGTGCTGCTGGCGCTCGGTGCGGCGCGCACCGTGTTCGTGCGCATCGCCAACGCTCGCGCGCTCGAAGCGGGCACCAGCGAGCGCGCCAGGCAGTACGTGCAGACCGCCCTGCCCCGCGTGCCCACCGCCGGCCAGACGCTGGCGCTGCCGGGCACGCTGCAGGGCTTCGTGCAATCGCCCATTTCGGCGCGCGCCAGCGGCTACCTCAAGCGCTGGACCAAGGACATCGGCAGCCGCGTCGAAAAGGGCGAGCTGCTCGCCGAAATCGAGACGCCCGAAATCGACCAGCAGCTCTCACAGGCCGTGGCCGCGCGCGCGCAGGCCGCCTCGGGGCTGGAGCTGGCACGCAGCACCGCCGACCGCTGGGAAGCGCTGCGCAAGAAAGACGTGGTTTCGCAGCAAGACCTGGACGAGCGCCGCAGCGCCGTGTCGCAGGCTACCTCGAACGTGGCGGCGGCCGATGCCAACGTGCAGCGGCTCAAGCAGACCGAAGGCTTCAAGCGCGTGATGGCGCCGTTCGCGGGCGTGATCACGCGGCGCAACGTCGACGTGGGCGACCTGATCGACGCGGGCGCGGGCGGCGGTGCCGGGCGCGCCCTTTTCCTGCTTGCGCAGACAGACCCGCTGCGCGTGTACATCAACGTGCCGCAGGCCTATGCGCAACTGGTGAAGGCAGGCCAGCCGGTGGTCGTCACGCAGGCCGAACTGCGCGGCCAGAGCTTCAAGGGCCAGGTGGCGCGCACCGCAGGCTCCATCGACACGACCACGCGGATGATGCAGGTCGAGGTGTCATTGCCCAACAAGGACGGCGCGCTGCTGCCGGGTGCCTACGTGCAGGTGTCGCTGCCGCTGGCCGCGAGCCGCACGCTCACCGTGCCGTCGAACGCGCTGCTGTTCCGCGCCGAGGGCACGCGCATCGCGGTGGTCGATGCGAAGGGCCGCGTCGGCCTGCGCGCCGTGACGCTGGGGCGCAACTACGGCGAAAACGTCGAAGTGATCGATGGACTCGAAGGCACAGACCGCATGGTGCTGAACCCTTCGGACTCGCTGGCCGAAGGCGACATCGTGGCCGTCGCGCCCGAAACGCCGCCGGCCGCCGCAAAGGCTGCCCCGCCCGTCATGCCGAAGAAGGAACCGGCGTGACATTGCGATCGCCAGCCGTTGCAGTGGCCGCTGCCGTGCTCGCGCTCGTCGCGGGCTGCGCGGTCGGCCCCGACTACAAGACACCCGACACGCCCCTGCCCGTCAGCTGGAAGCTCGAAGAGCCCTGGCGCATGAGCACGCCCAGCGACAGCGCCGACAAAGGTCCGTGGTGGAAGCGCTTCGACGACGCCACGCTCGACACATTGCAGGCGCAGGCCCTGGCCGGCAGCCCGACGCTGGTCATCGCCAACGCGCGGCTGGCGCAGGCGCGGGCCGCGCTGGCGTCCAACGCGGCCAGCCAATATCCGCAGCTGGGCCTCGGCACGCGCGCCTCGCGCCTGAAGATTTCCGCCAACCGGCCGCTGACGAACTACGCGACCGCCAATGCGTCGACGGTGCAGAACGACTTCACGGTTTCGCTGAACGCCAGCTACGAGCTCGACCTCGCGGGCCGCGTGCAGCGCACCGTCGAGGGCGCCTCGGCCTCCGCCGAGCAATCGGCTGCCGACTTGGCCAACACGCGGCTGCTGCTGAGCGCCGACGTGGCCAGCAACTACTTCAACCTGCGCTCGACCGACATCGAACTCGACGTGCTCTCGCGCTCCATCGGGCTGCAACGCCGCGCGCTGGAGCTGGTTACGGCGCGGCATGACCTGGGCGCGGTGTCGGGCCTCGACGTGGCGCAGCAGCAGGCGCTGCTCGAAACCACGCTGACGCAGGTCGACGTGCTGAAGAAGCAGCGCTCGCAGTACGAGCACGCGCTGGCCACGCTCACTGGCACGCCCGCGCCGAACTTCGCACTGCCGGTGGACCTGCGCGAGATCAAGCCGCCCGCGGTGCCGCTGGGCGTGCCCTCGGAAATCCTGCAGCGCCGGCCCGACGTGGCCTCGGCCGAGCGCGCGATGGCCGCGGCCAATGCGCAGATCGGCGTGGCCACCGCGGCCTTCTATCCGAGCTTCATCATCTCGCCGACGGTGGGCGTGGACAGCCGCCTGATCGAGTCGCTGTTCAACGGGCCCAGCCTGCTGTGGTCGGTGGGCGTGTCGGCCACGCAGATGCTGTTCGACGGCGGGCGCGTGCGTGCCAACGTCGACTTCGCCAAGGCCGGCTACGACGCCACCGTGGGCAACTACCGCCGCACCGTGCTGACGGCGATGCAGGAAGTGGAAGACGGCATCACCGGCTTGTCGGCACTCGACAGCGCGACCACGCAGGCGCAGTCGGCCGTGACGGCGGCGCGGCGCGTGCTCGACATGGCGACCAGCCGTTATGAAGGCGGCGCCTCGACGTATCTCGACGTGATCACCGCGCAGCAGTCGCTGCTGACGGTCGAGCGCCAGGCCGCGCAATTGCAGGGGCAGCGGCTGCTGACCTCGGTGTTCCTGGTGAAGGCGCTGGGCGGCGACTGGTGTGGTGCCGACTCGACCGGTGCGACGCCCTCGTCCTGCCCCACCACCGTCGCCGATCGTTCCGCCAAGGCGGGTTGAACGCGACGGGCGCAGGCGGCGACGCTAGGCAGCCAGCCTGGCTGCGGGCGCCCAATCCTGCTGGCTGAGCTTCTCCATCGCCATGTCGACGAACGTGGACACCGCCTGCGGAACGTACTGCCGGCTGGCGTAGATGACGCTCAGGCCGCGCCCTGCCCGCATGTACTGCGGCAGCACCGGCACCAGCCGGCCGGCCGCCACGTCGGACGCCGTCAGGATCGACGGCAGCGCGGCAATGCCCAGCCCTGCACACGCAGCCTTGAGCAGCACGCCCTGCACGTTGCTGATGAAACGCCCCCTCACCCGCACGTCTTCTTCCATGCCGTCGGGGCCTTGCAAGCGCCAGGTCGAGAGATTGCCACTGTCCGGTGGCTGCGTCACGCAGTCGTGTTCGAGCAGCTCCTGCAGGCTGCCGGGTGTGCCCCGCGCCGCCAGGTAGGCGGGACTGGCAAGAAGGCCGCCGTAGCTTGCGAAGATCTTGCGGGCCACGAAGCTCGAGTCCTGCAGGGGCCCGCCGCGAAAGGCGACGTCGATACGATCGCCGATGAGGTCCGCCACGACATCGTCGAGAACGAAGTCCAGCCGCACCCGTGGATGCGCGGCCAGGAAATCGGCAACCCATTCCATCTCGAAAAAATCGAAAAAACTGGCCGGCGCGGCCACGCGTACCAGGCCGCTCGGTTCCTGGCCGCCCTCGACCTGCAGCCGCCCGGCGCCTATCAACGCTTCGACCGCCGGGCCGCATCGTTCCTGGAAAGATTGGCCGGCATTGGTCAGCGCCAGTTTGCGGGTGGAGCGCTGCAACAGCCGGGTGCCCAGGTGCGCCTCGAGTTGCCGGATGCGCCGGCTCACCGTCGCTGACGGCACGCGCAGCTGCCGCGCGGCTTCCGCGAAGCTGCCGAGACGCGCCACTTGCACAAACATTGCGACTTCATTCAGATCGAGCACGGAGATTCTTTCTGCCTTTCCGCTGATCTCAAAAGTCCATCAGCTTGTCCACGTCCTGCGTCTTGCGGCGGGCCAGCGCGAGGTTGGCGCGCTGCTTGTCGAGCACGACGTAGAGAAAGACACCCTCCTTCGATGCCGAGGGGCGGATGATGTGGTACTGCTTGCCCAGGGTGATCAGGATGTCCTCAATCACGTCGCTCAGGCCCAGAGCCTGCATGGTCTTGAGCTTGGCGCGCACGACTTCCGTGTTGCCGGCGGCGGCAATCTCCATGTCCACGCCCGAACCCACGGCGCCGAGGATCATGCCGCTGCCCGAGTCGACAACGGCGGCGCACATGGCGCCGTCGATGGTGAGGATGTCGTCGAGCGTTTGCTTGATGGATGCCAAGTTGTTCTCCTGTCGGATGGTTGAAAAGGTTGTTGTGGAAATCTGCCGTCATGCCTCGGCGAGGGTCTTCGCGAGTTGGGCGGCCTTGTAGGCCACCAGTGCCGGAACCGCGCTGTCGCGGGCGAGCACGCTGATGACGAGTTCGCCGTCGCGCCGGTGCACGCTGTGGAAAACCGCAAAGCCCGAATCCGTCAGGACCATCACGCTCTGATGGCGGCCGAGGCGTGCCTCTTCGGCGACAACGCCGCTGATCGCCACGATGGAGCTGGCCATGGCAGCCATGCGGGCAGGATCGGCATCGCCGATGGTTGTGGACGCCACGTCGAAACCGTCCACGGTAGCCACCACGGCAGCCGTCACGCCGTTCAGTTCGTCGACCAGTTTCTGCACCTCGCGTTGCGCGTGCGCGGTTGCCGTCCTGGACAAGCCATGTCGAACACTCACTCTGTCTCTCCCTGCATGTCGGCTTCAAGTTGCATCAGCAGCGTGTCGATCAGCAGGATCACGTCGGCCCTGCTTCGCACGTCCACATCGAGAATCGGAAACACCCGGCCCATGGACTCGAGTCGTTGCGCGTAGTCGTCGAGGGTCGGCACAGGGTGGCAGTGCATCCGCCCCACGCCGATCACGCAAGGCAAGGTCCGCAAGGCTTCGGCGAAGCCTTGCATGTACATGGACAGGTCGCCCAGCGGGTCGGGCCGGGAGTTGTCCATCAGAACGATCACGCCCAGCGCGTTCCTGACGAGAATCTTCCAGAGAAAGTCGAAGCGGGCCTGCCCGGGCGTGCCGAACAGGCGAACGCGGTCCCCGTTGTCCAGCGTGAGCTGGCCGAAGTCGAGGCCCACGGTGGTGCGCTCCTTGTCGATGGCCGCATCGGAGTTCGGCACCTCGGTCATGACCGGCGAGGTTTCGCTCACGCATCCGATCGCGGTCGTCTTGCCTGCCCCCACAGTGCCTGTGAGAAGGATCTTGTATTCCTTCATGACGCTCGCAGGCCCAGCCGGCGGCGAATGCCATCGAGGAGACTTCGCGCGAAGTCGCTGCGGATCGGCCTGTCGGATTGCGGTGTGAACGACGGCGGCAGGGCCTGCTCGACATGCAGCTCCAGCACGCCGGCCGTTCGCAGCGCCTGCAGGAACGCGGCGCACTGGGTGAATGGAAGCTGGCTGATCTCGGCCAGCTCACTCGCATTCAGCGCGCGCCGCGCCAGCAGGCTCGCCATGCGGATGTTGTCGAGGTCGTTGCGCAACAGCGTGGCCGGTGGCCAGCGACGCAGCATGAAGCGGACCGCATCGGAAACCTCGACCTCCAGGGCGGTCTGCTCGTCCAGCGTCGGCCCCGCGGGTCGCGACTCGCGCAGTGCCTGCTCGGTGCTCTTGAGCCAGCGCTGCAGCTTGTCGGCACGTATCGGCCGCTCCAGCGCGTTGGGCTGTCCACCCGAATTCATGCGCGTGAGCCTGAGCACGGCCGCGGCCATGCCGACCACCGTGGAATATTCGTGCTCCACGGCGGCGGCATCGACAAGCAGTGCGTCGTACGGCGGCGCGTTGACCAGCTGCCACGGAAAGGCAGCGTCGCTCGCATACAGCCGGACGATCGTCTGGATCACCACGACCTCGGCGACTGGCAACTTGTAGACGCCGAGCCTCAGCATGGCCATGTCCTGCCTGCGACGCCCATGTCAGTTCACCGCCGGCACTTCGCGCCAGTTCAGCAGGCGCAGAGAGATGCCGCTGGTCAGGTCGGCGTCGATCTTCTTGGTGTCTCCCTTGGTCGTTCCAGTGACGATCTGGGTGGTGCCGTCCACGCTCACGAATTTCAGATCGGTGATGGCGCTGGAGACGCTCACGTAGCCGGTAGACGACGGCAACAGCACCGACCGGCCGGTTCCGTAGTTGACGGCATAGACCCGGCTCTGCCCCGAAGGACTGCAGGCGTCGCCGGTGGTCAGCAGGCTCGAGAAGCCCACGATGCCGTTGAAGGCGGTCGGATTGATCACCATGCGCCAGCCGACGCCGCTGGTGGCGCCCAGGTCGAGGTACCAGCCCTGCGAAGTGTTCGACAGGGTGATGCCCGCGGTCACGTCGCTCACCTGCGTGAGCTGCTTGCGCGTGATGGGCGTGCTCACGGCGTTGAAGGCTCCGGCCGTGCCGTCGAGGATGGCGTAGAACGACTGCGCAGCCGTCGAGTTCACATCGGACGAATCGAGCAGCCTGCCGGTTCCGAGCAGCACGAAGCGCTTGCGCGTGACGGGGTGGACTTCAATCAGCGGTGGCGTGGTGATGGGCTGCGCCGTGCCCGATGCATCGGCGAGCGTGGCCATCAGGGTCGGTGCCGGATAAGGGCTCGTGCTGCCCTTGGCGGCCGTGAGATCGAAGCGCCAGAGCTGTCCGTCGAGGTCTGCCGCGTACACCGCGTCGGTCGTGTTGTCGCCGAAGTCGGCGACATAGGCGGAGGCCTGCGCCAGTCCGTTGGAGGGCGTGGGCGTCGCCATCTTCTCGAGCAGCGCGCCGGTCTTCGGATTGACGACGTACAGGTAGCCCTTGCCGTCGCTGTTGCTGTAGCCCGAGGTCAGCAGCGCGACCCAGCCGTACTTCTTCGTCTTCACGACCGTGGGGGCGCCGTAGCTGTAGCCCATGGTGGTGTCCGTGAACTCCCACTTCACCTGGCCCGCCACGGCGGCTTCGGTGCTCATGCTGGCGGGATCGGTCACGTCGATGGCGTAGTAGCTCTTTCCGCCCTTGCCAAGGCCGCCGATCAGCAGCGTGTGCCAGTCTGCATTGCTGCCAGTGCTCGTGGTGGTGAATGCTCCGCCCGCATTGTTGAAGTCGATGTCGAAGGCCAGCGGCGTTGCGTCCACGTAGTAGTGATGCGCGTAGCTGGGGTTGCCGATCTGCGCCAGCCCGTCGACCTGCGGCGTGCCGTTCGGCCCCTGGAACAGGGCGCTCGGCACATAGGCGAACTGCTCGGTGCCGGCGGTACTCCCCTTGAGCGCGCCGTTGAACGCATGCAGCATGCCGTCGTTGGCACCGGCATAGACCATGGTGGGGCGGGCGGCCCATTTGGTCTTGAAGGCTGCGTAGCCCGGATTGCTGTTTTCCGAATAGTTCGTGCCGGGCGGCCCGACGGGCGTCAGCTTGGCGTTGACGATGTCGCCGAGCAGGAGGGTGCGGCTGCGCAGGGCCTTGGTGCTGCCTGCAGCGGTCGACGTGGATTCGTTCGTGCGATCGCCGCGCAGGTAGTTGAGGTAGTCGGTGCTGGTATTGCTCTTTGCGTAGGAAGGCGCCAGCGCGGCCAGTTGGGCCGATGTGACGCTGCCGGCGCGGAAGGCCACGCCCTTGCTGCCATCCCATGTGGCAACGCGCCGCGCCGTGTCCCAGCCGCCGCTTGCCAGCTGGGCTTCGAGCGTGGTGCTGGTCGCCCAGGCTGCTGCGGTGGATGGCGTGCCGTCGCTGGCAAAGCTGATCGTGCTGGCCGTCAGCACGCCCGTCCAGCCCTTGGAGTCGTACTGCGATGCGTACGAAGCACTGCCGGTGGAAGAAACCTGCGCGCTCGAGAGCGAGAACGATGTCGTGAACGCCTGGATGGCATTGGCGATGTCGGTGAAGGCCGCCTTCAGGCCGCTCACCATCTGCCCCGCATTGCCCGCCAGAAAGTAGTTGTCAGGCCGCTGGCGGGTACTGCCGTTCATGTTGATGCTGTCGCCCGACGCGTTCCACCAGCTCTGCGTCAGCGGCGTCTTGGTGTTGGCGGGGTCGTAGTTGGCGGGCACACTGAAGCCGCCGTACTTGGCGGCCAGGTAATAGGGGTTCAGGTCTTCGGCCCGTTGGTATTCCATGACATCCATCCAGTACGTGGAGATGTTCTGGGTACCTGTGAGGTCCGGGCGGATGTCGTTGACGTGCACGCCGTAGGCCAGGCCCGCGATGTAGTAGGTCGAGTCGGTGCCGCCGTTCTTCCACCACGGCGTGGTGGTCGTGAAGCCTTCGAGCGTCTGCAGGTTCTTCGTCCAGGTGTCGGCCTGGTTCAGCGTGTCCGACTTGACGGCGGCAGGAATGGCCCGCGCACTCTTGCTGACCGAGCTTCCGCCCACGTTGTAGTCGTAGTGGGTGTGGTCGTCGCCGATGCCCAGGATGAAATTCTTCTGGCACGAATAGGCAATCGGGTCCTTGCCGCTCCAGTCAATCACGGCGGGAAAGCCGTCGAGCTTGGCGTCCCTGCCCGCCGTGCCGGCGGCCACCGAATTGGTCCACTCGGGCACGTTGCCCAGGTTCTCGAAGTACCGTACGGTCGCGTAGTAGAGCTCGCTGACGTTGTCGTACGTCATGTAGGTCTTGGCGGCCTGGCCGAACTTGTTGAGGTAGTTCATCACCCCGCTCTGCGAGACGCCGCTGGCGGTAGCCGAGACCGTATCGGGGTTGCTGGTCATGATGCCGGTCGTGGCGTCCCACTCGCCGCGGGTGTTGGTGACCACCGCGGTCGAGAGCGGCTGCGGGTACGTCGGCCCGATGAAGCCCATCGGAGCGCGCATCACGCCGCCCTGCTGTGTGTCGCCCCCGGCGTTGAGATAGGAGAAGGCGCCGTAGCGGATCTTGTTGGCGTACTGCTGCAGCAGCCCTTCGGGCTTGTAGTTGCTGCCGTACTTGACGCAGTTGGCTTCGAGCCCGCCGGCGGTCGTGCTTGTGTCGCAGACCTTGACGCGAACATAGACCTGGTAGACAGACTTCGCGCTCTTGTTGGCGGCGTCGAGGTCGCTCAGGTCGGTGCCTGTCTTGGTGGAATCACCCGAGCCGGTGAACACCATGGTGTTGCCGCGCGACCAGATGCTCGAGTTGAACTTGCTCCAGTTGCTGAAAGGCGTGACGGAGGAGACGAGGGCCTTGGGCAGTTTGTGCCCCGTGCCCTGGTCGGTTCCTCGCAGGGGGAAATTGCTCAGCCCCCCCTGGGTGGAGCCCCATGCCTTTTCGAGGATGGTCTGGCTCGTGGTGTCCACACTGCGATAACCACCGGACAGCGCCCATCGGAACGGGTCGATGGTCTGCATCGTGGCCCAGTTCATGAAGTTGCCGCTCCACTGGCCCGAGCAGGTGTGCTTGCTGGTGCCGGTCGATGCGCCCGCTGGCTGAAAGTAGCTGTCGGAGGCTGCGTTGCCGTCGACAGCCGGCTTGACGTACTGGTACGTGTAGCACTTCTGCGGATCGAAGTAGCCGAGGTACTCGGTGGCATCGGCATAGTCGCCGAGATTGGCCACGCTGATTGCCGTGGGGTATTCGACCGACAGTGCCAGAGCCAGGTTGCCCGGCACGTCGGAGGTGGCGAACACCGGCTGATCGGAGAGCTTGAGCGCCGCCATTGCAGTCATGCATGGCAAGGCCAGCAGCAATGCGAAGGCGGCCGCAACGATGCCGGAGCCCGCGGGTGGCGAGCGACGAAAAACACGTGTCATGGTGATGCGGTGCTTTCTCAATCTGGCTTGGTGAAGGTCGACTGCACGAACACCTGCGTGTCGCGTGGCCCGCTGATGCGCATGCTCAGGCGGTAGACGGTGGCCGTCGGTGGGGGCGGCGGCGGCACAGGTCCGGCCGTACCGCCGCTCGGCGCCGCGGAAGACTGCACGCAGCCGGTGCTGGTGGCGGTGCCGCTGCTGGTGCAGAGGCGATCGATCACATAGCGGATGCTCACCTGTGCGGCGGCGTCGGTGATGTCGTTGGAAGCCTTGCCGACGACGCCAAAGGCCGTGTCGTCGAGCAGCGCCTTCGGCACCCCTTGCGCGTTGGTGTCGAGCTTGGTCGCCTTGAAGTTCTCGGCGGGCACATCGGTCGTCGCGGTGGCCAGCGTTCCGCTGGTGGCGAACTTGGCCAGCACCGCCGACACCGCCCGCTCCCCCTGATTCACGAGGTCGCGCCTGAAGGCCAGGTTGCCGGCCGTGGACAGCGACGTGTGCATGGAGCGCACCACCGCGACACCGCCAGCCAGCAGGATCACGAGGATGACGAGACAGAACAGCAGGGCGACGCCATGCTGGCGCTTCGCCGCGCGGGGCATGGGAATCTTCATGGCAGCAGCAGCATGTTGCGCAGCGGGATGGTGAATTCGACAACCCGGTAGCGGTAGTACTGGTCTTCCGTGGCGCTCAGCGTCACGGTCTGCGCGAGCGAGTTCTTCGATGCATCCAGCACGCCGTCGAACAGGGTTAGCGTTCCGGGCGAAACGACATCCTTTTCCTTGCTCGCGCTGCGCATGAGCAGCGCGACGCGAACGGCCACGATCTGCCGCATGGTGGCGGTCGTCGTCATGACGGTGGCGATGTCGTAACCCTTCGCGCCCGGGTCCGCCCAGGCGTCGAGGATGCCGTCGCCGTTGGTGTCCAGGCCGTAGAGGGCATGCATCTCGGCCACGCCGTCCGCGAGCGCCTGCGACGTGGTTGTTCCCCCGACCTGCAGCAGGTCGTAGCCGTAGAGCGTGCGGTTGTCGCCCACGCCGAAGAGCTGGAACTGGACGTTGCCGTTCGCGGGGTTGCCCAGCGGCGTGACGTAGGTCGACGTGCTCGCGGCCAACGTCTCCAGCGACGTGGTCTTGCCGGCCGTGTAGTAGGTGCCGCCCAGTGTCAGCACCTTGGCAGTGATGCCGGACACCTGCTCGAGCAGGCAGTCCGCCGTGCCGTTCTGGCTCACCAGGACGACGTCGCCAGTGGAAATGCCGACCGTGTTGTCCATCGAGAGCGTCGTGGCGCTGCCGGGGTCCGTGAGGCCGCGCGGCACCCCGCCCGCCACGGCATCGCCGCCCATGACCACCAGCACGTCGGAGCCGGCATCGGACTGGCTTTTGCCGATGAGCACGGGCGCAACGCGCAGGTTGGCCGTGGCGCTGGGCAGGAAGCTTTTCTTGAAGGGCGCCGGAAATGCAGCAGTGGCCGGCAGCAGCGCGGCCGCGTTGAGCTTGCAGCCGAACACGCCACGGTCGGTCGGCTGGATCGACTGGGTCAGGCCCGAACCGGCGCTGCGCAGCGCACGGTCGAGCACGTAGGAGGCATAGGCGCCTGCCTGGTCCATGTCGTTGGTGGAAGTGGTGCTGCGCTTTTGCGCCTCTCCGACCGTGACGATGCTGGTAACGGCCAGCGTCAGCACCAGCCCGATGACCATCGCCACGAGCAATTCGATCAGCGAGAGGCCGCGCTGCCGCGGCAGCGCCGATGAGAAAGCGCGCCTCATGGCAGCGTCACCCGCGTGGTGAACGTGCTGCTCTGCTCGGTGCTTGCGCTTGCGCGGGAAGGCGCCTTCCAGGTGATCAGGATGTCGGCGCTATTGGTGGTGCCGCTCACCGCGGTGACCGTCACGGCGCCATTCGGAAGCCCGCCTTTCGTGGCGTCGCTGGCACGGGTCTGCCAGACCGAGCCCTTGCCTGTGTCCACGGAGACCGACTTGCCGAGCCACATCGCGCTGGCGATGTCGTTGGCGAGCAAGGCGGCCCGGTTGCGGTCTTCCGCATCCGTCGACAGGCTGATGGCGCGCGCCTGCAGGCCGATGAGGCCGAGCACGCCGAATGAAAACAGCAGGAGGGAGACCAGCACTTCGAGCAGTGCAAAGCCCGACTGCGAGGCGCTGGAAGCGGGAGAAAGACTTTTCTTCATGGGCAACCGTCGGGGGAATCGCTCAGCTTGCGTGCCGGGTCGCACATGCGGATCTGCCCACCCAGGGCGACCAGCACGCGCAGCGGCCGGTCGGCGCCGGGAGTCAGGGTGACGTCGTAGGTCTGCAACACCGAAGCTGTGTCGCAGCTGGCGCCATTCACGTCGGTGTCGGTATTCGCGACCACCCGCCCCATGGCGTTGAAGCAGATGGCTGCAGGCCCAGTGATCTGAACGCCGGATGCGACATCCGTGAGCACGCCGGCCTGCACGAACACGTTGTTCGCATCCAGGCTCGACTTGGAGACATTGATCGACCAGTTGCTGCCGTTGGCAACGGCCGTCAGGCTGGTTTGCGGAGCCGAACTGTTGGTCAGCGAGAACACCATGGGCCGGCTGCGGCGCAACGCTTCGCTCTGCGCGAACCGCAGTCCGTTTTGCAGCGAATCGCTCACGGTGCGAACCTTGTTGTTGTTGATCCACGTCATGAACGAAGGCATGGCCAGCATCGTCAGGATGGCCAGCAGCACGATCGTCACCATCAGCTCGATGAGGGTGAAGCCCGACGTACGGCGCAGATGGCCCTTCATGCCGGGCACGCCTGGCCGCGCTTGGTCACCCAGGCCTTGTTGCAGCCCGTCCATCCCGACACTTTGCTGTCGATGGTGGTGGACTGCACCCCGAGCTGGTCCACAAAAAACGTGAACCCGGTGGTCGGGCCACTGCCTACGGCCTGCAGCGTGTAGGTCGTCGAAGTCGCCGCGGGGTCAGTGGTGCAGGACAGCGTGAAATTGCCGACGACATTGGTCCTGGTCGAGGTCGCTGTGCAGGGAGGAACGAAGCTTCCCGTCTTGAGATAGCTCCGGTTGTCCTGGTAGAAGCGCTCCATGTCGGCGCGCATGGCCGACAAGCCATTGGTGCCGTCGACGAGCTGGCCCCGCAGCACGTAGTCGCGATAGCTGGGCAAGGCGAGTGACGCCAGGATGGCCACGATGGCCACCGTGACCATGACTTCGATCAAAGTGAAGCCCGCTGCGCTCAAAGACCGTGTCTGCATCCGCTGTCCACCCTTGCAACAAAGAAAGCCGTTTGCCTCCAGATTGGAGAAACGATGAAAACGAATGAATTGGACTGGCACTAAAAGACTGGTCCAATTCGAGCAATCCGCAAATTGGCTCCAGATGGAACGAAAATCGGATCGCTAATGCGCATCTCTATTGAGAGATCGCATGTGACAATTGTTTACGATCTTTGTAGTTTCCTACTAGCGCTCGAAATGAAATTCAGCCGCTCAAGTTTCGAGGTAATCGCGACATCGCATCGCGTGAGATGCACCAAAATCAGGCGCATTGCTCCGATATGGGTCGCGCGGGCGCGGGAATTGAGTCGATAGCAGAAATGCAATGCGTCGCCGAATTGCGGCATGCCAATTGGCGCGCCGCGCCCGGTGCTCAGGCCGTCTCTGTCTCCGCGCTGGACAGAGGTGTCCACTCCTGCAGGCTGAGCTTTTCCACGGCCATGTCGACGAACGCCGAGACTGCCAGCGGCCGCTGCTGGCGGCTGGGATAGACGACGCTCAGGCCGCGGCCCGCCCGCATGTATTGCGGCAACACCGGCACCAGCCGGCCGGCGGCCACCTCCGCCGCCGTGAGGATCGACGGCAACGCGACGATGCCGAGTCCGGCGCACGCGGCCTCGCGCAGCGCCACTTGCATGTTGCTGGTGAAGGCCCCTCTCACCCGCACCTCTTCTTCCACGTCGTCAGGCCCCTGCAGGCGCCAGGTGGTGAAATTTCCGGTGTCCGGCGGCTGTGTCACGCACGCGTGCCTGCTCAGCTCCTCCAGATTGGTGGGCGCACCGTGCGCCGCCAGATAGGCGGGGCTGGCAAGAAGGCCCCCGTAGCTCGCGAAGATCCTGCGAGCCACGTAGCTCGAGTCCGGCAGGGGCCCGATGCGAAACGCCACGTCGATGCGGTCGGTGATGAGGTCGGCCGGGACGTCGCTGAGAACGAAATCGAGCTGTACCAGCGGGTGCGCGGCGATAAAAGCCGACACCCATTCCATCTCGAAGTATTCGAAGAAGCTGGCCGAGGCCGCCACCCGGATCGGGCCGCTCGGCGCCTGGCTGCCCGCGACGTGCGATTGCCCTGCTTCGATCAGTTCCTCGACCGCCGGGCCGCATCGCTCATGAAAGGTCTGGCCCGCACTCGTCAGCGTCAGCTTGCGGGTCGAGCGCTGCATCAGCCGGGTGCCCAGGCGCGCCTCGAGTTGCTGGATGCGCCGGCTCACCGTTGCCGATGGCATACGCAGCTGCCGCGCCGCCTCGGCAAAGCTGCCAAGGCGCGCAACTTGCACGAACATTGCGACTTCGTTCAGGTCGAGCACGGAGATTCTTTCCTTGAATGCTGAATGCAATACGCTTGCGGCGTGGAAGGTCTTAATTACGTATTTGCTATCAATCGATCACCGATTTGCAATCATTCAAATCCATCCAGATTCATGAATTCCCGCTCATCGCGAGGGAAAATGAAGTCAAGACTGAGCAGCAACTGACCAATTAGCATTGGCAGAGGGTTTGTCGGATAAAGTCGCAAATCGGTCGTTGTTGCGGCAATATTCAGGGATTGCGTCTTGGTTATAGACAATAACCAGTAGTTAATCTAATCCATTACCCACCACCAAGGCGGGCTGGCCACAACCTTTCAGTTCCGACTCGCATGCAAGCTTTTCCCAATGCAGATGCCTTGCGCGATCCGCGCTCCCTGGACGACCTGCTCCTGTACCGGCTGTCGCGCGCGGTTCGTGCCTGCAGCGGCATGGCAACCCGCCTGGTCGAGGGCGGCTTCGGCATCACGCATCGCGAGTGGGGAATGATCGGCATGCTCGCGCAGATCGGCGAGATCACCTCCTCCGCATTTGCCGAGCGCCTGCAACTGGACCGTGTGCGCACCTCGCGCGGCCTGCGCAGCCTCAGCGAGAAGAAACTGGTGGAGCGGCGCCAGGATGCGCAGGACGGCCGCGAAGTACATGTGCGCCTGAGCTCCACCGGCCGCGAGCTCTGCGACGCGCTGTTTCCGCGGGTCGCCCGCCTCAACATGGATCTTCTCGACGGCATCGACGCGGAGCACCTCGACATCTTTCTCGAGTGCCTGCACCGGCTCGAATTGCGCGGCAGGGAACTGAGCGCGCTGGGCGTGGTCCCGGAAAAAGCCGACCGCCGCTCGGGCGGCACGCGCCATCGGTGGCCCGAGTGCGCGCCTGAGTACGGCTAGAACAAGTTGCCCTGCCCCGCAGCCCCAGGCGGCCGGAACGCGGTGACATCCAGCGGAATGCGCTCGCGGTTGTAGCCGAGGCGGTTCGTGGCCTTCTCGAAGCGCTGGTGGATCAGGTCGGCCCACAGGCCCGAGCCCTTCATGCGCGTGGCGAAGTCGGCGTCGTAGTCTTTGCCTCCGCGCATCTCGTGGATGCGCGCCATGATGCGGTCGGCGCGCTGCGGGTAGTGCAGCATCAGCCATTCCTTGAAGAGCGGCGCCACCTCCCACGGCAGCCGCACCACCGTGTAGAAGGCGCTGCGCGCGCCGGCCTCCCACGCGGCTTCGAGCACCTGCTCCATGTCTTCGGTGACGAAGGGAATCTGCGGCGCCACGCTCACGCCGACCGGCACGCCGGCGTCGGTCAGCGTGCGGATGGTGCGCAGCCGGCGATGCGGCGCGGCGGCGCGCGGCTCCAGCTTGCGGGCGAGTTCGCCGTCGAGCGTGGTCACGGTCACGTATACGGCCACCAGGTGGTCGGCCGCCATGGGCGCGATCAGGTCGAGGTCGCGCTCGATGGCGCTCGACTTGGTCACCAGCGCGAACGGATGCCGCGTTTCCTGCAGCAACTCGATGATCGAACGCGTGAGCCGCAGATCGCGCTCGATGGGCTGGTAGCAGTCGGTGGCGGTGCCGATGGCGATGTAGCTGGGTTTGTAACTCTTGCGCCCGAGCTCGGTGCGCAGCACCTCGACGATGTTGCGCTTGGCGATCAGCTTGGTCTCGAAGTCGAGTCCGGGCGAGAGATTCAGGTAGCTGTGCGTGGGCCGGGCGAAGCAGTAGATGCAGCCATGTTCGCAACCGCGGTAGGGATTGAGCGATCGGTCGAAGTAGATGTCGGGCGAGTCGTTCCCGTTGAGCACCGACTTCACGTCCTCGAAGCGCACCTCGGTGGCAATGGGCTGGAGCTCATCGGCCTCGGCCACGCCTTCTTCGAGCGTGCCCCAGCCGTCGTCGAAGGCGTTGCGCTCGTCCTTCGAGAAACGATGCGCGATATGCGTGGCCGCGCCGCGGCCCTTGATGGCGTGAATGGGGATCCGGGCAGCTGGCATGGCAACTCCTTCGAGGCTGGATTTACTGTTTATTCATACAGTATTCCACCGATTCACCGTTGTCGCCAGTTTTTTAATTTCTCTATTGACAGAAATTTCATAAATCCTAAACTCGACGCCATGGAACTCACCGACATTCAACGCAAGTTCGTCCTGCACTGGGGCGAAATGGGCTCCATGTGGGGCGTCAACCGCACCGTCTCGCAGATCCACGCCCTGCTCTTCGCGCATGGCAAGCCGATGAACGCCGAGGAGCTGTGCGACACGCTCGGCGTCGCCCGCTCCAACATCAGCAACAGCCTGAAGGAGCTGCAGGCCTGGAATCTCGTGCGCGTAACCCACACGCTGGGCGACCGCCGCGATTATTTCGAGACCAGCGTCGACGTGTGGGAGCTGTTTCGCACCGTCGTGCGCGAACGCAAGGAACGCGAATTCGACCCCACCGTACGCGTGCTGCGCGAACTGGTCTCCAGCCCCGACTTCCAGAAAGAACCGGCCGATGCACAGGACCGCATCCGCTCCACCATGGAACTCATGGACAAGCTCGCCACCTGGGCCGACGAAATGCTGCGGCTGTCGCCCGGCACGCTCGACAAGGTGATGACGCTGGGCGCGAGCGTGCAGAGGTTCGTGCGCGGCGATACCGCTGCGACCGGCAAGGGCGGCAAGGGCGGCAAGGACGAAGACCCGGACGCGCACCATGCCAGCCTGCCGATGATCTGAGCCCTTTTTTTTGCCCTTCAGTTTCTGTTTTGACAGAAATATCGAGAACCAAAAGCAACATGAGCCACACCGCCCTTCCTGCCTACCCGCTCACGATCTACTTCGACGCAAGCTGCGTGATCTGCTCGGCCGAAATGGGCAGCCTCAAGGCGCGCGATGCGGGGGGCCGGCTGCAACTGGTCGACTGCTCGCCGCTGGCGTTCAGCAGCGGCCCGGCTCCGCGCGACGCGCTGATGGCGGCCATCCATGTGTCGGACGCCGAAGGCCGGGTGTTCGTCGGCGTGCCCGCGATCCGCATCTGCCGCACAGCTGTCGGCTTGTCGAGCGGCAGCTTCCTGCTCGACCTGCCGATCGTCGCGCCGCTGGCCGACCGCGCCTATGCACTGCTGGCCCGCAACCGCTACCGCATTCCGCGCTGGCTGGCCGCAAGGCTGGCCGGGCGTGTCGCGCCTTCCTGCGACGACGGCAACTGCCGCCTCTGAGAACCAACGAACAAGCAACCATCGAGGGAATCGCCATGCCCACCGTCTTCCAGCCCGACTTCCGCGTGCCGCACGAAACGCCCCTGCGCACCCCGGCAAGCCACGCCAGCACGCCCATCACGACCGAGGACACGCAGGACTACTTCACCGAAGTAGCGACCGACTACAGCGCCTGGAGCCCCAGCTACAACATGCACTTCGGCTTCTGGCGCGTGGGCCTGAACCCGCTGCGGCGCGAAGGCATGCTGGTGGAGATGAACCGCGCGGTCGGCCGTGCGCTGCAGCTCGGCGACGCACAGCCCGGCACCGCGCACCGCCGCTGCGTGATCGACATGGGCTGCGGCGCCGGCGCCACCGCGCGCACGCTGGTCGGCGACGATCCGTCGCTCTACGCCATCACCGTGACCAACGTCGCCGTGCAGAACCGCATTGCCGCGAAGCTCGACGCCGCTGCCGGCGTGGCCGACCGCATGGCGCACCTCGAAGCCGACTACACACGCACCGGCCTGCCCGCCGCGCAGGCCGATGGCGCGTGGGCCGTCGAGAGCGCCTGCTATGCCGACGGCACCGCCAAGGCCGACTTCATCCGCGAAGCCGCCCGGCTGCTGAAGCCCGGTGCGCGGCTGGCTGTTGTCGACGGCTTTCTGCTGCGGCCCCAGCCCGGCCGCCTGGCAAGCTGGCTGCACCGCCTGTGGGCCGACAGCTGGGCCGTGCCCACGCTGGCCGTGCGCGAAGACTTCGTCGCCGCGCTGCGCGAGCACGGCTTCGACGACATCGAGGTGAAGTCGCTGCGCTGGCGCGTGGCGCCCAGCGCGCTGCACATCCCGGTGCTGGCCACCCGCTTCACGCTGGCCGAGCTCTGGAAGGCGCGCGGCAAGCTCAGCCCGTGGCGGCGCAAGCACATCGTGGCCAGCTACTGCGCGCTCGCGCTGGGCATGTTCTGGCGCGACTTCGACTACTGCATGGTCACGGCGAAGCGCCGCGCCGACTGACAGGACGAACAACACAAGCACAACGAGGAGAAGAGGTTTCCACATGAGCAACGACAACAAAGAAGGCAGGCTCTCCGAGCTCGCCCCCGCCGAGCAGGCCGAGCCCCGGCGCCGCATGCCCTTCGCATGGTTCTGGCCGATCCTGGCGGGCGCGCTCGTCGCGCTGGTGCTGCGTGTCGTCTTCAGCGGCGGGCCTGGCCAGCGCTTCTCCCCGATGCTCGGGTCGTTCGTGTACTTCGTGCCCGCCGTGTGCGGCGCGGTCACGGTGTACCTTGCCGAGCGCATCGAGCGGCGCAGCTGGGGCTACTACCTCTGGGCGCCCTGGGTGGCGACAGCGCTGTTCGTCACCGGCACGCTGGCGGTGTTCATCGAAGGCATCATCTGCGCCATCGTCATCATTCCGCTGTTCGCGGTGATGGGCAGCGTCGGCGGGCTCGCAATGGGCATCGTGTGCCGCATCACCAACTGGCCCAAGCCCGCGCTGTACAGCTTCGCCCTGATGCCGCTGCTGCTCGGCGGCATCGAGCCGCAACTGCCCAACCCGGACCAGTTCTCGAACACCTCGCGCACGCTCTTCATTGCCGCGCCGGCCGAGCGCGTGTGGCACGAGCTCAATGCCGCGCGCGACATCCGCCCCGCCGAAGTCGGCGACGCATGGGCCTACCGCATCGGCGTGCCGATGCCGGTGTCTGGGGTGACCGTCGACACGCCCGAGGGCCGCGTGCGCCAGGTGCAATGGCGGAAGAACGTGCACTTCGAAGAAATCGTCACCGAGTGGCAGCCCAACCGCCTGCTGAAGTGGCGCTTTCGCTTCTCGCCCGACTCCTTCCCCGCCGGTGCGCTCGACGACCACGTGATGATCGGCGGCCAGTATTTCGACCTGCGCGACGCCACCTACACGCTGACCCCGCGTGAGGGCGGCACCGAGCTGCGCGTAGAAGTGTCGTGGCGCCTGAGCACGCGCTTCAACTGGTATGCGGACCGGGTCATGCAGATGCTGCTCAATGACGCCTCGGAGAACATCCTGCGCTTCTACAAGGCGCGCAGCGAAGCCACGGCAACGGCGGCAGCAGGATGACGATGCAACCCGTCTTCCAGCAGGCGCTCGGCCCCGCGTGGGACCGGCTCGGCGACGTCATCCGCCGCCACTACACGATGACACCGTTCTCCGGCGACTACGTATGCGTGCGCGGCACGATGAACGAGGTCTGGCACGCCCCCTGGGCCGCGCTGCTGATGCCCTTCGGCCGGCTGTTCGGCGCGCTCGTTCCGCACCAGGGCACGAATGTGCCGATCGAGGTGCACTACCGCTGCCGCCCCGACGACGCCAATCTCTACTGGGACCGTGTCTTCCACTTTCCGGGAAAGCCGCCCTTCCATTTCCGCTCGCACATGGAACACGATGCGAAGCAAGGCAGCGAGGTGATCGAATACGTGCGCTTCGGCATCGGCATGCGCCTGGCGGTGAGCGCAGAAGACGGCGCGGTGGTGTTCCGCGACATGGGCTACATCTGGCGCATCGCGGGGCTGCGCATTCCGCTGCCGCTGGGCCTCTTTCTCGGCACCGCCTATGTCGAGGAGCGGCCCGACCCCGTCGATGCCGACCACTTCACCATGAAGATGCTGCTGCGCCACCGCTGGTTCGGCGACGTGTTCCGCTACAGCGGGCGTTTTCACCTGGGCCCGCGGTTAGGGCCACAATGAGCGCACCATGCCACGCCGCCCCGAAAACCTCTACGCCCAGTACCACGCCCACGTCTATTTCGCGCCCGACACGGTGGCGCAGGCCCGCGCCCTCTGCGAGCGCGCGGGCCACGAGCTGATGGTGGTGGTCGGCCGCGTGCACGAGCGGCTGGTGGGGCCGCATCCGCACTGGAGCTGCCAGCTCGCCTTCGACGCCGCCGAGTTCGACCAGGTCATCGGCTGGCTCGACGCCAACCGCAACGGCCTCGACGTGTTCGTGCACGGCGTGACGGGCGACGACTTTGCCGACCACACAGCCCATGCCATGTGGCTGGGCGAAGAAAGCGCGCTCGACCTGCGGATGTTCCGCCACTAGGCCTTTTCTTCGACCCCGGCGCCGTGCACCTTGAAGAAGGTCGCGCCCTCGACCTTCTGGCCAATGGCCTTCTCATAGGCCGCGCGCACCTCCTCAGGCTGCCCGGCCTGGCCGAAGAAATCCTTCAGATACGACCCCAGCAGCGGATGCGCGGCCAGTTCGGCACGCGGCAAGCCGTTCAGCATCTCGTCGCGGCAGGCTGACGGCAGGAATACATCGCGGTTCTTCTCGGGATCGCGGATCAGCCCCTTGGGCTCGTGCGCCGGGTCGGCCTGCATTGCCTCGATCTCCTCGAAGAAGCGGCGGCGCATCATCACGATGCCCTTGTCGCTCTGGCCCAGCTTCTCGCGCGTGCGGTCGGTGATGGCGCCCTGCCCGACCCACACCACGAAGTCCTGGTTGGCAACGTGGCTGGTAATCCACCGCCCCGTCGCCGGGTCCTTGATGGGCCCGTACCACGAAGGAATGCGCTCCTGAACATAAGGTTCCTGCTCGCTCGGCACGCGGCTCAGCACCCACAGCACGCTGAGCGTGCGGTGGTCGTCGATGGGCACGCGCCATTCGAAGTGATGGCCGAGAAAGAAGCCGTTCGGCCACAGCGTGACGCGCCCGGTGGTCCACATCACGTTGTCTTCACGCTCGCCGCCGCGCAGGCGCTTGTAGACGAAGCCGTGCTCGAACTCCTCGAAGGCCAGCTTCAGGTGCGTGGGCACGTACGGCCCTTCTTCGCCCTGCAGGCGCGTGGTCCAGTTGTTGTGGGTCCACTCGAAGTGCACCGGGTCGATGGAGTTTTCCTGGCACTGGAACCAGTTGCACGGAATCTCCGCGAACACCGCCTGCGCAAAACCGTTCCTGCAGTTGAACAGCTCCCAGTCGGGCAAGAGCGGCGCGGGCTGCGGGCCCATGTAGGCCCATAGCAGGCCAGCCTTCTCCTGCACCGGGTAGGCCTTGATCTTCGTGTTCTTGCGCATGCGCGCGCCGGGGTCCAACGTTTCCTCGAAGGGCTGGTGCACGCATTGGCCGCTCTGGTCGTACTGCCAGCCGTGGTAGCTGCAGCGCAGGCCGCACTGCTCGACGTAGCCGTACGACATGTCGGCGTTGCGGTGCGGACAGCGGCGGTCGACCAGGCCGTAGTTGCCGCTCAGATCCTTGTAGAGCACCAGGTCCTCGCCGAGGATGCGCAGCGGCTTCACGGCCTTGTCGCCGAACTCGCTCGCACCGGCAATCGGGTGCCAGTAGCGGCGCAGGTAGTCGCCCATCGGCTTGCCGGGGCCCACTTCGGTCAGCAGGCGGTTCTTTTCTTCGCTCAACATGCATCGTCTCCTTCTTCTTCAATCGGCGCGGATGCCGAACTCGCGCACCAGCTTGCCGAAGCGCTGGTCGTCGTCTGCAATCTGCTGCGCCAGCACGGAGGGCGCGCCGCCCACGGGCTCGATGCCGAGCGCGGCCATCTTTGCCTGCACGTCGGGCATCTTCAGGATCTCGTTGAAGTGTTTGTTGAGCGCCTGCACGACTTCTGCCGGCATCGCCTTCGGGCCGAGCAACCCCATCCAGGCACTCACGTCCACGTCCTTGAAGCCCAGCTCGATGAAGGTGGGCACGTTGGGCATCAGCTTCGTTCGCTGGCGTTCCGCGACCGCGAGCGTAATCAGCTTGCCCGCGGCGATGTGGCCCGCCACGGCGCCGGGCGTGATCCAGCCCACGCTGACATGGCCGCCCAATGCATCGTTGACCACCGGCGCCACGCCGCGGTACGGCGCGTGCGTGGCCGCGATGCCCGCGTCCTTGTTGAGCAGTTCGCCTGCAATGTGCATCGGCGAACCGGCACCGGGCGTTCCGTAGGTCGTGGTCTTGCCGGCCTTCGCGCCGGCCACGAGCTGCGCCACGCTCTGGATGCCGGTCGACGGCGCGGTCACCAGCAGCAGCGGGATGTTTCCGGTCTTCACGATGGGCGTGAAGTCTTTCACCACGTCGTGCCCCACGCCGGGGCCGGTCTTCAGCACGTGCTGCGCAATGGGAAAGGTGCTGGGCGTGAAGAGCAGCGTGTAGCCGTCGGCCGGCGCCTTGGCGACCCAGACGTTGCCGATCATCCCGCTCGCGCCGGGCCGGTTGTCGACCAGCACCGGCTGGCCGATGCGCTGCGACAGCTTCTCGGCATAGGTGCGCGCGATGGCGTCGGTGTCGCCGCCGGCCGGGTAGGCCACGACGATGGTGATCGGCTTGGAGGGCCAGGCCTGCGCCATGGCCGCGGTGGCGGCGCATAGCGAAAGAACGGCTGCTGCAGCGGCACGGACCGCGTTTCGCGGGTGAAACATCATGCTCTTTTCCTTCTCGGTGGGACGACGTTGGTGTCGTCCGCACTGTAGGAACGGGGCCTCGAAGCCAGAAGATATAGTTTCACTCAGTGAACTTTTTTCCGGAGACCGGCATGTCGGACACCACGGGCGCGCAGAGCGTGAAAGCCATCGACGCGCTGCGCCGCGGGCTCGACGTGATGCTGGCCATCCAGCGCTCGTCGGCCGTCACGCTGCAGGAGCTGCACCGCCAGACCGGCCTGTCGAAGGCCACGTTGCTGCGCATCCTCAAGACACTGCAGCAGGCGGGCTGGGCCGAGCGCAGCGAGCACGACAGGCGCTACGTGCCCACGTCGGCCACCGGGCAGTCGGGGCCTGCAATGGCATGGCGCACGCGCCTGTCAGCGCTGGCGGGGCCCGCGCGCGCCACGCTGCAGCGGGTGGTGCCGTGGCCCATCGACCTGGGCGTGCGTGACGGCACGGCCATGCTCATCCTCGACACCGACCGGCCGCGCAACGGCCTGGCCGTCAACTACCGTGCGCTGGGCTTTCGTCCGCCGATGCTGCTGTCTTCACTGGGGCGCTGCTATCTCTCGTTCTGCCCGGAAGACGAGCGACGCGAAATCCTCGCGGCGCTGGCGCGTTCGCCCAACGACTTCGACCGTACCGCGCGGCGGCCCGAAAACATCCGGCGCATGGTGGCGCACGCCCGCGACCTCGGCTACGTGGCGCGCGACCCGACCTCGACCAGCATGGATTCGCCCGACCGCTTCGGCGCGATCTCGGTGCCCTTACGACAGGGCGAACTGGTGGTGGGCTGCCTCAGCTGCGCCTGGCTGCCGGCGGTAAAGAGCGAGCGCGAGATCGTCTCGGCCCACCTGGCCGACCTGCAGCAGGCCGCGCAGAACATCGAGCGCAAGCTGGCGCAGGCCGGCTTCGAGCCGCCCCCGGCGAGTTCATGAAGCGCGCTGCTCAGAACTCTGCGTCGAGCTCGTCGATCTCTTCCGGCTCCTGCTTCGCGGCCGTCACCCATTCCTTCATGGCCGGCAGTTCCATCACGCGCTTGCAGTAGGCCGCGCACACGCTGTCTAGCGCCACGTCGTAGCTCAGGAAGCGCGTGACCACCGGCGCGTACATCGCGTCGGCCATGCCCGGCTGCTTGCCGAACAGGAAGGGGCCGCCGTACGCCTTGAGGCATTCGCGCCAGATGGCGACGATGCGGTCGATGTCGGCCTGCGCGCGAGACCACACCTTGAAGTTCTTGAAATGGGCCTTGATGTTCATCGGCAGCGCGCCGCGCATCGAGCCGAAGCCCGAGTGCATCTCGCCGCAGATGGCGCGGCAATGGGCGCGGGCCGCCACGTCGTCCGGCAGCAGGCCGGCCTTGGGCTTGATCTCGTTGAGGTATTCGCCGATGGCCAGCGTGTCCCACACCTTCACGCTGCCGTGCTGCAGCGAGGGCACCAGCATCGACGAAGACAGCAGCAGCATCTCGGCCTTCATGGCCGGATCGTCGGGCGGAATGACCTTCTCGCTGAAGTCCAGCCCGGCCAGCCTGCACATCAGCCAGCCGCGCAGCGCCCACGCGCCGTAGTTCTTGCTGCTGATGGTGAGAACGGGTTTGGCCATCGTGAAGCTCCTTGGGCGTTGTGCTGTTGCGTGCAAGCGCCATGCCATGCGGTTGGCCCGCAACTTGCCTGCGAGGTATCCATGCTGTACCGGGCCTACCAGAACCAAGCCGACCTGCTCTCTCCGGCGCGGCTCGCGGCGCAGTACATGAGCAAGGCCCTGTGGAAAGACGGCACGGAGCGCACCATATTGCGGCGCATGGCCGCCCAGTTCGAGGTGTTCTCGCGCATGCGGCTGACCCACACGCGGCCCGACTACGGCATACACAGCGTCATGGTCGACGGCGCGGAAGTGGCCGTACACGAGGAGACGACCCTCGTTTCGCCCTTCGGCACCCTGCTGCATTTCCGCAAGGACACCGATGCGGTGCACCCGCCGGTGCTGCTGGCCGCACCACTGTCGGGCCATTTCGCCACGCTGCTGCGCGAAACCGTGCGCACCCTGCTGCGCGACCACGACGTGTACCTGACCGACTGGCACAACGCGCGCGACGTGCCGCTGTGGCACGGCGGCTTCGGCCTGGACGACTACACGCGGCAGCTCATCAGCTTCCTGGAGGCCGTGGGGCCGGGCGTGCACATGGTCGCGGTCTGCCAGCCCTGCGTGGCCGCGCTGGCCGCCACCGCGCTGATGGCCGAAGACGACAACCCCGCCACGCCGCGCAGCCTCACGCTGATGGCCGGCCCGGTCGATTGCCGCATCAACCCGACTGGCGTGAACACGCTGGCCACCAGCAAGCCCATCGAGTGGTTCAGGCGCAACCTCATCAGCCATGTGCCGTGGCCGCACGCCGGCATGATGCGGCGCGTGTACCCGGGCTTCCTGCAGCTCTCGGCCTTCATGAGCATGAACCCCGAGCGGCACAAGAAGCAGTTCGAGGACATGTACAGCCATCTGGTCGAGGGCGACATCGAGAAGGCCCGCACCATCGGCACCTTCTACGACGAGTACCTGGCCGTGAACGACCTGCCGGCCGAGTTCTACCTGGAGACCGTCGAACGAGTCTTCCAGACGTATGACCTGCCACGAGGCGTGCTCACCGTGGGCGACCGCACCGTGAACCCCGCCGCCATCCGCCGCACCGCGCTGCTGACGGTGGAAGGCGAGCGCGACGACATCTGCGCCGTGGGCCAGACGGTGGCGGCGCAAGACCTCTGCACGGGCATCCGGCCGTACCTCAAGACGCATCACCTGCAAGCCGGCGTTGGGCACTACGGAGTGTTCAGCGGCAGCAAGTGGAATGCGCAGATCTATCCGCGCGTGCGCGAGACGATCCACGCCGCGGCTGAACTGAACGGCTAGGACTGGCGCCGCGCGCGCACGCCCTTGCCGCTCACGCGCCGCACCGTCGCTTCGCCGGCCTGCGGCAGGCGCTCGCGCAGGAACGCGATCAGCTCTTGCGCCACCACGTTGCGCATCGGCCCCGGCAGGTAGGCCAGCACCACTCGGCGCTCGACGCGCGGCTTCAGCAGCGGCACCACCACCAGTTCGGGGTCGCGCAGCGACGAGGTGTACAGGCGCGGCATCAGGCCCAGCGCCTGCCCGCTGCGCACCAGCGCATAGAGCGTCTCGGAATAGCTCACACGGTACGGTTCCGGGCCCTGCGCGAACTGCGCGCGCGCCGGGTTGCCCAGCGCAGGCATGCTGCCGCGTTCGAACAGCACCAGCCGCTCCTTGCCGATGGCCTCCCACTGGGCATCGCCGGCCGCTGCCAGTGCGTGGTCGCGTCGCACCACCAGCACCAGCGGGTCGCGGAACAGGTCGATGCAGGTCAGCCCGCCCGGCGGCTCGGTGATGGCGGCCACCGCCATGTCGATCTGCCCGCTGCGCAGTTCGGCCAGCAGCGTGTTCGAGGGGGCGTCGCGCCAGGCCAGCTCCACCTCGCGCGGCCCATTCTGCAAAAACTCGCTGGCAGCCGCCGCCACGCGCGCACTGGCCGAGGGAATCACGCCGATGCGCACGAAGGCGCGGCCGCGCTGCACCGTGCTTTCGATGTCGCGCAGCGCCACCTCGAAGGTGTTGACCAGGAAGTCGGTGCGCGCCAGCACCTCGGCGCCCACGGGCGTGAGCTCCAGCCGGTGGGTGGAGCGCGTGAGCAGTTCAGCGCCGAGCAGCTTCTCCATCTGCTTGATGGCGTTGCTCAAGGCCGGCTGCGTGATGGCGAGCCGGCGCGCGGCACGGCCGAACTGGCCTTCTTCCACCAGCACCGAGAAGAACTGCAGCTGGCGCAAGGTGAGTGCACGCAGGGGCAAGACGGCCATGGGTGAATCCCCGGTTATTGATTCAGTGAATCAAATTATAGAAATTCAAAATTTTCTTTATGAGAGCGCCGTTACTAGACTGGTCAGCATGACCAGCCCCACGCCTGCCTCCACCGCGCCTCTCACGCTGGAATCGATGCTCCGCGCCACGCCCAAGGCCGAGTTGCATTGCCACCTGTTCGGCACGGTGCGCCACGAAACCTTCAAGCAGCTCAACCTGCGCGCCGGCTCGCCGCTGGCGGCCGACGAAATCGAGGGCTTCTACACGCGCGGCGAAAAGCCCGTCGGCGTGCTGCGGGTGCTGCGCGCGCTCGACGCCCAGCTGGTGCGCAGCGCCGGCGACCTTTATCAGCTCACGCTCGAATACCTGCAGGATGCGGCCTCGCACAACGTGCGCTACGCCGAGTTCTTCTGGAACCCGACCGGCACCGTACACGAGTCGGGCATTGCCTACCCGCTCGCGCAAGGCGCCATCGTCCGCGCGATCCAGGACGCACAACAAGAATTCGGCATCGTCGGCCGCCTCATCGCCGCCATCGACCGCGAAGCCAGGCCCGAGGCGGCCGTGGAGATGGTCGAGTGGGTCAAGGCGCATCGCTGCGACGAGGTGATCGGCATCGGCATCGACTACCGCGAGGTCGACCGTCCGCCCGAATTGTTCACGCAGGCCTATGCCGATGCGAAGAAGGCGGGCCTGAAGACCACCGCGCACGCGGGCGAGTTCGGCATGCCCTGGACCAACGTGCGCACTGCGCTCGACGTGCTGCAGGTCGACCGCATCGACCACGGCTACACGGTGGTCGACCAGCCCGACTTCGCGCGCGAATGTGCTGATCGCGGCGTGATCTTCACGGTGGTGCCGACCAACTCGTACTACCTGCGCACGCTGCCGCCCGAGCGATGGGCCATCGACCATCCGATCCGCCGCATGCCCGGCCTGGGCCTGCGCATCCACCCCAACACCGACGACCCGACGCTGCACAAGGTCACGCCTACGCAGGCCTGGCTGATGATGGTGCGCGACTTCGGCTTCGGCCTGGATGACCTGCGCGGCTTCATGCACAACGGCCTCGACGGCGCGTGGATCGACGACACGCAGCGCCGCGCATGGCGCACGCAGTGGAGCGATGAATTCGACACGCTGCGCGCCCGCCTCGATACCGAACCCGCCCCCACCACCCTCGAATGACCCACGCCATGAACACCCCTCGCCGCCTGCTTCTCGCCGCTGCGCTTTGCGCCGCCCTGCCCACCGCGGCCCTCGCGCAGGCATGGCCCGCTGCCAAGCCCATCACGCTGATCGTTCCCTACACGGCCGGCGGCAGCGTGGACGTGAATGCGCGCCTGGTCGCGCAGCGCCTCGGAGAGCGGCTCAAACAGTCGGTCGTCATCGAGAACGTGAGCGGCGCGGGCGGCGCCATCGGCGTAGCCAAGGCGGTGAATGCCACGCCCGACGGCTACACGCTGGTGGTGGGCCCCGACAGCGCCATCGCCATCGGCAAGCTGGTCAACCCCACGGCCTTCCGCTTCGATCCGCTGAAAGACCTGGCGCCGGTCGGCCTGCTCAACACTGCGCCGATGGTGCTGGTGGCGCGCCCCGGCCTCGAGGCCCAGACTTTTTCCGACTTCGTGAAGCTTGCGAAGGCCAAGCCCGGCAAATACAACTACGCGACCTCGGGCGTGGGCACGGTGCTGCAGCTGGCCATGGAACTGCTGAAGGAACGCAGTGGCATCTTCGTCACGCACGTGCCCTACCGCGGCGGCGCGCAGATTGCCACCGACGTGATTGGCGACCAGGTCGACCTGGCGATGCTGGTGAGCACCAGCGCCATTCCGCACGTGAACGGAAAGCGGCTGAAGGCGCTCGGCATCACCAGCAGCAAGCGGCTGGCCGCGCTGCCCAACGTGCCTACCTTCGACGAGATGCCCGGCCTCAAGGGCTTCGACATGGTGAGCTGGACCGGCATCTTCGCGCCCTCGAAGACGCCGCCGGCCGTGGTCGCGCAGATCAACCACGAGCTCAACGCGGTGCTGCAGGAAGAAGGCGTGCGCAGCAAGCTGATGGAGCAAGGCGCGCTGCCGGGCAGCGGCACGCCGGAGAGCTTCGCGAAGTTCGTGCAGACGGAGTACGCGCGCAACCAGAAGATCGTGCAGACGGCCAACATCAAGGAGTGAGCGCGTGAAGACGACGCCCATGCTGTCCCGCCGCGCCCTGCTGGGCGTGTCCGCCGCCGGCCTTGCAGGCATGGCCTTCGCGCAGAGCCCCAGCCCCGCCGAACTGGCACAGGCGCTCGCCGGCACGCCCGCCACGCGGTTGCCGCCCGTGGCAGGCAAGCGCCAGGTCATCATCGACACCGACCCCGGCCAGGATGATGCCATCGCGCTGCTGATGGCCATGGCCGCGACCGACCGGCTCGACATCAAGGCGCTGACGGTGAGCGTGGGCAACCTGCCGCTGACGGTGACAGAGAAGAACGCGCGCATCGTGCGCGACTGGGCAGGCCGGCCCGAGATTCCGGTCTACGCCGGCTACCCGCGCCCGCTGGTGCGCGAACCCATCTTCGCCGACGACGTACACGGCAAGACCGGCATGGAAGGCCCGACGCTGCACGAGCCGCGCGGACCGCTGATGCCCACGCACGCGGTGCAGTACCTCATCGACACGCTGCGCGCCGCAGCGCCGAAAAGCATCACGCTCGTGGGCCTGGGGCCGCTGACCAACTTCGCGGCGGCGCTCAACTCGGCGCCCGACATCAAGCCCGCCATTGCCGAGATCGTGGTGATGGACGGCTCCTGGGGCGTGGGCGGCAACATCACGCCCGCCGCCACCTTCAATGTGTACGCAGACCCCGAGGCGGCATCGATCGTGTTCCGCAGCGGCGTGCCCGTCACGGCCATGTCGCACGACGCGGCGCGCCGCGTGCTGCTGACGCCCGAGCGCATCGGGCCCTTCCGCACCATGGGCAACAACGCCGGCAAGGTGGTAGCGGATATCTTCGATTCGATGATGGCGTACGGCCAGCGCCGCCGGGGCGTGGCGGTCGGGCCGATCTACGACCCGTGCGTGATCGCGTATCTGCTGAAGCCCGAACTCTTCAAGGGCGCGAAGGTGAGCGTCGACGTGGAGACCAAGGGCGAGTTCACGACCGGCGCGACGGTGGTCGACTTTCGCGGCTACAACCGCCGCACGCCCAATACGCTGTGGATCAGCGAAGCCGACACCGAAGGCTTCTACGCGCTGCTGCGCGCGCAGATCGCGCGGCTGCCCTGAACGGGCTGGCCGGGATCAGCCGGCCTTTTCGTCTTCCGCCGGCCAGTCGCGGATGTAGGCCTTGAGCATCTTGTTCTCGAAGTTCTGGCTGTCCACCACGGCCTTGGCCACGTCGTAGAAGCTGATCACGCCCATCAGCATGCGCTTGTCCATCACGGGCATGTAGCGCGCGTGGCGCTCCAGCATGATGCGGCGGATTTCGTCGAGGTCGGTTTCCAGCGTGCAGGTGACGGGGGCGTCGTCCATGGCCTTGCGGACCAGCGTGGTGCCGACCTGGCCGCCGTTGCCGACGATGGCCACGATGACTTCCCGGAAGGTGAGCATGCCGACCAGGTCACCGTGCTCCATGACCACCAGCGAACCGATGTCCTTTTCCGCCATGGTGTTGGCGGCTTCTGCCAGCAGGTCGTCTGGCGTGATGGTGAAGAGCGTATTGCCCTTGACGCGAAGGATGTCGCTGACTTTCATCGTGTGCTCCTCTCGGACTCAATCTCGGCTATCTCGGCGGGCGTGCCGTTTTTGAATATAGCCCACAATCGACGCCGACCTGAGCGCCCATGTCGCGGACGCATGAATTGCATACGTAACGGGGCATTGCCAGGAGACAACTGCTCAGACCCAGAAAGGCCCTCATGCCCGGTTATTCCGACCCCGGTTTCGACACCCTCGCGCTGCACGCCGGCGCCGCGCCCGACCCCGCCACCGGCGCACGGGCGGTGCCGATCCACCTGACCACCTCCTTCGTCTTCGAGTCGAGCGACCACGCGGCGGCCCTGTTCAACCTGGAGCGCGCGGGCCACGTGTATTCGCGTATCAGCAACCCGACCAACGCCGTGCTGGAGCAGCGCGTGTCTGCGCTCGAGGGCGGCATCGGCGCCATCGCCACCGCCAGCGGGCAGGCGGCGCTGCACCTGTCGGTGGCCACGCTGATGGGCGCTGGCTCGCACATCGTGGCCAGCACAGCCCTGTACGGCGGCTCGCAGAACCTGCTGCACTACACGATGCGGCGCTTCGGCATCGACACCACCTTCGTGAAGCCCGGCGACCTCGACGGCTGGCGCGCCGCGGTACGCCCCGAGACCAAGCTGTTCTTCGGCGAGACCGTGGGCAACCCCGGGCTCGACGTGCTCGACATTCCGGCCGTGAGCGACATCGCCCACGAGGCCGGCGTACCGCTGCTGGTCGACTCGACCCTCACCTCGCCCTACCTGATAAAGCCCTTCGACTGGGGCGCCGACCTGGTCTATCACTCGGCCACCAAGTTCCTGTCGGGCCACGGCACCGTCATCGGTGGCGTGGTGGTCGACGGCGGCAGCTTCGACTGGGAAAAGTCCGGCAAATTCGCCGAGCTGACCCAGGCCTACGACGGCTTCCACAACATGGTGTTCAGCGAGGAAAGCACCGTCGGCGCCTTCCTGCTGCGCGCCCGCCGCGAGGGCCTGCGCGACTTCGGCGCCTCGATGAGCCCGCACACGGCCTGGCTGATCCTGCAGGGCATCGAGACACTGCCGCTGCGCATGGAGCGGCACATCGACAACACGCAGAAGGTGGTCGAGTTCCTGTCCACCCACCCGTTCGTGTCGCGCGTGGGACATCCGCTGATCGAATCGCACCCGAGCCACGTGCTCGCGCAGAAGCTGCTGCGCCATGGCGCGCGCGGCGCGGGCGCGGTGTTCAGCTTCGACATCAAGGGCAGCCGTGCGCAGGGCAAGGCTTTCATCGAAGCGCTGAAGCTCTTCAGCCACCTGGCCAACGTGGGCGACTGCCGCAGCCTGGTGATCCACCCTGCGAGCACCACGCACTTCCGCATGACCGACGAGGCGCTGGCGGGTGCGGGCATCTCGCAAGGCACGATTCGCCTGTCGATCGGGCTCGAAGACCCGGCCGACCTGATCGACGACCTGAAGCGTGCCCTGAAAGCCGCGGAAAAGGCGGGCGCCTGACATGAACTACACCGTCAACGGCCACACCACCTACTGCTACACCGGCGGCAAGCCCTTCGATGCGGCCAAGCCAACCGTGGTGTTCATCCACGGCGTGCTCAACGACCACAGCGTGTGGATCCTGCAGAGCCGCTGGTTCGCCAACCACGGCTGGAACGTGCTCGCAGTCGACCTGCCCGGCCACTGCAAGAGCGAAGGCCCGCCACCCGCCAGCGTGGAGGACGCGGCGCAGTTCGTCATTGCGCTGCTCGACGCGGCCGGCGTGCAGAAGGCCGCATTGGTCGGCCACAGCTTCGGTTCGCTGATCGCACTCGAAACGGCTTCGCGCGCACCCGACCGCATCACACACCTCGCGATGGTCGGCACGGCCTACCCGATGGTGGTGTCGCCCGCGCTGCTCGAAAGCTCGGTGAGCGACCCGCAGCGCGCCATCGCCATGGTCAACACCTTCTCGCACTCGCTGCTGGCGCCGCCGCCCTCCTCGCTCGGCCCGGGCACCTGGCTCTACGGCAGCTCGCGCGCGCTGATGCGCCGCGTGCTCGCGAGCAACCGCGATGCGAACGTGTTCCACATCGGCTTCAAGGCCTGCAACGACTACGCCAACGGCGAGGCCGCGATGGAGAGGGTGCAGTGCCCTGTGCTGTTCCTGCTCGGCGACGCCGACCAGATGACGCCGCCGCGCGCCACCAAGGCGCTGGTGGGCAAGGCGCGCAACGCCAAGGTGGTGACGGTGCATGCCGGCCACTCGCTGATGAGCGAGGCGCCCGACGAGGTGCTGTTCGCGCTGCGCGACTTCGCGACAGCCTGAGCAGGCACGCTCTTATTCCGCTGCGATGCCCGCGCGGTGTGCAAGCGCACGGTAGCGCGAGATCTCGCCCTCCATCTGCGTACGGAAGGCCGCTGCGCCAATCGCCACCGGCTCCATGCCCTGCGCGCGCAGTTGCGCCTGCAGCGCAGGGTTGCCCATGGTCGCTGTGACCGCGCGGGCGAGCTTGTCTATCACCGGCGCCGGGGTTCGGGCTGGCGCGGCAAAGCCATACCAGGCATCGAAGGTGGCGTCGGGCAGCCCCTGCTCGGCCAGCGTGCGCACTTCGGGCAGCATGCTGGAGCGGGTCGCGCCCACGATGCCGAGCGCGCGCAGCTTGCCCGAGCGCACATGTGGCGCCACGGCGGCCACGGTGTCGATGCCGATCTCGATCTCGCCGCCGATCACCGCCATCGAACTCTGGCTGCTGCCCTTGTACGGAATGTCCTGAAGCTGGATGCCGGCGGCCAGCGCGAGCAGTTCGCCGGCCAGGTGCGGGCCCGAACCCGAGCCGAAGGTGGCGTAGCGGATGCTCTTCGGCTTGGCCTTGGCCGCGGCGATGAGCTCGGGCATCGAGTGCCACGGCGTGCCCTTGCCCACCACCAGCACCAGCGGCGTGCGCGCCACGATGGCGATGGGCGCCAGGTCGCGCACCGGGTCGTACGGCAGCTTGGCTCGCAGGGCCGGGTTCACGCTGTAGCTGGTAGAGCCCGAGAGCAGCAGCGTGTAGCCGTCAGGCGCGGCCTTGGCGACCGCATCGGTGCCGATGATGGTGGAGGCGCCGGGCTTGTTGTCGACCACGATGGGCTGGCCGAGGTGCTCCGACAGCGTCTGCCCCATTGCCCGCGCCACGATGTCGGTGCCGCCGCCCGGCGGAAAGGGCACGACCAGCCTGACCGGCCGATCGGGCCATGCGCTCTGCGCGAAGGCGGGTGCCTGGGCGCCCAGGACGGCGGAAGCGGAAAGCAGCAGGCCGAAGGCGCGACGGGAAATGGCGAGGTTCATGGTGCGTGTCAGGAAAGGGAAGAAACGGATGGCGGCAGCTGCCCGGCAGCCCACGGCGCGAGCCCTGGCTCGCCCAGGTCCCAGTAGAGGCCGGCCATGATCTGCAGGCCCTCGCGCGCCAGCGGCGCGAGCAGGTGCTCGTTGGGCGCGTGCTGCGCGCAGGCCGGGTACGAATGCGGCACCCACAGCGTGGGCAGCCCGAGCAGGTCGGCGAACACGTCGTTGGGCAGCGAGCCCGCCAGGTTGGGCAGCAGGTCGACGCGCTGCCCGCTGCTTTGCGCGATGGAGTGGCGCGCCCAGCCCACCCACGGGTTCTCGACATCGAGCCGCGTCGCCGCGCCGGTCAGCGTGATCTGCACCTCGACCTGGCCGAAGCCGTGCGTATCCAGGTGCGCGCGCACGATCTTCTCCAGGTCTTGCCACGGCGTGCCGACCACGAAGCGCAGCTGGCAATGCGCCACGGCTTCAGACGGAATCGCGTTGACGGGACGCTGCGCCGAACCCGCGCCGAGCGCCAGCACCTCGATGGTGTTCCACGCCACCAGCCGCTCGGCCGGGCTCAGGCCGGGCTCGCCCCAGCCCTCGTCGACCGCGGGGTCGTCCGCGCCGCCGCCGATGGCGATGTCGGCCAGCGCATCGCGCACGGCCTGCGTGACCGGCGGCGGGCGCAAGGCTTCGACGAGGATGCGGCCGCGCGCATCCACCAGCGAGGCCACCGCATGGCTGATCACTGTGCCCGGATTGACCAGCACACCGCCCCAGTTGCCCGAGTGGTAGCCGCGCGGCCGGGCGCGCAGCCGCAGGCTGAAGTTGACCGCGCCGCGCGAACCGAGGAACAGCGTGGGCCGCGCGGCGCTCACGCGCGGGCCGTCGCTGGCGATGAAAACGTCGGCGCGCAGCTTGTCGCGTTCCTGCGCGCACACCGCGTGCAGGCCGGGCGAGGCGGCCTCCTCGCCCATCTCGACGAGCCACGTCATGTTGTAGCCCAGGCGCCCGCCGCGCGCCTCGAGCACGGCAGCAAGCCCGCCGAGGTTGATGCTGTGCTGGCCCTTGTTGTCGGCAGTGCCGCGCCCGTACCAGCGCTCGCCGCGCACGGTCAGCGCCCACGGGGCGAGGCCCTCTTCCCAGTGCGCGTCCTGCCCGCTGACCACGTCGCCGTGGCCGTAGGTCATCACCGTGGGCAGGGCCGGGTCTTCGACGCGGCGCGCGATGAGGAACGGCCCACCGCCGGGCACCGGGTTGGCGATCACCTCGCAGGCGAAGCCGAGCGCCGCGAGCGGCGGCATCAATTCTTCGCGCAGGTAGGCCTCCAGCGCGGGCGTTGCGGCGCCGGTGTCGCTCTCGGTGCGAAAGGCGATGCGGCGCCGGAGGTCGGCGAAGAAGCCGCCCCCGTCGAAGTAGGCGGCGGCAGCGGCCAGGCTGTCTGTGCGTTGCATGAAGTGCTTCCTTGTCTGTCTTTCCATCGGGTGCAGCAAGTACAAGGCCTGAAGGCCGATGCTTCCAGCATCGTTTTGGCAAGCTATCATTGCCTTGAAGGCAACACCCTGGCGTCATGACTCTCCCGCTTCTCAGCATCCCGATGCGCCACTTCCTCGAAGTGGCGCGCAGCGGCTCGGTCAACCAGGCGGCGGCGCGGCTGTTCGTGGCGTCTTCGGCGGTGAGCCGGCAGATCGCCAAGCTCGAAGACAGCCTGGGCACGCCGCTGTTCGAGCGGCATGCGCGCGGCATGGCGCTCACGGCCGCCGGCGAACGGCTGGCCGCGCACCTGCGCAATGCGCAGCTCGACATCGAGCAGGTGGTCGAGCAGGTACGCGATCTTGGCGGGCAACGCGCACGGCGCATTCGCATGGCCTGCACCGAGGGCTTCGCGGGGCATTTCATGCCACTGGTGATGCGCAGCTTCGAAACGGCGAATCCGGGCTGCCAGCTCGAACTGCACGTGGGCTCGCCCGACGGCGTGAGCGCGCTGCTGGCACGCGGCGAGACCGACATCGCACTCAAGTACGTGGTTGCGCCCGAGCCGGGCCTGAAGATCGAGCACACGGCCACCGCGCCGGTGTACGCGGTGCTGCGCCCCGACCATCCGCTGGCGCGCCAGCGCGTGGTGTCGGTGGCCGATGCGGTGCGCTATCCGCTGGCCGTGGGCGACAGGGGCGTGACCGCGCGCCAGCTGTTCGACCAGGCCTGCAGCCTGCAGGGGCTGCAGTACCACGCGCTGTTCGTGAGCAATTTCTCTTCAGTGCTGCTGCCCTTGCTGCGCACACCCGACGTGATGCTGTCGGGCCTGCTCACGGTGATGCACCTGGTCGACGCGGGCACGGTGGTGGCGCGGCCCTTTGCGGAGGCGCCGCTGCAGCAGCGGCAGTTGCAGGTGCTGGCGCTCGAAGGCCGCACGCTGCCGCCGCTGGCGCAGGACTTCGTTCGGCACCTGGTGAGCGCAATCGCCAGCGCGGGCCGGCGCAAGCTGGGGCGCGCGCGGGCCGCTGCGGCCTGAAGAAGCTCTTCAGCCCAGCGCGTTGATGTCCGCCGGATCGAGCAGCACCTTCGGTGCGCCGTTGCGCGCCACGGCCAGCATGGCGCGACCGATCTTCTCGGTGGTCGTCACCTTGTTCGGCCACAGGCTGTGGGCCAGCCCGAGCACGGGCCTGAGCACGACGATCGCAGCGTCATAGAGCGGCGTCTTCGAGCGAATGCCATGCAGCGGCTGGATCATGCCGGGCCGGAACATGTAGGCCGCCTTGAACGGCAGGCGCAACAAGGCGTTTTCCGTCGCGCCCTTCACGCGCGCCCACATGCTGCTGCCGCGCTCGCTGCTGTCGGTGCCGGCACCCGTCACGTAGGTGAAAGTCATGGCCGGGTTGAGCCGCGCGAGCACGGTGGCGGCGGCCAGCGTCAGGTCGTAGGTGATGCGCTTGTACTCGGGCTCCTTCATGCCGACCGACGACACGCCGAGGCAGAAGAAGCAGGCGTCGAAGCCCTGCAGTTGCGGCTCGATGGCGCTGTAGTCGTACATGTCCTTGTGGACCAGGTCGCGCAGCTTGGGATGCTGCTGCCCCGTGGCATTGCGGCCGACCGCGATGACGCTCTCGACGTCGGGCGCCAGAAGGCACTCGCGCAGCACACCCTGCCCCACCATGCCGGTGGCGCCGAAGATCAGGATTTTCATGACGGGGCTTCCGGTCAGACCGTGAAGACGGCCGGTTTCTTGTTGAGCACGGCGAGCAGCAGGTCGACGTCAAGGCTCGAAGGCTTCGGCAGCTGCAGCGCGGAGAGCATGCGCGACAGCGTCTCGGCATGCGGCAGCAGCGGGCCCAGAAAGCGCGTGCCGTCGGCGCCCGCAACCAGCAGGGTCGGGAAGGTCTCTACGTCGAAGGCGTCAGCGATGTCTGCGTGGTCTTCGATGTCGACCCAGGCAAAGCGGAACTGCGGGTGCGCGCGCGCCACCTCTTCGAGCAGCGGCCGGTAGTCGCGGCAGGTGCCGCACCATTCGGCGCAAAGGCACACGACCCAAGGCGCATCGTTGCTGGCCGGCTCGACGGATTCGGGGGTGCTTGGAAGGGCGCTCAAGGCTGATGCGTCGGTGGTGTGATCGGAAGGCCGGGGTGGTGCGGCCGGAAGGTCGTGGCTATTATGGACAAAGCCCTCATCCGCCGGGACCACCGGGTTTCAGGGGCACAGGAGACTCGCACGATGAACACCACGACTGCCCCAGGATCTGCCGTCGATCCGCGTCAATTCAAGAGCTTTGCGCAGTTCTATCCCTTCTACCTGACCGAGCACGCCAACCTCACCTGCAGGCGGCTGCACTTCGCGGGCTCGACCATTTCGCTGCTGTGCCTGGTGGCGCTGGTGGTCACGCTCAACCCGCTGTGGCTGCTGGCCGGACTGGTGGCGGGCTACGGCTTTGCCTGGATCGGGCACTTCGGGTTCGAGAAGAACAAGCCGGCCTCGTTCAAGCGGCCGCTTTACTCCTTCATGGGCGACTGGGCGATGTACCGCGACATCTGGCTCGGTCGGGTGAAGATCTAGATCAGGAGCACGTCGCCCAGGCGCAGCGAGCGCAGCGGACCCTTCTGCCAGAGGTCTTCGAGCGGCTCGGCCTGCGGCATCAGCAGTTCTTTCAGCAGCGGCTCGATGGGCGTCGAAGGGTCAGCGAGCAGCACGTAGCGCGGGTCTTCGTTGGCGGGCTCTTCCGCGAGTGGTGCGATCCAGTCGAGCGCCACCAGCGTCTCGAGCACCGGCGCCAGTTGCAGCGCATCGACCCGCATGCGCGTGACCAGTTCGGTCGCGCCCATGCCCTTGGCCGGCGTGGCCTGCGCGCGGGCCAGGTGCTGCAGTGCTTCCATTGCCAGTTGCAAGGGCCAGCCCGCGGTGCCGCCGCGCCGTGCCACGCCCGTGAGCAGGCTCGGCAAGTAGGCCGCGATGACCGCGCCGAGCAGCACGATCACCCAGGCCACATAGATCCACACCAGCAGGATCGGCACCGTGGCAAAGGCGCCGTACAGCACCGAATAGGTCGGCACCAGGCTCAGGTAGTAGGCCAGCACGCGCTTGGCGATTTCGATGGCGGCCGCCACGAAGATGCCTCCGGCCCATGCATGCGACCAGCGCACGTTGGTGTTGGGCACGTAGTGGTACAGCGACGCCATGCCGACCGCGAGCAGCGCGAACTCGAAGGTGTCGAAGAACAGCTTGACCATGCCGCGCCCCACCACGTCGCTGGTGGCCGAGACCACGTACGAAGTGGTCGACAGGCTCACCGCAAGGATGATCGGCCCCAGCGTGATGGCCGCCCAGTAGATGAGCACCCGCTGCGCGAACGGCCGCGGCGAGCGCACGCGCCAGATGTTGTTGAGCGTCTTGTCGATGGTGAGGATCAGCGCGATGGCAGTGATCAGCAGCACGATCAGGCCTGCGATGCCCAGCCCGCTGGCCTTGCTCGCGAACTGGTTCAGGTAGCCCAGCACCTGCCGTGCGATGTTGTCGGGAATCAGGCTCTCGATGAGCCAGCGCTGCAGGCGGCCCTGCATCTTCGCGAACATCGGGAACACGGTGAACAGCGCCAGCGCCACGGTGAAGAACGGCACCATCGCGATGGTGGTGGTGAAGGTCAGGCTGCTGGCTGTGAGGCCGAGCCGGTCTTCGCGAAAACGCTCGCCCAGCACCGCTGCGGTGTTGCGCCACGGAAAGCGCGAAAGATCCCTCCAGAGTTGCCTGCGATTCATGGCGGCTATCATGCCATCCGCTCTTTTTGTCGCCGCTGGCCGCCTGCCGGGCGCTCTCTTCCCTTCGCTGCCCAACGTGTCCGACACTCCGCTCCCGCCCTCTTCCGTTCGCGCGACCCGCTGGGCCGCCGTGGGCAGCCTCGTCGGCCTCATCGTGCTGGGCCTGGCCTGGGAGCTATGGCTGGCGCCGCTGCGCCCGGGTGGCTCGCTGCTGGCGCTGAAGGTGCTGCCGCTCGTCATTCCGCTCGCGGGTCTGTGGAAGAACCGCATGTACACCTACCGCTGGGTCAGCCTGATGATCTGGCTCTATTTCACCGAGGGCGTTGTGCGCGCCTGGAGCGACACCAACGGCGTGGGCCAGGTGCTCGCGCTCGTCGAGGTGCTGCTGTGCCTCGTGCTCTTCGCGGCCTGCGCATGGCATGTGCGGCTGCGCCTGCGCCACGCCAAGAACGCTGCCCGCCAACTGGAGGCTTCCACCCAATGACCACTGCTTCTTCTTCTTCCCTGATCGATCAACTGCGCGCCATCGTCGGCGCGGCGAACGTGCTGAACGAGGGCGACCTCACTGCCTACGAGCAGGACTGGCGCAAGCGCGCGCGCGGCAAGTCGCTGGCCGTGGTGCGGCCCGGCACCACGCAGCAGGTGGCCGACGTGGTGAAGGCCTGCGCGGCGGCCGGCACCGCCATCATTCCGCAGGGCGGCAACACTGGCCTGGCGGTCGGCTCCATTCCGGACGAGAGCGGCACGCAGGTGGTGCTGAGCCTGCAGCGCCTGAACGCGATCCGCACCATCGATGGCGCCAACCTCACGATGACCGTCGAGGCCGGCTGCATTCTTCAAACGCTGCAGGAGACCGCCGAGAAGGCCGGCTTCCTCTTCCCGCTGAGCCTCGCGGCCGAAGGCAGCTGCACCATCGGCGGCAACCTCGCGACGAATGCGGGCGGCACGCAGGTGGTTCGCTACGGCAATACGCGCGAGCTGTGCCTGGGCCTCGAAGTGGTCACGCCGCAGGGCGAGATCTGGGAAGGCACCAGCGGCCTGCGCAAGGACAACACCGGCTACGACCTGCGCGACCTCGTCATCGGCAGCGAAGGCACGCTCGGCATCATCACCGCCGCGACCATGAAGCTCTACCCGCTGCCGGCCGCGCAGCTCACGGCCTGGGCCGCGGTGCCATCGCTCGACCATGCGGTCACGCTGCTGGGCCTTGCGCACAAGCACCTGGGCTCGGGCCTCACGGGCTTCGAGGTGATGGGCAAGTTTGCGCTGAGCCTGGTCGACAAGCACATGCCGCAGCTGCGCGTGCCCTTCATCAAGGATGAGGCCGTGCCGTACTGCGTGCTGCTCGAAAACTCCGACAGCGAATCCGAAGACCACGCGCGCGCACGCTTCGAGGCGCTGCTCGAAACCGCCTTCGAAGACGGCTGCGTCACCGACGCGGTGGTGGCCGAGAACCTCACGCAGGCGCACCAGCTGTGGCACATCCGCGAAAGCATTCCGCTCGCGCAGGCCGAGGAAGGCCTGAACATCAAGCACGACATCTCGATTCCCGTGTCGCGCATCCCGGCCTTCGTGGCAGAAACCGACGCGCTGCTGGCGCGTGAAATTGCCGGCGTGCGGCTGGTGAATTTCGGCCACCTGGGCGACGGCAACCTGCACTACAACGTGCAGGCGCCGGAGAACATCGACACCAAGGCGTTCCTGAAGAACGAAGAAGAGCGCATCAACACGCTGGTGTACGACGCAGTCGAGAAGTTCGGCGGCTCGTTCTCGGCCGAGCATGGCGTGGGCTCGCTCAAGGTCGACAAGCTGGAAAAGCACAAGTCGCCGGTGGCGCTGGAGATGATGCGGGCGATCAAGCGCGGGCTCGATCCGAAGAACATCCTCAACCCGGGCCGCGTGATCCGGGTCTAGCCTGGCCCGCTCGCGGACTGCGTTCAGTCGATCCCGGTCTTCCCCGGTGCCCAGTACGCCTTGGCCTTGATGCGCCGCGCCTCGACGCCCTGCGCCTTGAGCGCCCGACTCACCTGCTGGATCGACGCGGCCTTGCCGGTCAGCACATAGTGCGTGCTGCCGTCCATGGGCGGCACCATCGCGGCCAGCAGCTCGCCGATGTGCGAACCGTCGGCGCGGCGCTCCATCAGCGCGAGCGGCTGGACGCCCAGCGCATCCAGTACCTGACGCGATTCGGCGATGGCGTTCACCTCGAACACGGCGCGAACGCCCTGCCCGGGCGCATCCCTGCCGCACAGCGACGCCGCGAGGCCGAAGGAGGTCTCGTCGCCGAAGAGAATCGTCGACGCCGGCAGCGGCTCGAGTTCCAGCGAGCGGCGCGGCCCGAACACCTGCTGTTCGTCGCCGGGCCGGGTGCGGCGCACCCATTCGCTGCCCGGCCCCTCGCCGTGCGCAAACGCCACGATGCGCATGACGCCGCGCGCCACATCCAAGGACGCGGGGGTGTAGGTGCGCGCCTCGAATGTGCCGCCGGCCTTGATCTGGAGCTTCTGTCCAGGCGACCAGCGATGGCCTTCGAAAGCCGCGCCTTCGAGGTCGATGAACCGGAAGTGCGTCGACAGGCTGGTGGCCGCAATGACACGCACCGGACGCAGGAACAGGCGGGTAAACGTGCGTTCGATCAGCCCGGGTTGGGGGGCATCAGGCGAAGGCGCCGCGAAACGGGAAGAAGACATAAGAAGGAACTCTCTGGACAGTGAGTGGATGCGGCAACGCCGCGAGAACCTGACAAGTTAGTTTCGACAGCCAGTGGCAAAAGTGGCAAAGGCGGCTCATCCGCGACGCGCCACAGTCATGTCTTCGGCTAACAATTCAGTGATACACTCCAATAAGAATAGTTCTTATTCACCCTTCCCGGGGATTTTCAAAACCAAATGCTTCTGCGGCCAGCTCGCCTCTTCCCAAGTGGAAGTCGGGGCGAATCCGTCGGTGCGTTCTGGCAAGCGGCCCCGGGGTCCATCGTCGATGCTTGCGAGAAGGCGGCCGGATGCGCGACCTCGTTCAGGAACTGGTAGCTCACTACGCGGACTTGCGCCGGCAGCTCACTCGCGACCTGAGAGACCCGCACTACGCGGCCGACATCGCGCAGTCCAGCTTCGAGCGGGTCTATGCGGCGTCGCTCAAGACGCGCGGCGGCAATCGTGGCGATGCCCTGCCCGATCTGCAGGACGCCGCCTATTCCATCGAATCGCCCCGCGCCCTGCTGTTTCGCGTGGCGCGCAACCTGTGCGTCGACGATGCACGCCGGCGCAAGGTCGCGCAGGAATGGGTCAGCACGCATGCAGGCATCGGCACGCACCAGACGGCCCAGTCCAGCGAATACGTCGTGGCCCAGCAACGGGTGCTGGCGCGGGTGGTCGAAACCATGGAACAACTGCCGCCGCGCCGGCGCGAGGTATTCCTGTTGTTCCGCGCCTACGGCCACACGCGCGCTGAAATTGCGCAGCGGCTGAACATCACCGAGATGGCCGTGGCCAAGCACCTGCTGCGCGCCACCATCGATTGCTCGCGCGTGTTCGCCGAGCTGCGCTCGGAGCTGATCGAGCCGCAGGTCGTGCTGAGCCGGCCGGGCTTCGACGCGGCGCTGGCCGAAGACTTCTCGTGAACGGCGACAGCATGGCGGCAAGCGCTCCTCCGCGCGAACGGCTGATCGAGCGCGCGCTCGCGCTGATCGTCGAAGGAGAGATCGCACCCGGCGAGGCCGCGGGCCGCGCCCGCGCGTTGCTCAACCAGTGGCGCGGCAAATCGGCGGAACATGCAGCGGCCGTGCAGGAGGCTCGCGAGCGCTGGGACGCACTCGGCGGCATGGCGAACGACTTGCGCGCGCACTTCGACGAACCCGACGCCGCGCTGATGGCCAACGCGGCCGCCACTGCGGCCGCATCGACGCACCGGCAGCAGCGCCGCAAGATGCTGCTTTCGGTCGCCGCCTTGCTGGGCACCGGCCTGGTCGCGGGCCGGGGCGTGCAGTGGTACTGGCAGCAACCCGTGTTCCGCGCAGCCTACGAAACCCGTACCGCGCAGATGCTGAAGGTGACGCTGACCGACGGCCGCAGCGGCGCGCCCGGCAGCCAACTCGACCTGGCACCGCAGAGCGCGATCGACGTGGCGCTCTATCGCCAGCACCGCGCCGTCGACATGGCGCACGGCGAAGTGCGCTTCGAGGTGGCGCGCGATGCAGACCGCCCTTTCAGGGTCCGCACGCGCGGCGTCACCATCGAAGTTGTCGGCACCGCGTTCACCGTGCGCGACCGTGGCGGCCCGATCACCGTGGGCGTGGAGCATGGCCATGTGCGCGTGCACATGCCGCCGCGCGACGGGTCCACTGGCGCAGAGGCGGAAGTGATCGACCTGCGCATGGGAGACCTGCTTGAAATCGACGACGGCCGTGCCGCCGCAGTGCGGCAAACCGACACGGCAGCCCTGTCCGCGTGGCGCAATGGCTGGCTCGTCTTCGAGAACACACCGCTCGGCGACGCTCTGGCCGCGGTCAACAGCTATCGCGCACGGCCCATCGTCAGCACGAGTTCGCGCGTCGACGCGATGCGGCTGTCGGGCCGTTTCCGCACCAACGATTCCGACGGCCTCGTGGCCGCCCTGCCGACGATCCTGCCTCTGGCCGCCGAACCGCAGCCGGACGGCAGCGTGACCCTGCGAACGCGCTGAGTCCTTCGCCGCGTCAGGCGCCGCGCACATTCCCCACGGGGTGGCCGGACTGCACCAGGCCCCACTCCGCCAGCGCGATGTCGAGCGCGCGCAGGTGCCGGGGGTCTTTCCCGAGCCACTGGGCCAGTTCCTCCGTGTTCTGCAGGGTCGGCGAGGCGTGCATGCAAGCGAAAAGCGACGCCGCGGTGCGGACGCATTCATCGGGCACGAGGCAGTGCGCGGCCAACCCGGCGCGCCTCATTCGAGCCCGCCCGTGGGCGGATGAAAATTCCTGCGGCGGCTGACGACCAGAGCGGCGCCCGCCAGTGCCCAGAGGCGCAGGGCACGGTCGAATGCGGGCGGATGCGTCTGGTCTTCCCGCAGCCAGTGCGTCAGCTTCAACGCGCCCGTGCGGCATGGATTCTCTCGGAGGTCCATGTAGAGCCGCCATGCGGTCTCCTCGGCGGACGGCGCCTCCGGATGGTTTTGCGGGGCCACTGCTACTCCAGGCGCTGTGTTGTTGATTCAGGGGGATGACCGTCGAGGCCGATGCGCACCGGAAAATGCCGGCGCGCAGGCGTCTAGAGAAAAAGACGATCCGCGGCCCCGAATGTTCAAGGAGGCCGGCCCGGCGATGTAGGGCCACGAGCGTCCAAAACGCATTCGGTATGTCCTTCGACTGCGGCGGGTGCGGCATCCGCGCACCGGGCCTGCCGCCATCCGCCGCCCATTGCACGGTAGAGCGAGACCCGTGCCTGCAAGCGCGCCATGCGCAACTGGACCGCCAGGTCCTGCGCGGTGTAGAGGGTGCGCTGCGCGTCGAGCAAGGTCAGCAGTGTCTCGGCGCCCGCACGGTAGCGGGCCTCCGACAGATCTGCCGCGCGGCGCGCCTCGGCCAGTTCGGCGCCTTGCGCCGTTGCCTGCGCATCGATGGCCGACACGCCGTTCAGCGCAGTCTCCGCATCCGCGAACGCACCGACGATCGCGCCCCGGTAGACGGCCAGCAATTCTTCGCGCCTCGCCTCGGCCAGGTGCTGGCCGCCCGCCAAGCGCCCACCGTCGAAAACCGGCGCTGCCAGCCCGGCAGCCAGGCTATAGAGCGGGTTGTCGAAGAGCCTGCCGAAGCGGCTATCTCCGGTGCCTACCGTGGCGCTCAGGGAGACGGTCGGCAGCAGTGCGGCGCGCGCCGCCAGCACGTTGGCATCGGCCGCAGCCAGATGCGCCTCCGCGCGTGCGATGTCCGGGCGCCGCACCAGCAATGCAGAAGGCGCGCTCGCGCCGACGACGGGAACCTGAAGCGCATCGAGCCGCGGCCCCCGCAGTTCGAACGCCGGCGCCGCAGTGCCCAGCAGCAACGCCAGCACGGTCTCGGCGTCGCCCGCCTGCTGATGCAGCGCTGCGAGCGCACGTTGCTGCGCGGCCACCAGACCGCGCTGCTGTGCAAGATCCAGCGGCGACGCCGCGCCGGCGCGGCTGCGGGACTCCACCAGCGCCAGCACGCGGCGCGCGTTGTCGAGGTTGCGTGCCGCAATTTCGGCGCGTTCGCGCAGGGCCAGCGCCAGCAGCCAGGTGGCGGCGACATCGGCTGTCACGGTGAGCCGTACCGTGTCGCGGTCGAAGGCGCTTGCGCGCAAGCCTTGCAGCGCTTCGTCGCGCAGCGCGGCATCGCGGCCCCACAGGTCGAGTTCATAGCTGGCGGCAAAACCCGCCGCATAAGTGCTGCCGGCAACCGTTGCATTGCCGCCCAGGCGGCCCTCGCGACTGACGCCGAGAGTGCCCGTCACCTGCGGCCGCAGCGCCGCGCCAGCGATGCGCGCCCGCGCGTCGGCCTGCCGCACCCGGGCGACAGCAGCCGCGAGATCGTTGCTTTGCGATTGCGCGCGCGCAATCAGCGTGTCGAGTTCCGTGCTGCCGAAACTGCGCCACCACTGCGCTTCGACCGGCCCCGTGTCGCCGAGTACCTGCGCATGTCGCCATGCGGAGGGAAGCTCCACCGCGCGCTCGGCGCGATCGCCATGCAGCGCGCAGCCCGACGACAGCGCCGCACACAACAAAGCCGCCCACCAGCCGCATCCGGAACGCATTCGCAGCAACACCGTCATTCCCCCGCCAGCGCCACCACGGGGTCCAGCCGCGCAGCGTTGCGCGCCGGCATGAACCCGAAGATCACGCCCGTCAGCACCGCGCAGCCGAAGGCACCCACGCTCGCTGCCAGCGAGAACAGCACCGGCACGCCGGCCAGCATCAGCCCCACGACGATGCCCAGCCCGGCGACGACGCCCACGGTGCCGCCCACCGACGTCACCAGTACCGCCTCGGTCATGAACTGCCGCAGGATGTCCCGCTGGCGCGCGCCCGTCGCCACGCGAATGCCGATTTCGCGCGTGCGCTCGCGCACCGTCATGAGCATCACGTTCATCACGCCGATGCCGCCCACGATCAGCGACACGATGGCGATCAACCCCAGCATCAGCGTCATGGCGCGCGCGGTTTCGGTCTGCACGCGCAGCGCCTCGACGCGGTTCCATATCAGCACGTGGCGCCCGGCCTGCTGCCGTTCGAGCTGCGCCTCGATGGCGGCGGCCGTTTCCTGCGCCTTGTCGATGTCGCGCACCTGCACTGCAAGCCACGTCGGGTGGGGATGGCCGTAGACGCGCGTGGCCGCGGAAGACAGCGGCACCACCACCCGGTCGTCCTGGTCCTCGCCGTTGGTGGCGCCCTTCGACGCCAGCACGCCGACGACCTGGAACGGCACCTTGTCCACCAGGATGTCCTGTCCGACGGGGTCCTGCCCGTCGGCGAACAGGCGCTGGCGCACCGTTTCGCCGATCACCGCGACCTTGGCGATGCGCCGTTCGTCCTCGGCGTCGAACATCACTCCCCGACTCACGCCCCAGCCGAGCACTCGCGAGAAATCGACCGTGGCGCCGCCGCCCTCGGTGAGGTGGTCGATATTGCCGCGGCGCACGACCACCCTGTCTTCGATGTAGGGCGCGACGCCTTCGACATTGGGCAGCGCGCGAACGGCCAGCGCGTCGTCCAGCGTGAGCGGCGCGCTCGGATTGCGCAGGCTGGCGAGCTGCACGGAAACGAACATGGTGCGGGTGCCGAAGGTCTCGAACTGCGCCATCACCTTGCGCTGCGAGCCGCCGCCGACCGCCAGCATCACGATGACCGAGGCCACGCCGATCACGATGCCCAGCAGCGTGAGCCCGGTGCGAAACCGGTTGCTCCACATCACGCGCCACGCGGCCCGTGTCGCCTCGCGAATGTCGGCAGGCAGCGAGGCGCCGCCAGTGACCGATGGGCGACTGAAGACCGGCGAAGGCGCGGCAGCGATTGCCGCCGCGCCTTCGCCGGTGTGCTCACCCGAGTCCGCCACGATGCGCCCGTCCCGAATCTCGATGATCCGCCGCGCCTGCGCGGCCACCGAGCGGTCGTGCGTGATGAGGATGATGGTGTGGCCCGCATCCGCCAGTTCGTGCAGCAGCGCCATCACTTCGGCGCCGCTCTTGCTGTCGAGCGCACCGGTGGGCTCGTCGGCCAGGATGATGCGCCCGCCGTTCATCAGCGCACGCGCGATCGCCACGCGCTGCTGCTGCCCGCCCGACAGCTGGTGCGGGCGATGGTCGAGCCGCGCGCCCATGTCCAGCCGTTCGAGCAGTGCGGTGGCGCGCGCACACCGCTCGGCCTCCGGCATGCCGGCATAGAGCGCGGGAATTTCCGTGTTCTCGCGCGCCGACTCGCTGGGCACCAGGTGGTAGCCCTGGAACACGAAACCGAAGGCCTCGCGGCGCAGCCAGGCGAGCGCGTCGGCATCGAAGCTGGCCACGTCCTGGCCGTCGAACAGGTAGCGCCCGGCGCTCGGCCGATCGAGGCAACCCAGGATGTGCATCAGCGTGGACTTGCCAGAGCCCGAAGCACCGACGACGGCCACGAACTCACCCGCGTACAGGCGCAACGAGATACCATGCAGCACGGTCGTTGCCGGGCTGCCCGCCCCTTCTTCCTTGCCGCCCCGGCCACCGCGCCCGCCGTACGACTTGCGAATGCCCTGCAGCTCGATCAGCGGCCGCGGTGCATCGCCCGGCGCATGCGCCGCGGTCGTCATGGCTTCGGAGCCCTGGCGGCGATGACGATGCGGTCCCCGGCCTGCGCGCCTTCCAGCACCTGCGCAGCGAGCCGGTTGCGCACGCCGACGCGCAGCTGCCGGACCTCGACCTTGCCATCGGGGCGAAGCACGCGCGCCGTGAAGCGGTCGCTGCTGCTGGCCACCGGCACCAGCGCGGCGAGCGGCACCGAAAGCGCGTCTTTTTCGGCGTACTCGACGAAGGCGACCTTGGCCGTCATCTGCGGCATGAGCTCGCCGTCGGCGTTGTCGACATCGAACAGCGCCGTGTAGACCACCACCTTGCTCGCCGCGGCGGAAGGCTTGGCGCTGCTGTCGCTGCCCGTCTTGTTCTCGGGCACCGGCGGCGCGGGCAGCAGCTGCCGCACGTGCCCCTGCCAACGGCGCTGGCTCTCGCCGAGCGTGGTGAAGTAGACCGGCATGCCGGTCTTGATGCGCCGCACGTCGGCCTCGGAAACCTCCGACCACACCGTCATCGAAGACAGGTCTGCGATGCGCAGCACATTGGGCGTCTGGTAGGTCGCGTTCAGCGTCTGGCCCTCGCGCGCCTCCACCGACACGACGGTGCCGGACATCGGCGCGTAGATGCTGGTGTAGCCGAGGCGGGCCTCGTCGGCCTTCAGCGTCGCCTGGGTCTGTGCGATCTGCGCCTCGAGCTGTCTCACGCGCGCGCCGGCCGACGCCAGCGCGGCTTGCGCGGCCTGCACGTCCTCGTCCCGCGTGGCGCCGTCGGCAGCCATCTGGCGTTGTCTCGCATGCTGCTGCTGCGCCAGCACGTGCTGGGCCTGCTGGTCGTCGCGCTGCGCGCGCAGCCCCGCCAGCGAGGCTCGGCCCGCATCGACCGTGGCCCGCTGCACGCTGGGATCGATCTCCACCAGCAACTGCCCCCGCTTGACGACGTCGCCCGGCTGCACGTGCAGCCGAAGGATCTGCCCGGAGACCTGCGCGCCCACGTCCACGTAGTGCCGCGGCTGCAGCACCCCGAGTGCCGAGACGCTGGACTCGATGGTGCCGCGCGCCACCGGCACGGAGTCGACGTCCATCGGCTCGCCCCTTCCCCAGAGCAACCCCGCGCCGGCTGCCGCGCAAAGGGACACGAGCACCGCGGCGACCGCACGGCGCCGCCAGGCGCCTTGACGCACATCACTCACACCGGCTCCTCGTCAAGCGGCAAGGCGCTGCGCGCGCGGGCGAGCCCTGAAGCCCACGAGCGGCAGCATCCTGCCGTGCTCGCGCGACGACTGGTGCTCGCTCGACGATTCCCCCGCGGACCGGTGCTCGCAGGACGAACAGGAGCCATGGATCTGCACGTCGAAGGTGCCCGCGAGCGGCAGGCCCTTGCTCTGGGCCACGCGCACCAGCGCCTCGTGAAGCTCGCGGTCCTGCACCTCGGTGAACGTGCCGCATCCGTTGCAGCGCATGCGCACGCTCAAGGCATCGGCATTCGCACCCGGTGCGGCGTAGCGGAACACCGCCAGCGCACCGCCGCGGCTGCGAGCCCATTCGCGCTCGACAAGCCCCGAATGTTCGAACTCCTTGAGGATGCGGTAGACCGTGGTCAGGCTGGCCGAGGTGCCGCGCAGCAGCATGCGGCGAAAGACTTCTTCACCGCGCTGCCATTCGCCGCCCGCGTCCGCCAGCGTCTGGAGCACGCACAGCCGGACCACGGACGGCCGGATTCGCGCCGCCCGCAGTTGCGACATGAACACCGGCCGCTGCGTATCGTTGGTTTGCGGGCCGTCGGTCATGCAGCAAGACTCTCCAGGTGGGCGCGAGACCGGTCGTCCGCGATGCGGCCGGCGCTCATGGTGATGATGCGGTCGGCCAGGTGGAAGTAGCGGTCGTCGTGCGAGATCACCACCAGCAGGTGCCCCTTGGCACGCAGCTCGGGCAACAGCTCGGTATAGAACAGGTGGCGGAAGGTCGGGTCCTGGTCGGCGGCCCATTCGTCGAACACCAGCACCGGGCGCCCCTCGAGATAGGCGTGCACCAGCGCCAGTCGCTTGCGCTGGCCGGTCGACAGGTCCGTGGTGGTGAACGCACCGTTCTTCAGGCTCACCTTGTGTGCGATTTCGAGGCGCTCCAGGTAAGGCAAGGCGCGCTGCGGCAGTACCTGCATGCTGGCCTCGCCCTGCTCTTCGTCCGGGCCGGCTGCGAGGTCCTCGAACAGGTAGAAGTCGGAAAACACCGTGGTGAAGAGCTGGCGGTAGTCGTCGCGGCGCTCGGGGCCCACCGGGGTGCCGTCGATTGCCACCTCGCCTTCGTGCGGCGCGTACAGGCCGAGCAGCAGCTTGATCAACGTGGTCTTGCCGGAGCCGTTGTCGCCCACCACGAACACCATCTCGCCGCGGCGAAGCCGCAGGTCGATCGGCCCGAGCGCGAAGGCCTCGCCGCCCTCGGGCGCATCGAAGGCATAACGCACGCCGCGCAGCGCGATCTCGTGCTCGAACTTCAGCTCGCTGCCCGCATGGCCGACGTGCAGATGCGGCTCCGGCGTGGCGAAGCGCGCCGACAGGTCGGCAATGCGCCGGAATGCGACCCGCGCGCGCCCCACGGCAGGCAAGGCACCGGCGATCTGGTCCATCGGCCCCTTGAGGAACAGCAGCACCAGCACGAAGCCGCTGAGCACCGCGGGCTCGGTCGGTCGGAACGAGGCCCAGCCCAGGATCAGCGCGATCAGCAGGAAGAACAGGCCCGAACCGAATGCGGCGGCAATGACGAAGGTGTTGATCGCGCGCCCGTTGACCGTGCGGATGTTGTCGACGATGCGCTCGATCTGGCCGCCGAACATGCGCTGGCGGCGCACGCGATGCATGCGCAGCTCCTTGGCGCCCTCGCTGATCGCGCGGTAGGCCTTGTGCAGCTGGTCTTCATGTTCGCGCGCCTTCCAGAAACCGCTCACCCCGCGGAACTGCGCCATGGCCTGCACCGTCGCGCCGATCGCCAGCGCCACCAGCAGCACACCGAACAGCGGCAGCGACAGGTAGGCCAGGTAGGCCAGGCAGCCGAGCGCCGTGACGCAGGCGATCAGCGTCGCGGACAGCGCGAATGCCACGTCGCTGACCATGTCCACGTCCTGCGACAGCACCGGCATCAGCCTGTGGGTGCGGTAGCGCTCCAGCGCATCGATGGGCGCCGAAAGGATCTTCTGCGCCAGGCTCTTGCGGACCTGCGCAACCACCCGCTGGCCGACGAAGTTGGTCGAGACATCGGACACCATGCGCCCGAACAGCGCCACCGCGCACAGCCCGATGAACGTCAGCAGCAGGCCGCCGGACAGGCCACCCTGCCGGTTGAGCACCTGGTTGATGGTGCTCAGCAGCGCGACCGTGGCCGCGCCCGCGCCGATGCCCGTGACCGCCGACAGCAGGATCCACGGCAGGAACGGCTTGAGCAGGCGTGCGAACTCGCCGTCGGGAGCGGGGGCAGTTGTCATGCAAGAACTCTTTCCGCCCTTGGGCGACTGGGGTCCGGCGGCATGGGCAAGCCCTGCCGCCTGACGCGAAACGGATGGATGCACCCCTGCCGCGCCGGCTGGGCCACAGGGCTGCGGGCGGCAACGGACCGCCTGTACCCCACTTGACGGGTGGCCCGCGCAAATGTTCACGCCGCGCCGCATGAACACCTGCGCGGCCCATCCGTCCTAGCTTCATGCCCCCTGCAAACCGCCGCACCGCCGGCGCCCCCTCTTTCGCGACGACGCCATGATCGCCATGCTGGAACCCCTGTTCCAGGGCAACCTGGCGCCGCACGGCGAGGCACTGCAGTGCGCGCCGCAGCCGCCCGCGGGCGCGCTGCGCGTTGCCGACCTTGTGCACTCGCCCGAACTGCTGGGCCGTGTGCTGCGTCTGCATGCGTCGCACCTGGGGGTCGAGGGCAAGGACCTGCGCGCAGTGGCTTCGGCCTGGAGCCTGGACTACCTCGGCATGCTGCTGCCGCCGGTCGCGGCCGCGGCCAGCGTGCTACAGCATGGATTTCCCGTTGCCGCCGAGCAGGTCTGGGTGCGCCTCGGCCCGCACGCCCACCCAGTGAGTTTCCACATCCGCGAACTGGGCCAGCCGCAACGCGGCGCGACCACCGAGGAACGCTACTCGGCGCTGCTGCGGCAGCACCTGGAGCCGCTGTTCTCGGCGCTGTGCCGCCAGACGGGCATCGCCGCCAAGATCCTCTGGGGCAACGCGGCGCGCAACCTCGAACCGGTGCTCGACCAGGCGCTTGCGTTGACCGGCGGGTCGCCGCCGATCGCTGGCGACAGGCAGCAGTTGCTGCACAACCCCGCCTGGCCGGCGTGGAGCAACCCCCTGCCCGGCCGGCAACGCGAAATCCGCGTGCGCCTCGAGGGTCGCGAGCGAACCGTGAAGCTGCACCGCCAGTGCTGCCTCTTCCATCTGTTGCCGCGCGAAGGCTACTGCGGCGCCTGCCCGCTGTCGCCGGCGCACCGCTGACAACGCCATCACGTCATCAAGTCATCACTTCTTCCATCCACCCATCCATCGAGCGCATATCCATGTCCAAGGCAAAACTCGTCTACATCATGTCCCTGAGGAATGCGGCGGCCGACAAGGCCGGCCAGTACATCGACTACAAGGGCGGGCAGCGCTACATGAAGTCCCCGCTGGAGTACCTGGCCGAGGCACTCGAGCGCACGCCGCTGGGCGATGCCTACTCGCTGGAGGCCGTGCTCTTCGACGACGACGAGGGCTCGCCGCGCGACCGCCAGGCGCTGCAGGACTACGGCTTCGGCTTCGATCCGGCCCGCCAATGGATCTACCCGGGCGACCTGCAGGTGCAGGGCCGCCGGGCCAACGACATCTTCCACAACGTGCCGTCGACCTACCGGCGGCTGCCGCTGGACGCGGCCGCCGAGCGCGCGGCCGGAAAGAAGGAGTTCGAGCAGCGCCTGCTCGAGCGGCTCACCGCGCTGGAGGCCGACCTTGTCGTGCTCGACGGCCTGCTGGTGATCCTCGACCAGCTGGCGCGCCCCGAAAGTCCCTTCTTCCGCCGGATCGTGAACATCCATCCGGGCATCACGCGCCTGGAGTCGCCGTTCGAGCGCCGCGGCGCCTGGGCCACTCTCGACGCGCTGTACGGCGCCAAGGGCCAGCGGGTGGTCGACTGGCGCACGCGCGAGACGGTCGCGATCGAGCCGGTGCTGAAGACCGGCGCCTCCTTCCACTACGTGGACATCGGCATCGATTCGGGCGAAGTCATCTGCGACGTGCTGGGCACCGACATCGACCCCGCGGACACCATCCTCGAGCTGCGCTGGAACAACTTCAACCGCAGCCTCTTTCCCGCGCTCCACCAGGGCCTGGCCCTGATGGCCGAGACAGTGGAAGCGTGAACATCCCGCGCCGCCGAGCGTCTTCTTACACACGGCCCAGGGTGGGCTGCCGCATGCGGCGCGCCGCCCTCCACCACAGGAGTTGATTTCAATGCCACACGTCCATGATCTGGTCGGGATCGGGTTCGGCCCGTCCAACATCGCCCTGGCCATCGCCCTCGACGAAAAACGCCATGCCGGCCGGCCGCTCGATGCGCTGTTCATCGAGAAGCAACTGAGCTTCGCCTGGCACCCGCACATGCTGCTGGACCACGCGCACATGCAGATCTCCTTCCTGAAGGACCTGGCGACGCTGCGCAACCCGACCAGCCGCTTCACCTTCATCAACTACCTGCACGAAAAAGGCCGGTTGACCGACTTCGCCAACCTGAAGAGCTTCTTCCCCAGCCGCCACGAGTTCAACGACTACCTCTCGTGGGCCGCCGAGCAGTTCGAAGACGCCTGCGCCTACGGCGAAGAGGTGTTCGAGGTGCTGCCCGAAGAAAAGGGCGGCGAGGTGGCCCTGCTGCGCGTGCGCTCGCGCAACCATGCGGGCAAGCTGGTCGAGCGGCTCGCGCGCAACCTCGTGGTCAGCATCGGCGGCATGGCGAACATCCCCGACGGCTTTCGCACGCTCCGCAACGACCCGCGCGTCTTTCATTCGAGCAGCTACCTGCAGGACATCGCACAGCTGCCGGACGCCCGCCGCATCGCCGTGGTGGGCGCGGGGCAAAGCGCGGCCGAGATCTTCATGGACCTGCAGGGCCGGCCCGGCACGCCGCAGGTCGACCTCGTCACCCGCTCGCGCTCGATCCGCCCGGCCGACGACAGCCCCTTCGTGAACGAGATCTTCAACGCCGAGTTCACCGACTACACCTTCAGCCGCTCCGATGAGGAACGCGCCGCGCTGCTCGACGAGTTCTGGCACACCAACTATGCGGTGGCCGACCTGGAACTGATCCAGCAGATCTACAAGGCCTTCTACCAACAGCGGGTGACCGGCGGCAACCGCCTGCGCTTCCTGCGCCGGCACGACATCCGCAACGTCACGGCCGACGACCAGGGCGTGCACCTCGCGCTGTGGGACCAGAACGCCCTGCGCGAGCACACCGTGCGCTACGACGCCGTGGTGCTCGCCACCGGCTATGTGCGGGAGCACCACAAGGCTCTGCTCGCGCCGCTGGCGGGCTATCTCGGCAGCTACGAGGTCGACCGGCACTACCGCGTCCTGGCCACGCCCGACTTCCATCCGGCCATCTACCTGCAAGGCGCCTGCGAGGATTCGCATGGCCTGAGCGACACCCTGCTGTCCGTCACCTCGGTCAGAACCGGCGAAATCGGCAGCGCCCTGCTGGCCACGCCGGCCGGCGCGGCAGCGCATCTCCGGCCGGAACCCGAGGCCGTCCAGAACTGAAATTCCGGCGCCGCACCCCGGCGTACTAAAGATTTGTGCAGGGGGAGTGTCTCTGTTTGATGAGTTCGAACGTCTTACTCATAGATGCGCCAGAGACCGGAAGTTGGGCCGGCATCCGCACCTGAATGTGAATGCGTCGTAATTCAAAAAACTGGAGTTGTTCTTTTATGCGTCCCCTGCCTCGTCAACATCTGCTGAATGCCGCGCTTGCCGCGGCGTTCGGTTCCGTTCTCACCGTCTGGGCCCCACTGGCTTCAGCGCAAGCGCAGGCTTCCGGCCAGGCCGTGGCGCAGGTGTTCGACGTGAAAGTGCCGTCGCAGGCACTCGGTGCAGCGCTCAACGAGCTCTCGCGCCAGACCAGCGTGCAGGTGTTTGCTGCCGGCGAGGTGGTCGCGGGCAAGAACTCGCGCGCCGTGCAAGGCAAGCTCACGGTCGATCAGGCCCTGGGCCAGATGCTCGCCGGCACCTCGCTCGAGGCGACGCGCGCCGCCAACGGCAGCTTCACGATCCGCCGCACCGCCGACCTTGCCAGCTCCCAGGGCACTCTGCCCGCGGTGCAGGTGGTGGCCAACGCCGACGAATCGCCCACCGGCCCGGTCACCGGCTACGTGGCCCGCCGCAGCAGCACGGCCACCAAGACCGACACGCCGGTGCTCGAGGTGCCGCAGTCGATCTCCATCATCGGCCGCAATGAAATGGAGGCACGCGGCGCACAGGACGTCATGGAGGCCATTCGCTACACGCCTGGCGTCACGACGAACACGTACGGCCCCGACAACCGTGGCTGGGAATACATCCTGCTGCGGGGCTTCAGCACTTCCGCCAACGGCGTCTATCGGGACGGGCTCGCCCAGCCGGCGTTCGGCCCCACCTACTACCTGAGCGAACCGTATGGGCTGGAGCGCGTGGAGGTGTTGCGCGGCCCGTCGTCGATGGTGTTCGGCCAGGGCGACGCAGGCGGCATCGTCAACCGCGTGAGCAAGGAGCCGACCGGGGAGAAGAGCCGCGAAATCGAACTCCAGTACGGCAGCTACCAACGCAAGCAACTGGCGTTCGACCTCGGCGACAAGATCGGCAACAACACCGATCTGAGCTATCGCCTGGTTGGCGTAGGCCTGGACAGCAACGACCAGGACAGATACCCCGACGGCCACAAGCTAAACCACACGCGCACCTACATCGCGCCTTCCGTGCGCTGGCAGCCCAATGCAACGACCTCGTTGACCGTCTTTGCGGAGTACCTCAAGAACAACACGTCTGAAGACCCGTACTACCTCACCCAGGACTACGTTCTCTACCCCGTGAAGGTGGGCGACTACAGCTTCGGCCAGCTCAAGCAGAAACAGGCCGCCATCGGCTACCGCTTCGAAACGGCCCTGAACGACACCTGGACCCTCCGCCAGAACTTCCGCTACAGCAGGATCGACTTGAACAGGCGAGCCGTCTGGGCCGGCTCGCTCGGCGATGACCAGCGCACGCTCTCCCGCGTTGCCAGAAGCTGGAACGACCCCGTGAACCTGGCAACGCTCGACACCAACGTGCAGGGCAAGCTGCAGTACGGCTCCGTCCAGCACACGGTGCTGCTCGGCTTCGACTACACCGACCAGAACGGCAAGCAGCGGCGTTTCCGCGGCGCGGCACCGGACCTCGACGTGCTCGCACCCGTCTACGGCCAGGCCGTGGCAACGCCCACCATCCCGGTGACCGACCTGTCGCAGTCGACGCGCCAGATCGGCATCTACGCCCAGGACCAGATCAAGTTCGGCGACAAATGGGTCTTCACCGTCGGCGGCCGCCAGGATCAGGTACGCCAGAGCACCAGCAACTACCTGAGCGAGACCTTCACCCGGAAGTCGGACAGTGCGTTCAGCGGCCGGGCAGGCCTTAGCTACCTGCTCGGCAATGGCTGGGCTCCCTACATGAGCTACACCACGTCCTTCCTGCCCAACAGCGGCGTCGACGCGAACAACCAGCCCTTCGATCCCAGCCGCGGCAAGCAGGTCGAGGTCGGCGTCAAGTTCCAGCCCGAAGGCACGCGCACCCTGTTCACCGCCGCGGCTTTCGACCTGCGCAAGACCAACGTGGTCACCTACGACCCGGCAACCTCCGAGGGGCGCCAGATCGGCAAGCAGCGCTCGCGCGGCATCGAGCTGGAGGCCAAGGGCGAGCTCGCACCGGGCCTGAACATCGCTGCTGCCTACACCTGGCTGGACATGAAGGTGCTCGCCAGCGCCGATCCGGACGAAGTCGGCAAGATCCCGCCACTCGTGCCCAAGCAGTCCGCCTCGGTGTGGCTCGACTACGCCCTGGGCAACGGCCTGGGCTTCGGCGGCGGCGTGCGCTACATCGGCAAACGCCAGAACGACGAGTACAACACCACGTTCGAACGCGGCGTGACGCTCGTCGATGCGGCCGTGCACTACGAAACCGGCCCGTGGCGCTTCGCGCTCAACGTCTCCAACCTGGCGAACAAGAAGTACAACTCGATCTGCTACCACGGCGAGTGCTACCAGGGCACCCTTCGCGCGGCGACCCTGACCGCCCGGTACAAGTTCTGATCGATCAGCCTCGCCCCCCGCGTGAATGCGGGGGGCGAGGGCCATCCATCAGCGCGCGCCTGCTGTCTCCCTGTCCTGCGCATCGCACATGGCCGCATGCAGATGACTCAACATCGCAGCGTGGCGCACGATGCCCTGATGGTCGGCATCCACTTCGACTGAAGCACGCGCTTCGCCGTCGAACTGCGACAGGAGCGCGGCCTTTTCCGCAGCCGCTCTTCCCTTCTTCCACCAGAAATGCGGCGCCACGTTCAGGCGCGGGAACGCGGCGATCTTTTCCGTGATCGCGTTCATGCGCCGGGTTGCGACGATCCCCTGGACGATGTCGGCCGTCTTCATGCTCATGCCGGCCGCGGCCACGATTTCTTCGACAGCGTCGCGCACGGTCTCGTCCGATGCTGAGCGGATCGGTTCGAACCTGTCGAGCATCGCGTCGACGGCCTCGCGGCCCATGCTGCCGTTCGCGGTGTCCAGAACGAAATCGCGGAAGTCCTGATACCAGCCGTCCGGATCGAAGCTCTCGTCCAGCAGGAAACTGTCGACCATGCCGAGGAAGGCGACGTCCACGCCCTCCTGCTCCAGCAGGCTGGCGACATGCACTGCAACAACCGCCCCCAGTGACCAGCCGACGATGCCAACGGCACCCTGCGGCCGCGTCTTGCGGATGAGATCGACGTAGTACCGGGCCATCTGCCCGATCGACTCCAGCCCGGTGACGTCGTCCGTGTAGCTCAGGCCGTAGACGGCACGCGAGTCTTCCAGGTGGCGCGCCATCGGCCGATAGTCGACCGGATGGCGCAGCCCGGGCGGCACGCAGAAGAGCGGCATCGCTTCTGCCGGCCCGGCATACGCGTTCAGCAACTGGACAGGCTGCGGAGTCGCCCCGATATCCAGCTGTGCAACCAGCCTGGCGATCGTCTGTTTCTGAAGCAGGTCCTGCAGGGAAATCTTCACGCCCAGCGCACGCGACTTGTTGATCCTGGCCAGCAGCCTGAGCGCGACAAGGGAATCGCCACCGAGCTCGAAGAAGTTGTCGTGGCGCCCCACGTGCGGCACACCCAGCACCTGCCCCCAGATCGCGGCCAGCGCGCCCTCCACCAACCCCTGTGGCTCCTCGCCTGCCCGGGCCTCTCCGAACTTCGGCGCCGGCAATGCCTTGCGGTCGACCTTGCCATTGGCGTTCAGCGGCAATGTATCCAGCACCACCAGCGCCGCCGGCACCATGTAGTCCGGCAGCGCCGCGGCAAGACGTTCACGCAACACGGTTGTCTCGATGGCCTGCCCGGCGTGGGCGGAGATATAGCCCACCAGTCGGGCTCCGCTTGCGGCATCTCGTGCCACCACCACCGCTTCGCGCACTTCGGGCTGCGCCAGGAGTTGCGCCTCGATCTCGCCCAGCTCGATGCGGAAGCCCCGCACCTTCACCTGGTGATCGATGCGGCCCAGGTACTCCAGTTGGCCCTCCGCATTCCAGCGAACGAGGTCGCCCGTGCGGTACAGCCGGGCTCCATCTTCCGTCGCAACAAAGCGCTCTGCGGTAAGGCCCGCCCTGTTGAGATAGCCGCGTGCAAGGTTGACCCCGCCCAGGTACAACTCTCCAGCCGCTCCTGCAGCTACCTGGTTGAGCTCCGCATCCAGCACATGCGCCTGGGTGTCGCTGATGGGTCGTCCGATCGGCACCTGGCTCCGCCCGTCATCCCGGCAGGTCCAGTGCGTCACGTCGATCGCGGCCTCGGTCGGGCCATAGAGATTGCAGAGCACTGCCTGCGGCAGCCGCCTGAACACTTCGTTCTGTGCTTCGGCCGACAGGGCCTCGCCACTGCACACGATGCGCCGCAGACTGGTGCAGGCCTCGATGCCCTCGTGGGCCAGGAAGGCCTGCAGCATCGAGGGCACGAAGTGCAGGATCGTGACCCGGTGCTGCCCGATCAAAGTTCGCAAGCGTGCCGGGTCGCGGTGATCGCCCGGAAGAGCAACCGCCAGGCGGGCGCCGAACATCAAGGGCCAGAGAAACTCCCACACCGACACGTCGAAGCTGAAGGGAGTCTTCTGCAGCACGGTGTCGTTGGCGCCGAGTGCATAGGCTTGCTGCATCCAGGCAAGGCGGTTGTACAAGGCGCCATGACGGTTGGCGGCGCCCTTCGGCTTTCCGGTGGAGCCGGAGGTGTAGATGACGTAGGCGAGGTTCTCGCCGCTCAACGCAATCTGCGGATTTGTCCCGGATTCGGCGCGAACGTCCAGCATGTCGAACGACAACACCTGCACGGCCTCGGTGCCCGGCACGGTGAGATGGCTCTGCGTCAACACCAGCCCGATGCCGCTGTCGACCACCATGTAGGCCAGCCGGTCCGCCGGGTAGTCCGGGTCCAGCGGCACGTACGCACCGCCTGCCTTCAGGATCGCCAGGATCCCCACCACCATCTCGATGGAGCGCTCCACCGCGATGCCCACCTTCGCCTCTGGCCTTACGCCAAGGCCGATCAGATGGTGGGCGAGGCGGTTCGCCCTCGCATTGAGCTGCGCGTAGCTCAGCGTCTCTTCGCCGAAGCTCAAGGCCGGCGCATCCGGGGTTCGTTGCGCTTGCCCTTCGATCAGCCGATGCACTGGTGTCGCGTTTTCATGGCGCTGCGTGTTCACGCCCCACGCCGCGAGTTGCGCGCGCTCCGCCGCGCTGCAAAGATCGACGCCCGAAAATGCCTGCCCCGGATCGACCGTCAATGCCTCGAGCAGGCGCACGTACCAGCCTGCCAGCCGCGCCACGGTCGCCTCGCCGAAAAGGCCCGTGTTGTATTCGATCTGCGCGTGCGCCCGCGTCGGTTCGATGAAGAAATCCAGTGACAGGTCGAACTTGGCGCTCGCATTGCGGGTACCGATCTCCTCCGTGCGCGCGTCGCCGAACGCGAGGCCGGCAGCGCTGTCGCCCATCTGCACGCCGAACATCACCTGGAACAACGGATTGCGCGACGCGTCGCGCTTCACGTTGCGGCTGGCCAGCAGCGCCTTGAGGGGAAGATCCGCATGCTCCAGCGCGGACAACGAATCGCGCCGCACACGTCGGCAGATTTCGAGCAACGTGGCGCGCGGCTCGAGCCGCGCCCGGAACACCTGGGTCGTGATGAAAAAACCCACCAGATCGCGTACCTCGTCGCGATGGCGACCGGCATTGGCCACGCCGACGGCGAAGTCGTTCTGGCCGCTGTACCAGCCCAGCAGCATCTGCCACGTCGCGAGCAGGACCACGAAGGGCGTGCACTTTTCCGTGCGGCAGAACTTCTGCAACGCCACGGCCAGTGCAGGCTCCAGCTCGAAGCGATGCACGGCACCGTCGAAGGTCTGCCGCGAAGAACGAACCCCGTCCAGCGGCAGTTCCAGCGGCGGCACGTCGGCACCCAGATGGGTGTTCCAGTAGTTCAGCTGCGTCGCCAGGGCCTCACCCTGCAAGCGTTCCCGCTGCCACAGTGCGTAGTCGGCGTACTGGACCGGCAAGGCCGGCAGCCGCACGGCCGCGCCCGCGGCCAATGCCAGGCGGTAGGCCGAAGCGAGGTCCGCCGCGAGGATGGGGTTGGACCAGGCATCCGACACGATGTGATGCAGACAGACCGTCAGCACATGCTCTTCGTCCGACAGCCGGATCAACCTCGCCACCAGTGCGGGCGCGGCGCCCAGGTCGAACACGTGCAGGGCCATCTCGCTCGTCAGCGCATCGACACGCGCCTGCCGCACGGCCCCGGACTCCAGGGACAGGTCGAACCGCTCCAGCACGAACGTCACGTCCCGCACCATCTGCTGCATGGGCACGCCGTCTTTCTCGAAGAAGCGAGTGCGCAGGATGCCGTGGCGATCGATCACGGCCTGGAACGCCCGCTCGAGCGCATCCGCATCCAGCGGGCCCTGCAGGCGGAGCATCCTCGGCAGGTTGTAGGCCGTCAGCCCCGGCTCCAGGCGCTGCAGGAACCAGAGCTGCTCCTGCGCATGGGACAACGGCACCTCGTCGCCGTTCGACACTCGACGGCGGATTTCGTCGTCTTCCTCCGCCCACTCGTCTGCTGCCGAAATCCGCTGCGCCGCATCGGTGATGTTCATCACTGTTCCATCCTGCATATCAAACTGATCCTGAGTCCTTGAGGCGAGCTTGCTCGTGCGTGTGCGCCAGCAGTTCCATTCGCTCGACGTCCTGCTCCTCCAGCGCGCGAAGCGCCGCCGCCAGCGTGGCGACGGTGGGATGGTCGAACACCAGCCCCGGCGCGATATCGAGTCGCAGCAGCTTGCGGATGCGCGCCACCAGCTTGATCACGAGCAGCGAGTGCCCGCCGAGTTCGAAGAAGTCGTCTTCCACGCCGATGATGTCGCGCTGAACGAGGCCGGCCATGCACTGCGCCAGCACCGATTCGAGTGCGTCGCGCGGGGCCGTTGCCACCGGCTTCCGGTCATCGACCTTTGCTGCGGACAGCAACGACTGGCGATCGATTTTTCCGTTCGGCAGTCGCGCGAACTCCGCAACGAAGGTGCAGCGTGCGGGCACCATGTGCGCGGGCAGCAGCGTGCCCAGCCGCCCGGTCAGCGCCGAACGGTCGGCCTCCGATGCGAGCAACTCGTCTGCCACGACGAAGGCCCGGAGTTCGGTGTCGCCTCCGCCGGCCGGCACCGCCAGCACCACGGCCTGCCGTACGCCGGGTTGCGACAGCAACACCGCCTCCACCTCGGCCGGCTCGACACGAAAACCCCGGATCTTGACCTGGTCGTCAGCCCGCCCTGCCAGGCGGATGCCGCCCTCGGGCAGCACGCAGGCCAGGTCGCCCGTGCGGTAGAGCTTTTGCCCGGGCTGGAATGGATCGGCCACGAAAGCGCCTTCCACTTCCCGGTTCAGATAGCCGCGGCACAGCTGCGCACCGCCGACATACACCGCCCCCTGCGCACCGCTCGGCACCACGCGCAGGGACTCATCCAGTACATGGATGCGGTTGTTCGCCAGCACGCGCGACAGCGGCAGCACCGAAGACGAGGCGCCTTCTGCCGGCACACGATGCACCATCACACCCACCGTCGTTTCCGTGGGGCCGTAGTGGTTGTAGACCACGGTCTGCGGTGCGAGCCGCGCGATGCGCTCGATGAGCGAGCGCGGTGCGGCCTCGCCGCCCAGCACCAGCGTGTCGGGCAGCTTCGGTGCATCGTCCTCGAGCAAGGCCTCGAGGTGGGAGGGCACCATCTTGAGCGCGTCGATCCGGCGTTCGCGCATGAAGCCCGCGAAAGCGCGCGCATCCTTCACGTCGCCGGGGTCCGCCACGACGAGGCAGGCGCCGTTGTGGAACGCACCGAAGAGCGCCGTGTTGCCCAGGTCCGCGACGACCGAACTGGTGAGCGCCCAGCGACGGCAGCGGCCCAGGTCCATGGCCGACGACACCGCCGCCACGTAGTTGAGCAATTGCCCTTGCTCGATCACCACGCCCTTGGGCGTTCCCGTCGAACCCGAGGTGTAGAGCACATAGGCCAGGTCACGCATCGCAGGCTGGTGTGCCGGTGCGCTGTCGGCAAAGCCGCCCCGGTCCATGTCACCGAGCGATGCCTGCCGCCACGGTGCATCGCCGGGCGAAGCCGACCCGGTGGCATGGAGCACGAGCGACGGCACGGCGTCTTCCAGCACGGCCTGGCGGCGTGCAACGGGCCATTCGGGGTCCAGCGGCAGGTAGCCCGCCCCGATGCGCCAGCTCGCAAGCATCGCCACAAGCAAGTCGGCCGACCGCGGAAGGTTGAGCGCCACCAGCGCGCCGGCCGTAGCGCCCTTGGCCTGCAGCCAGTGCGCCATCCGGTTGATTCGCGCATCGAATTCGCGGTAGCTCAGAAGCACATCGCCTGCCTCCAGCGCGGGCGCGTCCGGCGTCGTCCGAGCCCAGCCGGCGACCTGTTCGGCCAGCGTGAGGGTTCCGAAGTCCACCTCCTCGCCACGGGCTGCGAGCAACAGCAATTCGCGCTCGCGCGAACCGACCAGCGCGAGGCTGCCAACCGTCGCGCGAGGCTGCGCCACGGCATCTTCGAGCAACGTGCCGTACTGCCACAGCAACCGCTCCACGGCCTGCGGTGAATAGCGCGATGCGTCCGCATGCACGGACAGCGTGAACGCCTGCCCGGCCTGGCCGACCTGCAGGGCCAGCTCAAAACAAGGCTGCGGCCCGGGCGCGGTGTCCACACGCCATGACACGGCGCCGTGCGACCGCACAGGCGCCTCGTCGAAACCGAAGCCCACGTCGAGGTGCGCGGAGATCGGCGGCGCATCGATTGCCCAGTACTCCTGCGCCTCGGTATGCGCCTCGACTGTTTTGCCCAGGCGCCCAATCCAGTCGGACAAGCGCTCTTCAGGCGCGACATCCACGACCACGGGCAGGATCTTCTCGAAGACGCCCACTGCTCCCTGCATCACTTCGTAGTTGCGCCGGCAATCGTTCTGCCAGCCGGCAATGAATGGCCGGTGGCCCGTCAGCCGGGCCACGAGCAGCCACCAAACGGCCTGCAGCAGCAAGTCGGTGCCGCACCCGAGCTGCCCGGCCACTTCCTGCATGCGGGCGGCGAGCGCCGCGTCAAGAGGAAGGGCGAGGCTGATGCGAGTCGGTGTGCCTTCGCGCTCCCCGTCCGCCCGGGTGTTCAGGCGCGGCGCCTGCAGCATGTCGGCGCGGTCGATGTAGGCATGCCAGTAGCCACGCCCGTCGGCCGCTTCGTCGTCGCTGTCGAGCTCCTGGCGCCATTCGACGAACTGCGCGTACTGAAAGACCTCGTCCGCATCGACGACCTGCCCCGTCAGGTAGGCCATGGCAATCTGATCCAGCAAGCCCTGCAGGCTGCCCTTGTCCGCGGCGAACACGCTGGCAACCAGCAGGAGCTTGTGTCGTGTTTCTCCGAGCCGGGCGACTCCGATGCGCAGCAGCGCGCCGCTCGCGACATCCAGCGGCTCTTCCGTACACACGGCGATCCAGTCGGCCAGCGCGGCCGCACTGTCGTCGTTGCCGCGAAGGTCGATTTTTTTCAAGCCCGGCGCGACCACCGCATCGAGTGCCTGTTGCCGCAGGCCCCGGAAGCCGGGAACCTGCAACACAGCCGAACGCAGCGCCACATGGGCCTGCACCACCGACTGCACCGCAGCCTGCAGGCGCGCCGCATCGAGCTCACCGCCAAGATCGGCCAGCAGCACGAGCTTGGGCGCGCCGGTCGCGGCCTGTTCTCCGTGCTGAGCCCAGATGGCACGCTGCTCCGGGCTGAGCGGCAAAGCGGAACTCGTGGTTTCAAGGATGGCAGCCATGGCTTCAACCCTCGGACACAACGGGTTGCTGGGCAGCGCGGTCGAACATCGCGCCCATGGCGACCACGATCTTGCGCGGCCCCTCGTACGGGTCCCGCGCGTGTGCCGCGAGCATGTTGTCGAGCATCACCACATCGCCCTGGCGCCAGTCGAAGCGCACGGCGCAGGCCTCGTAGGCACGGCCGACGATCGCCATGGTCTCATCATCGATCGGCGTACCGTCGCCATAGGTCACGTGCCGCGGCAGGCGATCCAGGCCTCCGGCCATGACCAGCAAGTCTTCGCGCACGTCCGCCTCCAGGCAACTCACATGGTGCAGCTGGATCTGGTTGAAGAAAACGCGCTCGCCCGTGACGGGGTGCGTGATCACCGCCGGGCAACGGGTGCGGGTCTGCAGGGTTTCCTCGTCCAGCCAGCGCCAGGCGGTGCCCGCCAGTGCGAGACGCGCCTCGACCTCCGCCTTGCTGTCGGTCTTGAAGAAGTCCTGCCAGCTCACGTCGAACCGGGGCACGAAGGTGCGCACGTACAGCAGCTCCTTGCGCTCGAACTCCGCCACCATGTCGGCCGGCAGATGGCGCAGCATCTCGCGGCAATCGACGATGGGCGTGGCGCCGCCCACGGGCGAAGGCAGCTCGCAGAAGAACCACTGTTTGCGCGGCCAGCGGTCGAGATGCGAACTCTCGTTGTGATACAGGATCATCTGGCGCTCGGGATACGGCGTCGAGCGATAGGTGTTGCGCCCGCCTTCCTTCTTCGGCAGGTCGCCGTAGCCGCCGTAGAGCTCAGGCTCGATCACTTCTGCAAAAGCCTCGAATTCCTGCGGCGTACGCAGGCCGAAATTGCGCAGCAGGATGCCGCCGTGCTTGCGCAGGCTGGCCTCGATGTAGTCACGCTGCTCCCGGGCCCATGCCACCGTGTCGATGTCGCTGCTCGTGGCCTCGATGACCAGCGGAAAGGTCCGTTGGTCCGACAGGAAGGACGTGCGCACAGGCGAGCGCGGTGCCGACTGGACGTCGCGGTCCTTGTCCGCGAATTTCTTGAGCTTCTGCAGTTTGCCCAGCGCAGGCGAAGTAGATGACATGGTTTTTCTTTCCGGGTTGGATTGAATGACGAAACTCTCCAGCACGCCGTTGGGTGCCGCGACAACCTGTTGCAGGAGATCGCGCCACGCGGCGGATGCACGTTCGATGGTTTCGCGCAAATACAGGCTGGAGGCAAAGGTCCACTCGGCCCGCAGGCCGCTTTCGTTCTCGCTCACGAAGACCGCGAGGTCGAACTTCGATGTCGTTCCGGGTTTCGCGATCGGCTCGATGACGACACCCGGGATCTCGAAGCGTTCTTCGGGCATGTTCTGCATGACGAACAGCACCTGCACCAGCGGGTTGTGCTGGCGGCTGCGGGGCGCGCCGACCAGCTCGACGATCTGGTCGAAAGGCACGTCCTGGTGCTCGAAGGCCGACAGCGTGCTCTCCTTGACCGTCGAGAGCCACTGCGCGAATGGCAGCGCTGGCAAGAGCCGGGAACGCAACGGCACGACGCTGACAAAGAAGCCGATCAGGTCTTCGAGCGCCGGATGGTCGCGCCCTGCAACGTCGGTGCCGACCACCAGGTCGTCCGACGCGGCCTGCCGGTGCAGCACGAGCAGGAAGGCCGACAGCAGCAACACATAGAGCGAGGTCTTCTGCTCGCGCGCCAGGCCCTGCAGCGCCTGCGCGAGTTCGCGCCCGATGTCGATGCCGACCGTGTCGCCCGCCACCGAAGCCAGGGGGGGCCGGGTGCGATCGGGTTTGAGTGTGGAAACGGCGGGAGCGGCATCGAGGTAGTCGCGCCAGAACGCGGTGTCTTGCGCAAGGTTCTGCGCGAGCTTGCGGTGGTGCCAGTCGGCGTAGTCCGCGTACTGGATCGCGAGCGGTGCAAGGGGTGAGCCATGCCCTTCCCGCAGCGCCGCATACAGGGCCATGAAGTCCTGGATGAAGACAGCTTCCGACCAGCCGTCGAACACGATGTGATGTACGCACAGAAGCAACACGTGCTCCTCGGGCTGCAAGCGCAGAACGGCCGCCGCAAAGGCCGGACGAGTGGTCAGGTCGAACGCGGTGCCCGCATGTGCGGCGAGCGCGTCGTTCATCGCTGTCGCCCGGAACTCGCCCGACAGGTGCGAAATATCCGTCAACGGAACGACGAGCTCGCTCTCTGGCGCGATGCGCGCCACGGGGTCGCCGTCGTCGTTCTCGGGGAAGCAGGTCCGCAGCACTTCGTGTCGCTGCACGATGGCATCGAGCGTGGCCCGCACCAGATCGAAATCGAGCGCTCCCGACAACCGCAGCGCCGCCGAGATGTTGTAGGCCGAGTGCTTGCCGGTCGATCCGTCCGACAACCGATTCACCAGCCACAAGCGCTGTTGCGCGGGCGAGAGCTTCATGTCGGCCATGCGCTCGACCGGTTGCAGCACCGGTGCCTGGCTGGACAACGGGGTGCCATGCCTCGCCTGCCTGGCGACATTCGCAAGGTCTCGAAGCACCGGGTGCTCGAATATCTTGCGCAGCGGCAACTCGAAGCCGCCGTCGACGCGTGCCCTCGACGCGAGTTGTGCGGCCAGCAGGGAGTGCCCGCCGAGCTCGAAGAAGCTGTCATGCCGCCCCACGCGTGCAACGCCCAGCACCTCGGCCCAGATCGCAGCCAGCTTTTGTTCCACCTCGCCTTCGGGCGCCTCGTATGCACGGTCGCTCGTGAACTCCGCCTCCGGCAGTGCCTTGCGGTCGACCTTGCCGTTTCCGTTCAAAGGCAGGCGGTCGAGCACGACGATGGCGGCCGGCACCATGTAGTCGGGCAGCACCACCGCGAGCCGGTCGCGCAGCATCGCCACCTCCATCGCCTGCCCCACCTGCAATGCGATGTAGGCGACCAGCGATGCGCCACTCGCGCCTTCGCGCGCCACCACCACGGCCTCGCGCACTTCGGACTGCGCCAGCAGCTGCGCCTCGATCTCCCCCAGTTCGATGCGGAAGCCCCGCACCTTCACCTGGTGGTCGATGCGACCCAGATACTCCAGCTGGCCTTCTGCGTTCCAGCGCACCAGGTCGCCCGTGCGGTACAGGCGCTGACCGTCTTTCGCCGCAATGAAGCGCTCGGACGTCAGGCCCGCGCGCTGGAAGTAGCCGCGCGCCAGGCCGATGCCGCCCAGGAACAGTTCGCCCGGCACACCTACCGGCGCCGGGTTCAGGAATCCGTCCAGCACGTGGAGCGTTGTGGCCGCAATCGGTCCGCCGATGCGAGGCCTGCCGCGAACCTCCGCCGCCGTCGACCAGATGGTCGTTTCGGTGGGGCCGTACATGTTCCAGAGCTCGACACCGATCGCCCGCAGGTCTTCCGCAAGGTCTTCCTGCAGCGCTTCTCCACCGCACAGGCCCTTGAAGTTCGCAAGCTGGCCACCATTCCATCCGGTAGCCCGCAGAAGCCGCCAGCCCGCGGGCGTGGACTGAAGCACCGTGGCGCCGCAGTCATCCATCAGTTTCCCAAGTGCACTGCCGCTTCGCACTACATCCCTCGATGCCAGCACGAGGCGCGCGCCGCTGAGCAGCGGCAGATACAGCTCCAGGGCGGCGATGTCGAACGACAGGGAGGTGACCGCGACAAGCACGTCGTCCTGCGTCATGCCCGGTGCGTCTTTCATGCTCAGCATGAAGTGGCTGAGCGACAGGTGCCGCACCATCACGCCCTTCGGTTTTCCCGTGGAGCCGGAGGTGTAAATGACGTAGGCCAGGTTCTCGCCGCCCAGCGCGATCTGCGGGTCCGCATCGGAGCAGCCGCCGGTGTCCAGCGTGTCCAGTGCCAGTACCTGCAGCGCCTCGGCGCCCGGCACCAGGGCTCTCAGGTGACTCTGCGTGAGCAGCAGCGCGATGCCGCTGTCAGCCACCATGTAGGCCAGCCGGTCCACCGGGTACTCCGGGTCCAGCGGCACATACGCACCGCCGGCCTTCAGGATCGCGAGGACGCCAACCACCATGTCGATGGAGCGCTCCACCGCAATCCCCACCTTCGTCTCCGGCTTCACGCCCAGAGCGATCAGATGGTGCGCGAGGCGGTTGGCTCTTGCGTTGAGTTCGCCGTAGCTCAGCATCTCGTCGCCGAAGACCAGCGCCACCGCGTCGCGATGAGCCGCGACCTGACGCTCGATCAGCCGGTGCACCGGCACATCTCCTGCATACCGCCCGGTGTTTTCACCCCACGCGGCAAGCTGGCGCTGCTCGCCATCGGACATCACCCCGAGTTCGCAGACCGGCCAGTCGGGCTGCAGCGACAGACCCTGCACGACGGCCTCGACAGCTGCAACCATCAGGTCGCACACGCGCCCGGCATCCACGGCCTCGTGAATCTGCGCGATCAGACCGAAGCCCTCGCCCAGATCGTCCACCGACATCTCGATCGGGTAGTTGGTGCGCTCCCTGCTGCCGAGGATCTCCATGCCCTCCCAGAGCGGGCCCTTCTGCGCCGCCTTGCCCTGCTGCGCGCCGTAGCGGTAGTTCAGCAGCGCCGTGAACAGCGGCATCCGCTCCGGCAGTCCGCTGCAGCGCTGGGCCAGCGAGAGGCTGGCGTATTCGTGATGCATCAGCTCGATCAGTGCCGCATGCGTCTGGCGCACGCATGCCTGCACGCCTTGCGTTCCCAGCCGAACGCGCACGGGCAGCGTGTTGATGAACATGCCCAGCGCCCGGTCGGCATTCGCGCCGCCCTGCATGCGGCCGAACAGCACGGTGCCGAACACCACGTCGTCCCTGCCCGTGGTCTTGCTCACCACCAGCGCCCAGGCCAGGTGGAACAGCGCCGCGGCGCTCACGCCATGTCTCTGTGCCTGCCGCCTGACCTGCAACGCGAGTCGGGCGTCCAGCGCGAGCGAGGTTTCGCGCACGCGGGTGCCATCGCCCTGCACGTCGAGCAGGCCGAACGGCGCTGTCGGCTCCTCCACATCGGCGAGCATCCGGCTGAAGAAGGCCTTGTGCTCGGCCTGGCTCAAGTCCAGCCTGGCCTGCCCGACGAAGCGCCGGAACGGCACGGGCGTCGACAGCTCGGCCTTTCGCCCTTGCTGGATCAGCGCGATTTCCTCGACGACCAGCTCCAGCGTGGTGTGGTCCACCACCAGGTGATGGTTCGCCAGCTGAAGGAGCCAGCGGCCGTTGTCCGTGTCGTGAGCGGCGATGGCCCTGAGCATCGGTGCCTTGCGCACGTCGATGCGGTAGCGGGCCGGGTCGACGTGTGCATCGAGCCGCTCGGCCGCGCTCGCACCACTCGGCTCGGCATCTGCCAGCCACTGGAGCTCGAGCAACGCCTTGCGATGCACCACCTGCACCGGTTCGGGCAGGTCTTCCCACATCACGGCCGTTCGCAAGATGTCATGGCGCGCAATCACTTCGTTGAAGCTGGCGACGAAGTGCTCGAGCCTTTCGCGGCTCTCGAAACTCAGGCGGTTCAGTGTGATGTACGCGTCGCCCTCCGTCTGCAGCATGTGGTGGAAGAGCATCCCCTCCTGCATCGGCACCAGCGGGTAGATGTCTTGTACGTTGACCGCCCCGCCCGGCACCGCCGCCTCGATGCGCGCAATCTGCCGCGCATCCAGCGCCACAAGCGTCAGCATCTCCGGCTGGATCGCCCTGCAATCCGCCGGAATGCCGTTGGGCGGAACAATCACTTCCCGTCGCACCGGCTCCTGCGCCAGCGCCTGCGCGAAGGCACCGAGCCGGGGCTGCTGGAACAGCGTGCGCACCTGTGCCGCCCAGCCCTGGGCGCGCATGCGCTCCAAAAGCCGCAGCGCCAGCAGCGAATGGCCGCCGAGTTCGAAGAAGCTGTCCTGCCGCCCCACGCGCGCCACGCCCAGCACCTCGGCCCAGATCGCCGCGAGCTTCTCTTCCACCTCGCCCTCGGGCGCTTCGTACGCCTGCTCGCTCGTGAACTCCGCGGCCGGCAGCGCCTTGCGATCTACCTTCCCGTTCGTGTTGAGCGGCAATCCCTGCAGCACGACGATTGCCGCGGGGACCATGTAGTCGGGCAGCGCCTGGCCCAGTTGCTCCTTCAGCTGCGCAACGTCGATCGCCTGGCCGGCATGCGGCGATACGTAGCCCACCAGCCTCGTGCCGGCGGGGCCTTCGTCGGCCACCACCACCGCCTCGCGCACTTCGGGCAGCACCAGCAACTGCGCCTCGATCTCTCCCAGCTCGATGCGGAAGCCCCGCACCTTCACCTGGTGGTCGATGCGGCCCAGGTACTCCAGCTGACCCTCGTTGTTCCAGCGCACCAGGTCGCCCGTGCGGTACAGCCGCTCTCCGTCCGCTCCCGCGACGAAGCGTTCCGACGTCAGGCCGGCCCTGTGCAGGTAGCCGCGCGCAAGGCCGGCGCCGAAGACATGCAACTCGCCGGCCACGCCGACCGGCACCGGGTTCAGATGCGCATCGAGTACCCGCAGCCCGAGGTCCGGAATGGCAAGGCCGACCGGACTGCGCTGCCGGCCCAGGTCTGCCGCCGTGATCCGCCGGTAGGTCACATGCACCGTCGTCTCGGTGATCCCGTACATGTTGACCAGCTGCGGGCTTTCGTCTCCGTGGTGCTCGATCCACTGGCGCAGCCGCTGCGGGTCCAGGGCTTCACCGCCGAAGATCACCGCGCGCAACGCCAGGCGCTCCTGGCCAGCCTCGTAGGCCTGCGGCAGGCTGATCAACTGGCCGAACGCCGAAGGCGTCTGGTTGAGCACCGTCACCTTCTGCGTCCGCAGCAGTTGCAGGAAGTCTTCGGGCGACCGGCTGACCCAGAACGGCACGATGACCAGCTTGCCGCCGGAGCACAGCGCGCCGAAGATTTCCCACACCGAGAAATCGAAGGCATAGGAATGGAAAAGGGTCCAGGTGTCTTGCCGGCCGAACCGGAACCAGGCATCGGTGGCGCCGAGCAGCCGCGTCACGTTGCGATGGCTCATCTGCGCGCCCTTGGGCCTGCCGGTGGAGCCCGAGGTGTAGATCACGTAGGCGAGGTTCTCGCCGTGCAGCGCGACCTGCGGGTCGCTTGCGGGCTGTGCGTCCAGGTCCAGCGTGTCGAGCGCCAGCACGCGCAATCCCTCGGCGCGCGGCACCTGCGACTCCAGATGGCTTTGCGTCAGCAGCAGCGCAACGCCGCTGTCCTGCGCCATGTAGGCCAGCCGCTCCGCGGGGTACTCCGGGTCCATCGGAACATAAGCGCCGCCGGTCTTGAGGATGCCCAGCAGGCCCACCACCATCTCCATGGAGCGCTCCACCGCGATCCCCACCTTCGTTTCCGCCTTGACGCCCAGCGCGATCAGGTGGTGCGCGAGGCGGTTGGCCCTGGCGTTGAGTTCGCCGTAGCTCAGCATCTCGTCGCCGAACACCAGCGCTGCCGCTTCGGGCTGCTGCGCAGCCTGCCTTTCGATCAGCCGGTGCACCGGCGTCGCATCCGGAAAGCTTTGCGAATCGGCACCCCAGGCCGCGAGCTGCGCCCGTTCGGCTTCGCTCAACAACGTCACCTCGCCCACGGCCCGTTCGGGGTTGTCCGCCAGCGCCTGCAGCACCGCCAGGTAGTGGCCGGCCATGCGCTCGATGGTCGAGGCATCGAACAGCTCTGCCGCATAGCTGAACTTCGCATGCAGCCGGCCGTCGGGGCTCTCGTCGGTGACCAGCATCAGCTCGAACTGCGCGGCCTGGGCACCCAGGTCGTAGGGCTCCAGTGCAAGCCCCGTCAGCCCCTCCAGTCCCGAGAAATCCGCGCGCTGATGATTGAACAGCACCTGGAACAGCGGCTGGATTCCCGGAATGCGCTCGGGCTGCAGTGCCTCGACCAATTGCTCGAACGGCAGGTCCTGATGCATCTGCGCGCCCAATGCCGCCTCGTGCGTCTGCGCCAGCACCTGCAACAGGCTGGTGCGGTTGTCGACCACGGCGCGCAGCACCTGCGTGTTGACGAAAAAGCCGACGACGCCTTCAGTCTCCACACGGTGGCGATTCGCAATCGGCACGCCCACGCGAATGTCTTGCTGGCCGCTGTAGCGACCGAGCAGCACCTGGAAGCCGGCCAGCAGCACCATGAACACCGTGCCCCCCTGGCTCCGGGCCCGCTTCTGCAGGCCCTGAACCAGCGACACGGGCAACTCGACCCGATGGGCGGCCGCGCCATACCGGGCATCGGGCCTTCGGGCGCGGTCGAGCGGCAGTTGCAGCACCGGCTGCGTCGCGCCGAGCTGCGCCTTCCAGTAGGCGAGCTGGCGCTCCTGCTCGCCGGCCTCCAGCCAGTGGCGCTGCCACACGGCGTAGTCGGCGTACTGGATCGGCATTGCCTGCAACGCCACCGCTTCGTGCTGCACACAGGCGCGGTACTGCGCCACAAACTCGTCCACGATGATCTGCAGCGACCCACCGTCCGAGACGATGTGGTGCATCACCAGCACCAGCACGTGCGCTTCAGGCGCCAGGCGGATCAGCGCCACCCTCATCAGCGGTCCTTGCGTCAGGTCGAAGGGCGTGTTGCCGATGCGGTGTGCTGCTTCGCGGGCCATCGCCTCGCGGGCGTCGGCGTCTATCAGGCTCAGGTCCAGCAGCGAGAAGTCGAGTTCGCCGTCTTCGCGAATCACCTGCTCGGCGAGCCCGTCGGCATCGGCGCGAAACACCGTGCGCAACGATTCGTGGCGCGCCACCAATGCCTTGAAGCTCGTGCGTACCGCGTCCACATCCAGTGCGCCCGTGAGCTTGAGCGCGTCGCTGATGTGATAGGCCGTGCTCTGCGGATCGAGCTGCCAAAGGAACCACTGGCGCTGCTGCGCGTAGGAGACATGGCAGCGGTCCTGCGCCGCGTCTTCGCGCGGGAGGATGGGAAACTGGTCGAGCGTCAGACCCTTGGAACGGATCCCCTCGTACACCACGCGGCGCTGCTCGGTCGACAACCGGGAGAAGCGCTCGGCGATGCGACGGGTTGCTGTGGTTTCCATCAAACGGTCTCCATGCTGTCGATCAGCGAATCGATTTCTGAAAGGGCCTGGACCACGGGGCTGTCCCGAAGGGCCTCGGCGATCCGGGCGGCCATGGCGGCCAGGGTCGGGTACTGGAAGACGTCGCGGATCGTGAGTTCGCTTTGCATGGCGGCATGCAGGCGCGCCACCAGCCGCGCGGAAAGCAGCGAGTGCCCGCCAAGCTCGAAGAAGTTGTCGTTGCGCCCCACGCGCTCGACACCCAGCACCTCCGCCCAGATGGCGGCGAGCTTCTCCTCGGTCTCGTCCCGTGGCGCCTCGTACGCGCTGCACGCAGTGAACTCCGGCGCCGGCAGCGCCTTGCGGTCCACCTTGCCGTTCGCGTTCAGCGGCAGTGCGTCGAGCACCACCAGCACCGCGGGCACCATGTAGTCGGGCAGCGCCTCGCCGAGACGCTCGCGCAGCACGGCGGTGTCGATGTCTTGCCCCGACACATAGCCCACCAGCCGGGTCCCCGCAGGGCCGTCGTTCGCAACAACCACGGCTTCGCGCACCTCCGGCTGCGCCAGCAACCCTGCCTCGATCTCGCCCAGCTCGATGCGAAAGCCCCGCACCTTCACCTGGTGGTCGATGCGGCCCAGGTACTCCAGTTGGCCCTCGTTGTTCCAGCGCACCAGGTCGCCCGTGCGGTACAGCCGCTCCCCGTCTTCTGCTGCGATGAATCTTTCTGCCGTCAGGCCCTCGCGGTTCAGGTAACCGCGCGCCAGCCCGGCACCCGAGACGTACAGCTCGCCCGCCACGCCCAGCGGCACCGGGTTGAGTTGCCCGTCGAGCACCCGAAGCCCCAGGTCCGGGATCGCGATGCCCACCGGACTGTGCGCCTCGCCGACGTCCGCAGCGGTGATGCGCCGCCAGGTCACATGCACCGTGGTCTCGGTGATGCCGTACATGTTGATCAGCTGCGGGCTGGCGTCGCCGTGGTGCTCTATCCACCCGCGCAGGCGTTGCGGGTCCAGCGCCTCGCCGCCGAAGATCACCGTGCGCAGCGCCAGGCCGCCTTCATGGGCCTGGGGCAGGCCGGCCAGCTGGCCGAAGGCCGAGGGCGTCTGGTTGAGCACCGTGACGCGCTCCTTGCGCAGCAGCTGCAGGAAGTCTTCAGGCGAGCGGCTCACCCAGAACGGCACGACCACCAGCTTGCCGCCGGTGCACAGGGCGCCAAAGATCTCCCACACGGAGAAGTCGAAGGCGTAGGAGTGGAACATCGTCCAGACGTCGTCAGCGCCGAAGCCGAACCACGCATCTGTGGCGCTCAACAGGCGGCTCACGTTGCGATGGCACAGCTGCGCACCCTTGGGGCGACCGGTGGAGCCCGACGTGTAGATGACGTAGGCGAGGTTCTCACCGTGCAGTTCGACCTGCGGATCGTGCGACGGCTCTTCGGCCAGGCCGAGCGTGTCCAGCGCCAGCACCTGCAGCGCTTCGGTGCCTGGCACCTGCAGATGGCTCTGCGTGAGCAGCAGGGCGATGCCACTGTCGCCGACCATGTAGGCCAGCCGGTCGACCGGGTATTCCGGGTCCAATGGCACGTAGGCACCGCCGGCCTTCAGGATCGCCAGGATGCCCACCACCATCTCGATGGAGCGATCCACTGCAATGCCCACCTTGGTCTCGGGCCGCACGCCCAAGGCGATCAGCCGGTGTGCGAGGCGGTTGGCTTGTGCATTGAGCTCGGCGTAGCTGAGCGTCTGCTCGCCGAAGGACAGCGCAGGCGCTTCGGGATGCGCGCGTACCTGCTTCTCGATCAGCCGATGAATCGGCTCGCCCGCTTCGGCTGCCTGCTTGCGCGCACCCCATGCCGCCAGTTGCGCATGCTCGGCTTCGCCCAGCAACGCCACGTCGCCTACAGGCTGTTCGGGGTGATCGGCCAATGCGGACAGCACCGCGAGGTAGTGGCCCGCCATGCGCTCGATGCTTCGAGGCTCGAACAGTTCCGCGGCGTACCGCAGGCTCGCTCGCACACTGCCATCGGCGCTCTCAGTGGTTTCCAGCGTCAGTTCGAACTGCGCGGCCTGCGCACCCAGGTCGCACTCGCTCAGCGTGAGACCGGGCAGGTTCTGCAGCGCCTTCAGGTCGCCGCGCTGGTGATTGAACATGACCTGGAACAGCGGGCTGGTGCTCAGGCTGCGCTCGGGCTGCAGCGCCTCCACCAGTTGCTCGAACGGCAGGTCCTGGTGGGCCTGTGCGCCGAGCGCGGCGTCCCTGGCGCGCATCAGCACCTGCGTCAGGCTCTCGCGGCCGTCCAGCATGTTGCGCAGCACCTGCGTGTTGACGAAGAAGCCGATCACGCTTTCGGTTTCGGCGCGGTGGCGGTTGGCAATCGGCACGCCCACGCGAATGTCGGGCTCGCCGGTGTAGCGGCTGAGCAGTACCTGGAAGCCCGCGAGCAAGCCCATGAACAGCGTCGCGCCCTGGCCCTGCAGGCGCCGGTGCAGCCGCTGCACGAGATCGCCCGGCAGTTCGAATCCATGCCGCACGGCGCTGTATCGGCCATCGGCCTTTCTTGCGTGGTCGGTAGGCAGTTGCAGCACGGGCTGCTCGGTGCCGATGTGCTGCGTCCAGTACGCCAGCTGGCGGTCGCGCTCGCCGGCTTCCAGCCAGTCGCGCTGCCATGCGGCGTAGTCGGCGTACTGGATCGGCAATGGAGGCAACTCTGCAACCGAGCCTTGCACGCGTGCGCTGTACTGCGCCACGAATTCGTCGACGATGACCTGCATCGACCAGCCGTCGGACACGATGTGGTGCATCACCACGACAAGCATGTGCTCCTCGGGCGCCAGGCGGATCAGGCCTACGCGCAGCAGCGGGCCTTCGCCCAGGTCGAAGGGCGTGTGGCTCAGGCGCAGGGCTTCTTCCCTGCTGCGCGCTTCGCGTTCCTGCCTGGTGTGCAGCGCCGCGAGATCGACCATGGCGATGTCCAGCGCTCCGGCTTCTCGGATGAGTTGCCGGGCCAGGCCTTGCGCGTCGGCGCGGAACACTGTGCGCAGGGACTCGTGGCGCTGCACCAGCGCGTTGAAGCTCGCGCGCACGGCCTCTACATCGAGCTTGCCTTCCAGCTTCAGTGCGCCGCTGATGTGATACGCGGTGCTTGCGGAGTCGAGCTGCCACAGGAACCACTGGCGCATTTGCGCGTGAGACAGCGCGAGGGTGCCGGCGCGCTGCGTTGTCGTCAGTACGGGAATTGCCGGTGCCTGTGAAGCGTGATCGATCCTGATGGCATGGGCGATGCGCGACAGGCTCTGGTGTTCAAAAACCTGTCGGGGACTCAGTTGCACGCCGGCCCTGGCGGCGCGCGCCGCTACCTTGAGGCTTAGGATGGAGTCGCCGCCGAGTTCGAAGAAGTTGTCGTTGCGGCCCACGCGGGCGACGCCGAGCACTTCGGCCCAGATCGTTGCGAGCGCCTGCTCGATCTCGTCCTCGGGCGCCTCGTACGCCCTGTCGCTCGTGAACTCCGGTGCTGGCAGCGCCTTGCGGTCTACCTTGCCGTTGGCGTTCAGCGGCAGGGCATCGAGCACGACGATGACGCTGGGCACCATGTAGTCGGGCAGTGCTTCTGCGAGGCGCTCTCGCAGCGTTGCGGTGTCTATGCCTTGCCCCGAGACGTAGCCCACGAGCCGCGCTCCTGCGGGGCCTTCGTTCGCGACGACCACCGCCTCCCTGACTTCGGGCTGGGCTTGCAACTGCGCCTCGATCTCCCCCAGTTCGATACGGAACCCCCGCACCTTCACCTGATGGTCGATGCGCCCCAGGTACTCCAGCTGCCCCTCGTTGTTCCAGCGCACCAGATCGCCCGTGCGGTACAGCCGGCTTCCGTTGGCCGCTGCGATGAAGCGCTCTGCCGTCAGTGCTGGCCGCTTCAGGTAGCCCCGTGCGAGGTTGATGCCCCCCAGGTACAGCTCTCCGGCCACGCCTACGGGCACCTCGTTCAGGCTTGCGTCCAGCACATACGCCTGCGTCTCGCTGATCGGCCTCCCGATCGGCACCTGGCTGCTGCCGTCGTCCCGGCACGTCCACTGGGTGACATGGATCGTCGTCTCCGTCGGGCCGTACAGGTTCTGCAGCGTGGCGCCGCTCAGGCGCTGAAGTGCTTCCCTCTGCGTGGCTGCGGGCATGGCCTCGCCGCCGCAGATGATGTGCTTGAGCTTCGTCGTTGCTTCGATGCCCTCGTAGGCCAGGAAGGCCTGCAGCATCGAGGGCACGAAGTTCAGCGTCGTGATCTGGTGCTTCTGGATGAGTTTGACCAGGCGCACCGGGTCGCGGTGATCGCCCGGATTGGCAATGACCAGTCTGGCACCAGAGGTCAATGGCCAGAACATCTCCCAGACCGACACGTCGAAGCCGAACGGGGCCTTGTGCAGGACCGTGTCTGCACCTGCGAGGGTGTAGAACTCCTGCATCCAGGCCATGCAGCTGAACAGCGAGCAATGGCGGATGGCTGCGCCCTTGGGGCGGCCTGTGGAGCCGGAGGTGTAGATGACGTAGGCCAGGTGTTCGCCGTGCAGCCTGACTTGCGGGTCGGCCTCGGACTCGGACGCTGTATCGAGGGTGTCGAGTTCCAGGACCTGCAATGCGTCGGCACCCGGGATCAGCGAACGCAGATGGCTCTGGGTCAGCAGCAATGCGATGCCGCTGTCTTCGACCATGTAGGAAAGGCGGTCTGCAGGGTACTCGGGGTCAAGGGGTACATAAGCACCACCCGCCTTGAGCACGGCGAGGATGCCCACCATCATTTCTGTGGAGCGCTCCACGCAGATGCCCACCAGCACATCGGGGCCTACGCCCATGCCGATCAGGCGGTGGGCAAGGCGATTCGCACGGGCATTGAGTTCCGAATAGTTCAGGGCTTCGTCGCCGAACACCAAAGCGGGCGCATCCGGGCGGTGCTTCGCATGCGCCTCGATCTGGCGGTGCACGGGTTGTGCGCCCTCGTGGCGGCGCGGGTTCTCGCTCCACGCCACAAGCTGCGCGCGCTCCGCCGCACCCACCAGCGCCACATCGCCCACTGCCAGCGCAGGCTGGGCAGTCAATGCCTCCAGCACCGACAGATAGTGCCCCGCCATCCGCTCGATCGTCTCCCGATCGAACAGCTCCGCCGCGTAGAGAAAGGTCGCATCGACCCGACCGTCTTCGAGCTCCAGCGTCTGCAGCGTCAGCTCGAACTGCGCATCCTCTTCCTCGAAATCCAGCCGCTGAACCGACACGCCCGGCCATTCGGCCAGCGAGCGATGGTCGCGCCGCACGTGGTTGAACATCACCTGGAACAGCGGGTTCGCGCTCAGGCTGCGTTCAGGCCGCAGCGCACCAACCAACTGCTCGAACGGCAGGTCCTGATGGGTCTGCGCGCCGATGGCGGTGTCACGCGTCTGCACCAGCAACTCGGCCAGCGTCGTGCGCGCGCCGATTTGCGAGCGCAGCACCTGCGTGTTGACGAAGAAGCCGACGACGCCCGCCGTCTCCGCGCGGTTGCGGTTGGCAATGGGCACGCCGACGCGCGCATCGGTCTGCCCCGTGTGCCTGAACAGCAGCGCATTGAAGCCTGCGAGCAGCGCCATGAACAGCGTCGCGCCCTGCCCCTGCGCCTGCTGACGCAGCCGCGCGACGGTGTCGGCCGGCAGCGCGACGGTGACGCGTGCCGAGCCGTAGCGGCCATCGGCGTTGCGCGGGCGATCGGTGTGCAGCGAGATCACCGGCTGCTCGGTGCCCAGGTGATCGCGCCACCATGCGAGCTGGCGCTCGCCCTCGCCGCCGTCGAGCCACTGGTTCTGCCAGACAGCGTAGTCGGCGTACTGCACCGTCAGTGCGGGCTGCGCTGCTGGCTGCCCCTGCACGCGCGCGGCGTACTGCGCGGCCAGCTCGTCCAGCGTGAGCTGCACGGACCAGCCGTCCGACACGATGTGATGCATCACGACCAGCAGCCGATGCGTTTGCGCGCCGGTCTTCAGCAGCACGGTGCGCATCAGCGGGCCGCGCGTGAGGTCGAAGGGCTCGGTGCGAATGCTGCGCACCTCGTGCTGGATGGCAGCCTCGCGTGCCTCGGCGTCGAGCGTGCTCAGGTCGATGCACGGCAGTTCAACCGTCAAGGCCTCAAGAATGACCTGCTCCGCCTCGCCGTCGCCTTCCTCGCGGAACACGGTGCGCAGCGACTCGTGGCGGTCGACCAGCGCCTGCATGCTCGCGTGCAGGGCCTCTGTGTCCAGCTGCCCCGTGAGCACCAGGCCGCCGCTCAGGTGATAGGCGGTGCGGGCTGGGTCCAGCTTCCACAGGAACCACTGCCGGCGCTGGGCAAAAGACAGCGGCGCCCGGTCCTTCTGCGGGCGCGGGGGAATGGCGCTCCCGGCCTCGCGCGTGCCGGCCACGCTCGCACCGCGCAGTCTTTCCTTCAGCCTGGCGCGTTGTTCTGCGCTCAGGCTGGCGCGGCGTGCGGAGATATCCTGGATTTCGGGCATGACGGTGCTTGTTTCAGACGGTGGCGGACAGTCGGTCCGGTGTGGCGGCATCGGCCGGGTCGCCGTTCTCGCTGTTCTCTATTTCTTCGATCAGCCGGGTCTCGACCAGCAGGGCCAGGTCGGCGATGGTTGGCGCCTTGAAGAAGGCAGCCGGGTGCAGCTCGACCTCGTAAGCCTTGCGCACGCGCGCCAGGATCTGGATGGCGAGCAGCGAGTCGCCGCCCAGCTCGAACAGGTTGTCGTGGATGCCGATGGCGGTAATGCCCAGCATGTCCTGCCAGACGGCGGCAAGGCCGGTCTCGAGGTCGCCGTCGGGTGCGACGTAAGGCGTGTCGAGCGCGGGGCGCGGATGGTTGCGACGGCCCGCGCGCGCGGCGTGGGCCAGCGGCCCGGACTCGATCAGCTCGAGCATGCCGCTGTCGAGCTCGCCAAGGCGCTGCGTCAGGTCGGTCGTGGAGATCACGACCTGCGAGAACGCCGGACCGTTGACGATGCGTTCCAGCGCCAGCGCGCCTTCGGGGCCGTCCATGCCGACGCCTTCGGGCAGCACCATGCCAGCGGCCATGCCCAGGTCGCGCCAGGCGTCCCAATTGACCGAGAACACCGCGTGGCGCGCACTGCGCTGCACCTGCGCGGCCAGTGCGTCGAGGTACGCGTTGGCCGCGGCGTAGTCGCTCATGCCCAGGCCGCCGGCCATGCTGGAAATGGATGAGCAGAAGAGCACGAAATCGAGTACGTCTTCGCGCACCGCTTCGAGCAGCGCCTGCGTGCCGCGCAGCTTGGGCGCGAACACGGCGTCGACCATGGCGCGGGTGCGCTGGCCGATCATCCCGCTGCTGGCATGGCCCGCCGCATGGATCACGCCGTGGATGGCGCCGAAGCGCGACCGGGCCTGCGCAGTGGCGGCCTTCATCTGCGCGGCATCAGACACGTCCGCTGACAGCGCGAGCACTTCGCCGCCAAGGGTTTCGAGTTCGAGCAGCTGCAGCAGCTTCTGACGCAATGCCGCCGGCTGCTCCGGCGATGCGGCCAGCGCCTCCCAGGTGCTGCGCTCGGGCAACGGCGTGCGTCCGAACAGCACCAGCTTCGCCTGCCACGACTTGGCGAGGTGCCGCGCCACGGAAAGGCCCACGCCGCCGAGGCCACCGGTGATCAGGTAGACGCCATTGGTGCGCAGCCGCTGCTGCGGCCCCGCGCCCGGCGCAGGCAGCGCCAGCGGCTCGTAGGCCTTGACCCAGCGATGCGGGCCGCGGTACGCCACCAGCGGCTCGTCGTGGCGCGCCGGCATGTCAGTCGCGAGCTGCTTCACCAGCCATGCCTCGGCATCACTGCCGGCTGTGGGCAGCACCACATCGATGACGCGGCTGTCGATGTGCGGATACTCCTGCCCGATCACCTTGGCCAGGCTGAACAGCGTGGCCTTCTCGGGGCACAGGGGCTCCAGCCCGCTCACGTCTTCCATCTGGTTGGTGACGACCTGGATCGCCAGCTTGCGCTCGCTGCCGGCCGACGCGCTGTCGAGGGCCTGCGCCAGGGCCAGCAGGCTGAAGAAGCCGCGCTCCAGCATCTCGCTCGACTGCGAAGGCGCTGCAAGCTCGTCATCCACGCTCCACAGGTGATAGATCTTCGAGACCGGCCCCAGCTCGGCCTGCACCTTGCGCAGCACCTGCTCGTGGTCGGCGCGCTCGCCGGGGCGCACCGCGTAGTGGCGCGGGCTGATCTCGACGAAGCCCGGCCCCTGCTCCACCCAGACCACGGGATGCGCGTCGGCCTCACGGTGCAAGTGGCGGATCAGGCTGTCGGTGAGGCTGCGCGTTTCGCCGAACACCAGCGTGCAGGTGCCGGTCGGCGCGGGGGTGTGCACCGCCAGCAGCGGCTCGGTGCGCTTCCAGGTGGGCACGTAGAAGGCGTCGGCTGCCGGCCCTGCCTTGGCGCTGCCCTCGAATGTGCCCGCCTCGATCCAGTACGACTGGCGCTGGAACGGATAGGTAGGCAACGGCACCTGGCGGCGCGGCTGGCCCGCGCGGCAGGCGGCCCAGTCGATCTCGACACCGGCGCACCAGAGCGCGCCGGTCACGCTTGCCAGTTGCCGCTCGTTGCGGGCCTGCTGCTGCGGATGCGCCTGGCTCGCCCAGATGCCTGCGGCCGACCCGGCCATCGGATGCTGGCGCGCGAGGCCCGCCAGCGTTTCGCCGGGGCCCACTTCGAGCACGACGCGCCCGGCCACGCCCAGCAGCGCGGCGAGTCCGTCGGCAAAGCGCACGGTGCTGCGCAGATGGCGACCCCAGTAGGCCGGGTCCACCGCCTGCTCGGCCGTGATCGGCTGGCCGGTGACGTTGGAGATGAAAGGAATGCGCGGCGCATGGCGCGGCACCGAGGCAACCACCTGCTGCAGTTCGGCCACGATGGACTCGGTCATGGCCGAGTGGGAAGCGATGGCGACGTGCAGGCGGCGCGGCATCAGGCCACCGGCGAGCAGTTGCTTTTCTGCCGCTTCGATGGCCTGCAACGGCCCCGCGAGCACGCACAGCTGCTGGCCGTTGATCGCGGCGATGTCGCAGCCGGCCTGGAGGAACGGTGCGAGTTCGGCCTCGGTCAGCGCGATGGCCGTCATGGCACCGGCGGGCATCGATTGCATCAAGCGACCGCGCGTGGTGACGATGCGCAGCGCGTCTTCCAGGCTGAACACGCCGGCCAGGCAGGCAGCCACGTATTCACCAAGGCTGTGGCCCAGCATCACGGCGGGTTGCACGCCGCGCGCCATCCAGGTGCGTGCCATCGCGTACTCGACGATGAACAGCACCGGCTGCGTGTATTCGATGCACGACAACTTCTGGTCGGCTGCGGCTTCGGCACCGGCTGCCGGGTAAAGCAGCTGGCGCAGGTCCATGCCCATCGCGTCGTTCAGCAAGGCGCAGCAGCGGTCGACCTCGCCGCGGAACACCGGGTCGTCGCGGTACAGCGCCGCGCCCATGTTGGCGTGCTGCGTGCCGCCGCCGGGGAACAGGAAGGCGACCTCGGGCGCGGTGGCCGGCGCGCGCATCACCTGCTCGAAGCCGCCCTCGGGCAACAGCAGCGTCTGCGCAGCCATGGCATGGCCGTTGGCGACGATGGCCGCGCGCAGCGGCAGCGGGCGGCGGCCGCTCTGCAAGGTGTGCGCGATGTCGGCAAGCGATTGGTCGGCAGACGCTTCGAGATGGCGGCCGAGCTGCCGGCCCGCCTCCTGCAGCGCGGCGGCGTTCTGTGCCGACAGCGGCAGCACCTGCCAGCTGGACGGGTTTTCGGCCGGCTTCGCGGCCGGCGCCTCTTCGAGCACCACATGCACATTGGTGCCGCCGATGCCGAACGAGCTGACGCCCGCGCGGCGCGGCGCGGCACCCGCGGGCCATGCCTTGGTGGCGGCATTGACATAGAACGGGCTCGCCGCGAAATCGATCTGCGGATTGGGCCGCTCGTAGTGCAGGCTGGCCGGCAGCATCTTGTGCTTGAGCGCCATCACCGTCTTGATGAGGCCGGTGACGCCGGCCGCCGCATCGAGGTGGCCGACGTTGGTCTTGACGGAGCCAATGGCGCAGTAGCCGGTGCGATCTGAATCGGCCCGGAAGGCCTGCGTCAACGCGGCCAGCTCGATCGGGTCGCCGAGCACCGTGCCTGTGCCGTGCGCCTCGATGTAGCCGACGGATTCGGCCGTCACGCCAGCGATCAGTTGCGCCGCGCGGATGACTTCGGCCTGGCCGTTCACGCTGGGCGCGGTGAAGCCGACCTTGTCGGCGCCGTCGTTGTTGGCGGCCGTGCCCTTGATGACGGCGTGGATGGTGTCGCCGTCGCGCAGCGCGTCGTCCAGGCGCTTGAGTGCCACGAGGCCTGCGCCGCTGCCGATCACCGTGCCCGCTGCCTTCTCGTCGAAGGCGCGGCAGTGGCCGTCGGGCGAGAGGATGGCGCCGGCCTGGTAGAGGTAGCCGCCATCCTGCAGCAGGTTGAGCCACACGCCGCCGGCCAGTGCCATGTCGCAGTCGTAGCCCAGCAGCGCCTGGCAGGCTGTGTGCACCGCGGCCAGCGAGGTCGAGCAGGCGGTCTGCACCGTCACTGCCGGGCCGCGCAGGTTGAGCTTGTAGGCCACGCGGGTGCACAGCGAACCGCCGGAGTTGCCGCTCATGAGGCCCAGCAGGTCGGCAATGCCGCGTCCGTCGCCCAGGCCGAATGCGGGCAGCAGGTGCCGCATGAGGTACAGGTTGGGGCCCTCGCCCGCGTACACGCCGATCTTGCCTGGCCAGGTATGCGCGTCGCAGCCGGCATGCTCGAGCGCGGCCCATGCGCACTCCAGGAAGATGCGCTGCTGCGGGTCGAGATACTCGGCTTCGCGCGGCGAGTAGCCGAAGAAGCCGGCGTCGAACTGGTCGAAGCCCTTGAACTGGACGCCTGCCTTTACGTAGGCCGGATCGTCGAGCAGCTCCTGCGAAATGCCTTGCGCGCGCAGCTGCTCGTCGGTGAAGCCGGCTATGGACTCCACACCGTCGCGGATGTTGTGCCAGAACGCATCGACGTCGTCAGCGCCCGGAAAGCGCCCCGCCATGCCGACGATGGCGATCTCGATGCCGGTGGCTGCATCGGCCTGCGCCGCCTGTTCGTTGAGGGTGTTCATCAGTTGACTCTTTCCGCGGATTTGCGACGTTGAAGCAAGGCGGCGCGCTGGCGCAGCGCACGGTCGTCGCCGGCCGTGGGCGACAACGCCGCGGGTGTATCGGCGCCGCGCGACATCCACTGCGCCAGCGAACCAACCGTGGGGTACTTGAAAAGCTGGACCAGCGCGACGGTGGTGCGCAGCCTGTCTTCGAGCAGGCGGTGCACGCGAACCAGCAGCAGCGAATGCCCGCCGAGATCGAAGAAGTTGTCGTGAGTGCCGACCTTGTCCATCTGCAGCACTTCGGCCCAGACGGCGGCAATGGTTTCGGCGATGGGGCCTTGCGGGACTTCGTAGGGTTTGTCGCTGGTGATGGCGGCGGTGGGGAGTGCCTTGCGGTCTACCTTGCCGTTGGCGTTCAGCGGCAGGGCATCGAGCACGACGATGACGCTGGGCACCATGTAGTCGGGCAGTGCTTCTGCGAGGCGCTCTCGCAGCGTTGCGGTGTCTATGCCTTGCCCCGAGACGTAGCCCACGAGCCGCGCTCCTGCGGGGCCTTCGTTCGCGACGACCACCGCCTCCCTGACTTCGGGCTGGGCTTGCAACTGCGCCTCGATCTCCCCCAGTTCGATACGGAACCCCCGCACCTTCACCTGATGGTCGATGCGCCCCAGGTACTCCAGCTGCCCCTCGTTGTTCCAGCGCACCAGATCGCCCGTGCGGTACAGCCGGCTTCCGTTGGCCGCTGCGATGAAGCGCTCTGCCGTCAGTGCTGGCCGCTTCAGGTAGCCCCGTGCGAGGTTGATGCCCCCCAGGTACAGCTCTCCGGCCACGCCTACGGGCACCTCGTTCAGGCTTGCGTCCAGCACATACGCCTGCGTCTCGCTGATCGGCCTCCCGATCGGCACCTGGCTGCTGCCGTCGTCCCGGCACGTCCACTGGGTGACATGGATCGTCGTCTCCGTCGGGCCGTACAGGTTCTGCAGCGTGGCGCCGCTCAGGCGCTGAAGTGCTTCCCTCTGCGTGGCTGCGGGCATGGCCTCGCCGCCGCAGATGATGTGCTTGAGCTTCGTCGTTGCTTCGATGCCCTCGTAGGCCAGGAAGGCCTGCAGCATCGAGGGCACGAAGTTCAGCGTCGTGATCTGGTGCTTCTGGATGAGTTTGACCAGGCGCACCGGGTCGCGGTGATCGCCCGGATTGGCAATGACCAGTCTGGCACCAGAGGTCAATGGCCAGAACATCTCCCAGACCGACACGTCGAAGCCGAACGGGGCCTTGTGCAGGACCGTGTCTGCACCTGCGAGGGTGTAGAACTCCTGCATCCAGGCCATGCAGCTGAACAGCGAGCAATGGCGGATGGCTGCGCCCTTGGGGCGGCCTGTGGAGCCGGAGGTGTAGATGACGTAGGCCAGGTGTTCGCCGTGCAGCCTGACTTGCGGGTCGGCCTCGGACTCGGACGCTGTATCGAGGGTGTCGAGTTCCAGGACCTGCAATGCGTCGGCACCCGGGATCAGCGAACGCAGATGGCTCTGGGTCAGCAGCAATGCGATGCCGCTGTCTTCGACCATGTAGGAAAGGCGGTCTGCAGGGTACTCGGGGTCAAGGGGTACATAAGCACCACCCGCCTTGAGCACGGCGAGGATGCCCACCATCATTTCTGTGGAGCGCTCCACGCAGATGCCCACCAGCACATCGGGGCCTACGCCCATGCCGATCAGGCGGTGGGCAAGGCGATTCGCACGGGCATTGAGTTCCGAATAGTTCAGGGCTTCGTCGCCGAACACCAAAGCGGGCGCATCCGGGCGGTGCTTCGCATGCGCCTCGATCTGGCGGTGCACGGGTTGTGCGCCCTCGTGGCGGTGCGGGTTCTCACTCCACGCCACAAGCTGCGCGCGCTCCGCCACACCCACCAGCGCCACATCGCCCACTGCCAGCTCAGGCTGGGCAGTCAATGCCTCCAGCACCGCCACGTAGTGCCCAGCCATCCGCTCGATCGTCTCCCGATCGAACAGCTCCGCCGCGTAGACCAGCCCCAGCGTCAACCGGCCATCGGGTGTCTCGCGGGCTTCCAGCACGAGTTCGAATTGCGCCGTTCCGTCTGGCAGCGCATGGTGCGCAACCTCCAGCCCAGGCAACTGCGCCAGCGTCCGGTAGTCCTCGACAAGATGGTTGAACATCACCTGGAACAGCGGGCTCTGGCTCAGGCTGCGCTGCGGCTGCAGTGCTTCGACCAATTGCTCGAAGGGCAGGTCCTGATGCGTCTGCGCACCCAGCACCGCTTCTTTCGCCTGCGCCACGACATCCGACAGCCGCATGCGCCCACCGATCCGGTTGCGCAACACCAGCGTATTGACGAAGAAGCCGATGATGTTTTCCGCCTCGACACGGCTGCGGTTTGCCACCGGCGCGCCGACGCGGATGTCTTCCTGCCCGGTGTAGCGGTGCAGCAGCGCCTGGAAGCCGGCCAGCAGCACCATGAACAGCGTGGCGCCCTCGGTAGCCGCGGCCTGGCGCAAGCCGACCAGCAGTGCCCCGGGCACTTCGACGCTGTGGCGTGCCGCGCGATAGCCGATCTGCGCCGTGCGCGGACGGTCGATCGGCAGCGCCAGCACAGGATGCTCTTCGCCGAGCTGCGCGCGCCACCAGGCCAGTTGCCGCCCGGCCTCGCCCGCGGCGAGCCAGTTGCGCTGCCACGCCGCATGATCGACGTACTGGATTCGTGGTGCGGTGCGGCGCGACGGGGCATCGCCCTTCAGCCGCGCGGCATAGCCGGCCGCCAGTTCATCGAGCAGCACCTGCATCGACGCGCTGTCGGAAATGATGTGATGCATCACCACCACCAGCAGGTGCGAGGTGTCCGACAGGCGGATCAACGCCACGCGCAGCAACGGCCCCTGCGTCAGGTCGAAGGGCGCGGCATGCAGGCGCTGCGCTTCTTCTGCGGCACGTGCTTCGCGCTCGCTGGCCGCGAGGTGACGCAGATCGATCAGATTCAGAAGCGGTGCCCACGACGGGCTGATCAGCTGCTCTGCCGTGCCGTCAGCGCCTGCCAGGAATACCGTGCGCAACGACTCGTGGCGCGCGGCGATGTCTTCGAACGCGGCATGCATCGCGGCGGCGTCCAGCGTGCCCGACAGGCGCAGCGCGCCGCTCATGTGGTACGCCGTGCTCTGCGGCGCAAGCTTCCACAGGAACCATTGACGCTCCTGTGCGTGCGACAACGGCAAGGGCTGCAGCCGGCGCTCGGCGGACAGCGGCTCGATGGCCGCCGTGCCGGGCACGCGGCCCGGACGGTCCTTGCGGCCGCGCACGATGGCCGTGCAAGCGTTCAGCCGGGGCTGCCCGAAGAGGTCGCGCAGATCGAATTCGATGTTCCAGTGCCGGGCGATACGCGCGCATGCTTGAACCGCGGCCAGTGAATTGCCGCCTGAGGTGAAGAAATGCGCGTCGTGCGCCAACGCGCGGTCTTCGGGCCACCTGAGCACTTCCTTCCAGATGGCCGAGACCGCTTCTCCGATTTCGTCGAACACCGGTGCTTCCGCCGGAATCGAAGACCCGCTGCCGCCGTGCGTGAAGACGCCGTGCTCGTGGATTGCGTACGCATCGAGGCTGCGCGCCGCAAGCCCCGCGCGGCACGCCTGCCGCTGGAGCTTGCCGCTCGAAGTCTTGGGCAGCGCGCCCGGGTTGAGCAGCACCACGGCGGACGGCGCCTCGCCGAACACCTCGCTGACCGCCGCACCCAGTGCATCGACCAGCAGGTGCGGCGGCACGAGCTTCTGCATGCTGCGCGAAACTTCCGCTGCCACGCCGATGCCTTCGCCATCCGGCCCCGACACCGCGAAGGCGGCTACACGCCCTTTGCGCACGGCCTCGATCTCGGCCTCGACTGTGCGCTCGATGTCCTGCGGGTAGATGTTGTGCCCGCGAACGATGATCAGGTCCTTGATGCGGCCCGTCACATAGAGCTGCCCGCCGTGCATGAAGCCGAGATCGCCGGTGCGCAGCCAGCGCTGCCCTTCATGCATGGCGAAGGTCTCGCTGGTTTCGCGTTCCTTGCCCCAGTAGCCGGCACAGATGCTCGGGCCGCTGGCCCAGATTTCACCGACCCGGCCAGCGTCTAGCGCGGCCAGCGAATCGGGGTCGGTGATGCGTACGTCGTGGCCTTCCGGCGCGGCGCCGCAGCCGACCAGCATCGCGCCCTGCGCGCTTTCCACGCCCTCGCCCCTGGCCAGTGCATCGGCGGAGAAAGTGCGCGCGACCAGCCCGGCGCCGCGTTGACCGCCTGTGACGAACAGGGTCGCTTCCGCGAGGCCGTAGCAGGCATACACGGCGTCGGGGCCGAAGCCTGCGGGCGCGAATCGCTCGATGAATTCGGTTTCGGTGTCTGCGCGCACGGGCTCGGCGCCGGTGTAGGCGACGCGCCATGTCGAGAGGTCGAGCCCCGCGAGCCGCGCGCCCTTCACGCGATCGAGGCAGAGGCGATAGGCAAAGTCGGGGCCGCCACTCAGGGTGGCACGATGGCGCGAGATGAGTTCGAGCCAGCGCACCGGGCTTTCGAGAAAGTAGCGCGGCGAGGTCAGCACCAGCGGAATGCCGCTGTAGAGCGGCTGCATGAGGCCGCCGATGAGGCCCATGTCGTGATAGAGCGGCGCCCACGACACGAACTTGTCGTCCGGCCCGATGCCCATGCCGTCGCGGATGGCGCGCTCGTTGGCGATGAGGTTGCCGTGGGTCACGATCACGCCCTTGGGGGCGGAGGTCGAGCCCGAGGTGTATTGCAGGAACGCAGCATCGTCCGCAGCGGGCGCGAACGGCATCCATGCATCGGCGAGCGCGGGACTCACCTCGTCGACGGCAATCATCTCGGCCTGCGCGAACGCATCGGCCGCGCCGCTCATCGCGGCACGCATCGCCGCCGAGGTCAGCACGCAGCGCGCCTGCGAGTCTTGCGCAATGCCCGTCAGCCGCGCGAGATGCTGCGGCCGCATGGATTCGGGCGGGAACACCGGCACCGCGATCACGCCGGCGTAGAAGCACGCCAGCATGCTCACCGCGTAATGGTCGTCGTTGTCCAGCATGACGAGGGCGCGCTCGCCCTTCGCAAACTGCTGCTGCAGGCGGGATGCCAGCGCGCGCACGCGCGACTCGAAAACGGCGTAGGTGATCGGCTTCTCGAAGTAGGCGCCATCCGCGTCGCCCGCCACCGTGAGCCAGACGTCGTCCGGCCGGCTTTGCGCCAATGCCCGCAGGTGTTCCACGAAGTTTGCGGACACCGGGTGATGCCCCAGATTCACCGTCGTTGCTGCCGTGTCTGCCATCTCGCTCACTCCAGAAAATTAGTAGGGGCGCAGCCGGCACCGGGCCGGCTGCGTTCACTCATGCCGCGTCAAGTCGATGCCCATGCAATGAGCCTTGATGCCTGCCGGCCATGGCCTGCCCCAGACGGCGCGTCAGTGCAGCCAGGAAGGCCGCCTCGTGCTGACGGATGAAGAAGTGGCCGCCATCGAACCAGTCGAGCGTGAACGCGCCACCGGCATGTGCCGACCAGGCCTCGATGCGCGCCGCGTCCATGTCGTCCTGTCGGCCCGCGAAGACATGCAGAGGCATTGGAAGAGGCGCATCGGCCGTGTACTCGAAGCTCTGGCACACGCGGTAGTCCGCGCCCAGCGTGTCGAGGGTGATGCGCATCAGCTCGGCGCTGGCGAAGACTTCTTCGGGGGTGCCGCCCTGCTTGCGCAGATCGGCGATCAACGCAGCGTCGTCGTGCGTGTCGGGGAGGCGGCTCGGGTCGCGCCGCGACGGCGCGGAACTGCCCGACGCGAAAAGCGCCAGCGGCAACGGCCGGCCGAGCGCGCGCAGACGTTGCACGACGCCATAGGCCAGCAATGCGCCCATGCTGTGCCCGAAGATCGCGAAGCTGCTGTGCATCGCGTTCGTCTGCTCGGCGCAGATCCGCGCGACCTGGGCATCGTAGGTTTCGACGAAGCGCTCGCCCATGCGCATGCCCCTACCCGGCAGTTCGACGGGCACGAGCTCGATCCAGCGCGGCAGCTGATGCCGCCAGCGCAAATATATCGTCGCGCTGGCGCCCGCGCAGGGCAGGCACAGCAGCGAAACCCTCGCCGGCCCGGCCATCAGCTTGCGGCAGCTTCCGCGGCCATCCAGTCGCGCAGCGACTTGGGGCGCATGTCGGTCCAGTTCTTCTCGACGAAATCGAGCGCGGTCTTCTTGTCGCCCTTTACCCCGTCGACAGCCTTCCAGCCGCTGGGCACAGCCTTCCAGTGCGGCCAGATGGAGTACTGGTCTTCCTGGTTGACCAGGACGATGAAGGTTTCGTCTTCGCGATCGAAGCAGCTGGTAGACATGGGCGGTCCTTGTGCGGTTGATTGAGGAAGCGGGCGGGCAAGCGGGCCGGTGGGTGGCCGATTGCTGGGCTTCTGATCAACATGACGATTCGGGACCGAATCTGTTCACCCCGGTGCGGGGTGCGGCCAGGCGGCGCGCTGGCGACGATCAGGCGTCGTCGTCGCTGGGTGCTGCGTCTTCGGGGGATGCCCGGTTCTGGTTTTTCTTCCACGCATCGACGTCGATGGTGGGAGGCACGAGGCCCGCGAGCAGCCAGAGGCGGGCGGCCTTGTCGTAGGCCTTGCGGTGGGCGGGGTCGGCGAGAAGCCACGTCACCATTTCGACACGCGAACCTTCGCCGAAATTCTCGCGGTCGTGCTCGCGCCGCACCCACTCCCATGCGGTGCGCCAGATGAGGTCGTCTTGCTCTTGTGCCATGCGTGTACGGTTTTACCTTACACGAAGCGGCACGAGAGTTTCTCTGCGTCAATCCTTGATCAGGTGGCGCATCGCGCCGATAGCCTCGTCCGCCTCGGCGATCAGGCGGTTCACGAGCCCGAGCGCGCAGCCCATCTGCGCCGCGATGTCGCGCTGCGTGAGGCCTTCGAGGCGGTAGAGCTGGAAGGCCACGCGCGTCCTCGGGGACAGCGCCGACAGCGCTTTCTCGATCAGGCCGACAGCCTGCCGGTCGCGCATCACGCGGTCCGGCGACGCTGGTCCCGGGACATCGAGCGTCTCGACGTCCACGTCGAAGGTGCGGTAGGTGGCTTCGAGGGACTGGCGGCGGCAATGGTCGAGTGCGAGATTGCGCACCACCTGGCAGCAATAGCCCATGGGCTTGTCGACCTTGCGGTCGCAGGCGCCGTCGGCAATGCGGAGATAGGCGTCCTGCACGACATCATCGGCAAGGTCCGTGGTGCGGACGATCCTGCGGGCCACGTGCAGAAGCTGGGCCCGGTTGGCGACGAAAACATCTCCCAGAGAAGATTCGGACGTGAGTGACAGCATTTTTTGAACAACTCCAGATTGGGGCCAGGCGTCGAAATTCGGAACGGCGCGCGTCGGGCGCATTAGCGTGGCTGCGGCTCTCCGGCCACATATTTAAATAAGAATCATTAATATTTACAAAAGGATGACAGCGCAAATTTGCGACTGTGTCCTTACCTCTATAGACGTTTGGATGCACCAAACAGAGACACCCGGACGACGTCTCGAAAGCCGTCGGCCGGGCGCATCTAAAATTCCGCCCCTTTGCCCCGTTCCGCTTCCCGCCCCTCATGAACATCGTCGTCAACGAAGAACTCAAAGCCTATATCGACCCACTGACGCCGGAGGAACACGAAGCACTGGAACGCAGCATCCTGGCCGAGGGCTGCCGCGACGCGTTGGTGCTATGGGGCGACGTGCTGGTGGACGGCCACAACCGCTATGGCATCTGCCAGAAACACGACCTGCCGTTCAAGACGGTGCAGAACACGCGCTTCAAGACCATCGAGGACGTGCATCTCTGGATGATCGACCAGCACCTGGGCCGGCGCAGCATTTCGGATTTCCTGCGCGGCGTGCTGGCGCTGCGGAAGAAGGACATCGTCGACAAGCAGCGCAGCCGCGTCGCTGCTGAGCCAGCCTCGGCGTCCGACGCCCCTTTCGATGTCGATCCCCCCGCCGACGGCTCGCCGGACGACAGTGCGTCAGCCCCCACCCTGCCGCCACCCGCGCCGTTGAGCAGCCGCGAAGCCATCGCCAAGGCCGCACGCCTGAGCAGCAGCCAGGTCGGAATGATCGAAAAGATCCAGAAGCAGGCCGCGCCGGAACTGGTGGCAGCCGTGAAGTCAGGCGTGATCTCGATCAACACCGCAGCTGCCGTGGCCACGCTGCCGGCCGAGGAGCAGGTCTCGGCCGCGAACGCCGGCAAGGACGAGCTCAAGCAGGCCGCCAAGCGCGTGCGCGAGTCGAGGAAGAAGCCGCGTGAGGAGTCCGCCGAAGCGCATTCGGACGACGAACAACAACAAGCCAGGCCGGATGCGGTGCAGGCGCTGGAACAGCGCGTGGCCGAACTCACAGCCGAGAACGAGGCCCTGCGCAAACAAGTGGCCGAGCTGCAGGCCCGGCTCGGCCACTGAGCCCAGCAGCCTGCTACGGCTGGATTTCGCTGATCTTCGCGCCCGACAGCGAGACGCCGGCTTCCAGCCCCACGTTCGTCATCACGAAGCCCACCACGGGCTGGCGCAGCGTGTTGGTGTCGATGCTGCCGTTGGCCCCGATGGTCGCGAGCGCCACAGTGGCGTCAGCGCCCGCTGTCCAGCCCTTGCTGCTGCGGAACTTGTCCAGCGCCGCCTGCGTGGTGAACAGATAGATCACGGCCTTCGACTGAGCACCCGCCTGGAAGCCCACCGACCCGGCAGTGGTGCTGTAGTAGGACTGCGTGCGACCGTTCACGCGCAAGGCGCCCCGGCCGTATTCAGCGCCCACGCCCAAGCTGGCCCCCATCACGGCAGGAAACACCAGCACGCCGCTCGACTTGGCGACCAGCTCGCGTGAACCTCTCACGGAGTCGTACAGCTTGGACAGCGAGGCATCGACCTGGGCGTCGATGGAAGTGCGCGAAGACGCGCTGCTGGACTGATCCTGCGGTCGCGTGGTGGTGCACCCGACAAAGGCCAGGCTGCACGCCGCCACGGCGGATGAAAGCGCCAGCATGCGGAAGTTCATGGTTTTCATGACGGAATCCTTTGCAAAAAACATGAGTCGGCGAAGAAATCTCTGCCTTCGACAGCAGATTTGCTCATGCTAAGTCTGCAAAACCGGCACAAATCGGGTTGGAGACATCGGCCTACGCAAGGTCACGGCATCGGCGAACGGCGGTGCGCCCGGGGCCGGCCTGGAGGCGGCCCAAACGCAATGTTCGTGCAATGCAGATTCATAGCATCGCAGCGACCCCACTTTGCGCACTCCCATGACATTCGACCTCGCAAGGCCGTCGCGCCACCCAGGCGCCGGTAGCACCCGCCGCCTTGAACTGCTGGACTCGCTTCGCGGCTTCGCGCTGTTCGGCGTACCACTGTTCAATCTGCGCAGTTCTTCACTGCTCGAATTCATCGTGACGTCGATCGCGCTGCTCGCCCTGCTCTTCGGCCTGGGCTTCGCGATGCAGGCGGTGCGGCCTGGGGAGAAGCCCAACTCCATACGCCTGCTCGTTCGACGCATGCTGCAGGAGTCTGTCGCCCACCGGCGGCTCTGGGTTCGCCTGTTGAAGGTGGCGCTCGTCGTCAGCTTGGCCACGACCGCGCCGTTGATGTTGTGGGACTCCGGCGGCGCGGGTGTCGGGGTGATGCGCCTGCTTCACCAGATCGCGCTCAACCTGTTCTGCATGGCGGCCTTCGTGCTGCTGTTCCAGCAGACCCGCTGGCGGCACTGGTTGCGCAAGCTCGCGCCCATGGGGTGCATGGCGCTGGCGAACTGGCTCGCGCAGGCACTGCTCGGGCTGGGCCTGTTCTACGCCCTCGGGCCGAGCTTCGGCTTCTTGTTGGGCATCGCCGTGCTGCAGGCGATGCTCAGTTGCTGGTGGCTGGCGCGTTGGTCGTCCCGGCAGGCAGGCCAGCTGAACGCGGCCCGCCCCCTTCGCCAGCAACCGCTCAGGGCAGAACCGTAATGCGGTTCGTCGCCGGTGGTGTCAGCGGGCTGTTCGCCTTGATGTAGGCCTCCAGGGCGTCCACGTCCTGGTCGCCGCCGAGCGTGTCCGTGCCCTGGTTGAAGACGGTGAAGTTGTCACCGCCGGTAGCCAGAAAGCTGTTCATCGTCACGCGGTAGCTGGTGCCGTCGGCCATCGCGGTTCCGTTGAGCGACAAGTTGCTGATGCGCGAGCCAGCGGGCGCCGAAGTGCTGTAGCTGTAGGTGAAGCCTGCGGAGGGCAGCAGCACCTTCGGCGCGGCCACGGTGTTGGAGCCGCTGTTGAACTGCTGCTCCAGCAAGGCCTTGATCTGCGCGCCGGTCATGGTCTTCACCACCAGGCTGTTGCCGAAAGGCTGCACGGCGAAGATCTGGCCGTAGGTCACGCTGCCGTCGCCGGCGGGTGCGAGGTCGGCGCGCACGCCGCCCGGGTTCATGAAGGCGATCTGCGCGGCGCCCTTGCCGGCCGGGCTGGTCGCTGTCAGTTGTGCGTCGGCGATCAGGTTGCCCAGCACGCTTTCCTTCGACGCGGTCTGCGTGCGCGTGGCCGTTGCGGTGAGCGAGCCCACCACGCGCTGCACCAGCGGCCCGGCGATGGTGAGGTACTGGTTGATGAGCGCAGCCACTTCCTGGTTCTTGTCGAAGGTCGGGTACTGGTCGGTCAGCGCGACGGTGGTGGTGCCGCTGGTGTAGGCCTCGCCCTGCACGATCACGTTGTCGGCCGCCTTGGCCGTCACCTTGCGCGTGCGGGTATCGATGGTCAGGTTGATGTCGGTCAGCAGCGTGCCGTACTGGCCGGCGCTGGTCAGCAGGAAGGGCTTGGCCGGGTTGGTCTTGCCGTAGTCGCACACGTACGAGCGGTGCGTGTGACCCGAGATCACGATGTCGACCGAGGTGTCGAGCTTGTTGAGGATCGGCAGGATGTCGCCGCTCAGGCCGGCGCAGCTCTTGTCGTTGTAGCCCACGGTGGTGGTGCCGCCTTCATGGATGACGACGACGATGGCGTCCGCGCCCTGTGCCTTCAGCTGCGGGATCAACGCGTTGGCGGTGTCGGCCTCGTCCTTGAAAGTCAGGCCCGCGACGCCGGCAGGCGTCACGATGTTCGGCGTGCCCTTCAGCGTCATGCCGATGAACGCCACCTTCACTGTGGCGCCGTCCTTCGTGAAGGTCTTCATGCCGGTGGCGGGGAACAGCGTGTTGCCGTCGCCCTTCACGGTGTTGGCCGCGAGAAAGCCGAAGTTGGCGCCCGGGAAGCTCTTGTTGACGCGGCAGGGTTCGAGCGCGGTGTTCTTCGCGCAGCCGCCGTTCTTCATGCGCAGCAGTTCGGTCTGGCCCTTGTCGAACTCGTGGTTGCCGACCGCGTTGAAGTCGATCTTCATCGCATTCACGGCTTCGATGGTCGACTCGTCGAGGAACAGCGCCGAGACCAGCGGCGAGGCGCCGATCATGTCGCCGGCCGATACCACCGCGTTGTTCGGGTTCTTGGCCTTCAATGAGGCGATGGCCGAGGCCAGGTAGGCCGCGCCACCGGCGGGCACCGGCACCGTGCCGCCGCCCTTGGCAGGCGCACTGATCGACAGCTTCGGCGGCTCGAGGTTGCCGTGCAGGTCGTTGAAGGCGATGAGCTTCACGTCCATGGTGCCAGGCACGGCGGGCGACGCCGGCGGCGGGTTGGTTGCCGCGGGCGGTGGCACGAAAGGAATGAAATTGTTTGAGTTGTCGCTGCCGCCGCAGGCAGTCAGGGTGGCGGCCACCACGCCGGCAACGGCAAGGCGCTTGAACGATGGATGCATGGGAACCTCTCTCCTCTGTTTTGAATGCAGCGGATGCTGGGGACGGCACATGACGGTGCCGTGAAGACCCCTTGAACCCGCAAGGAGATCGCCCGCTCAGGGCAGGAGCACGAGACGCATCGCAACGCCAGGGCCGAAGGCGGCCTGCAGCAGCGCCTTTGCCTGCACGCTGCGCTCGTCAGTCAGCGATTGCACGGCGAGCCAGCCCTCGGTCGGCCGCCGCTGCAGGTGCCAGCCTTCCTGCCCTAGAAGGATGAGCCGGGCGAGCGATGCGGCATCGGCCACCGGCAGCGCCGCGGGCGTGATGTCGAGCCAGTCGGTCACCTGATCGCTCTCGCCGCCCAGGCGCGCGGCTGCGCCCTCCGCCAGTGCGTGCTGCGTGGCGATGTCCTGCACCGCGCCCTGCAGCACGATGCCGCCGCCGTGCCAGCGGATTTCGAGCGATGGGGCTGCATCCGCCATGCGAGCCTGCGCATCGCTGCCGGCAGTCAGTCGCCACGCGACGGCTGCCGCCAGGATCGCCAGGCAGGCCACCGACACAGCAACAAGAATTCTGAAACGCTTCGTCATTCGAAGCGCGAGCGTGCCACGCCGCGCGTTACGCCGATGTGACGGCGCTTCCGATGGACGTTCGCCTACACGCATCGCCGCAGCGCGATACCCCACGAGTCGCCATATCCGATACGCTTGAGGCCCGCCCCCGTATTCCCCAACATCCCGAGGAACGAAACCATGGCAGCGAACGCGAAAGTCACAGGAAATGTCGAATACCGGGCCGGCGACGGCCCCCTGATCCTCATTCCCCAAGGGCCGATAGAGGTCCAGTTGGCGCCCGACAGCGCCGTGCTGAGTTGGGGCGATGGCGGCAGCACGCAGACGACGGCGATTCCCATTGCCGAATACCAGCGCTATCTGAGCGAAGGTGTGATCGAACCCGACTGAAGCGGCGCATAAATGCGCCACCAAATAAAAACGGCCCCGAGGGGCCGTTCTTGTTTCTGCATTCGCAGCTTCTTACTTCTTCTTGGCAGCCACGGCCTTCTTGGCGGGTGCTGCGGCCTTCTTCGCTGCTGCGGGCTTGGCAGCCACTGCCTTGCTGTCGGCCTTGCGCTTTGCAGCCTTCGGGTCCACGGCGGCCTTGAAGGCAGCGCCCGGCACGAACTTCGGCACCTTCTGTGCGGCGATCTTGATCTTGGTGCCGGCGCTGGGGTTGAAGCCCGAGCGTGCGGCGCGCGCCACTTGCTTGAAAGTGCCGAAGCCGACGATCTGGACGGGGTCACCCTTCTTCACTGCGGCGACGATCGAGCCGGTAACGGTCTCGAGGATGCGCGCAGCTTCTGCCTTGCTGACGTTGTGGGCGGTGACGATTTTTTCGACGAGTTCGATGCGGTTCAACTGAGTTCCTATTAGGTTTGATTTCGCCATGTTGCCTATGGCGGCGCAGCACGAATACAAGCTGCAAGCGGGGCGGAGTTTATTCGACTGCGAGAGCCCGGATGTAACGCGGTCGCTTCAGGCCTTCATCGATCAGTCTTCGATGAGGCCTTCGGCCCGCATCGCAGCGCGCACGGAGGGGCGTTTCGCAACCAGTTCCATGTAGTGACCTATCGCCGGCCATGAGGAAAAATCGAGTCCCGCATGTCGGCCGAGGCGCAGGATCGGATAGAGGTACGCATCCGCGACGGTGAAGTGTTCGCCGAGGATGTACGGCCCCGGCTGCACCAGCGATGCGATGCGATCGAAGGCGCGTGTGTCCGCGATCAGGCTGTGCTTGTAGCTTGCCGGCACGTCGGGATCGAACATCGGCGCAAAGCCTTTGTGCAGTTCGGTCGCCACGAAGCTCAGGGCTTCGGCCAGGCGATAGCGGGCCATGGTGCCGGCAGCCGGCGCAAGCCGCGAGGCTGGCGCGAGATCGGCGAGGTACTGCAGCACGGCAAGGCCTTCGGTGAGCACCGCGCCGCCGTCGAATTCGAGCGCAGGCACCTTGCCCATGGGGTTGATCGGCAGATAGCTCTGTCCGGTGGTGGGCAGCGTCTTGGTCTCGAGGTCGACGCGGATCATCTCCGCGGTCAGTCCGGCCTCGCGCAGCACGATGTGCGGGGACAATGAAGAAGCACCGGGGCTGTAGAAGAGTTTCATGATCGGCTCCTGTTGGTGGTCAGACGGGGTTGTGTTGACGTGATCGATGTGCACGCCACAAATGGTGGCCGCGAGGGGCTTCATGAAAAAGCGGTTTGAGGGCACAAGATTGATGAGCCGGACTCACGAGTTGCCAATCTCGGAGGCCGATGCGCGCGTGTTCGTGACCGTGGCCGATGCGGGCAGCTTCACCGCCGCAGCGGCACTGCACGCGATGACGCCATCGGCCGTGAGCAAGGCCATTGGCCGGCTCGAAAGCGATCTCGGCGTGCAGTTGCTGGCGCGCACGACGCGGGCCTTGCATCTGACCGAGGAAGGCATGGCGTTTCACGAGCGTTGTGCGCGGGCCTTCGATCTGCTGGCCGAAGCGGCGGAAGAAGCTGGCGCGGGCACGCGCGCGGTGGCCGGCACGGTGCGCGTGGGGTTGCCGCCGCTCTTCGGAACGTTTCTCGTGGCGCCGCTGCTACCAGCACTGCTCGCGCGGCATCCGAAGCTGCGCATCGAGATCGTGTCGACCATGCGGCTGTCAGACATCTTCGACCTGGGACTGGATGTCGCGATCGCGGTGGGCGCCCTGCCCGACTCGAGCCTTGTGGCACGGCCGCTTGGATACGGTCAGTTCGTCACCGTTGCGGCACCTGCCTGTTTCAAAGAGATGTCGCGGCTATCACGGCCCGAAGAGCTTCTTGAGCATCGATGCATGGCCTACACGCGGCCAGATGGTCGCGAGGACCCGTGGAATTTCAAGACGTCGGAAGGCCCGCTGCAGATCGAGCCACGAGCCGCAGTGCGGTCGGACGACATGCACCACCTCGCGGCAATGGCGGTGGCCGGGTTGGGCATCGCGCACCTGCCGATGTTCGTTGTGGGCGAGCACCTCGCCAATGGCCGGCTCGAAAGATTGCTGCAAGACTTCGAGCCCGCGCCAAAGCTCGCATCACTGGTCTATCCCGCGAGCCGGGCGATGCCTCGGCGCGTGCGCGCCTTCATCGACTTCCTGCTGTCGAACGAGCAGCAACTCGCAGGCGTGACACGCCCCGAAGCAGCAAGATGAAGTAATTGCGTGGGGAGGCCAGAAAGTGAAAAGCCCTTGCAACTCATTGAGCTGCAAGGGCTTCTGACTGGCGGAGTGGACGGGACTCGAACCCGCGACCCCCGGCGTGACAGGCCGGTATTCTAACCAACTGAACTACCACTCCTGGTAGACAACGTTCGCTCGTTTGACGGAGCCAAGTGTTGCCACTTGTGCCTGCTTCACCGAAGTGAAACTGGCGACCCTACGGGGATTCGAACCCCGGTAGCCACCGTGAAAGGGTGGTGTCCTAGGCCTCTAGACGATAGGGTCAAAACCTTGGACGTGCTGCGATCAGCACTTCATACCTTCTCGACACTTTGATGGTGGAGGTAAACGGGATCGAACCGATGACCTCTTGCATGCCATGCAAGCGCTCTCCCAGCTGAGCTATACCCCCGTGTGGGTGTCGAGCCTCGAATTATAGCCCGATTTTTCAGGCCTTTTTCAATCGCTCGATAACTTTTTCGCGGGAAAAAATTTCGAGCACTGAATCGAGGGACGGTGTCTGCGATGTTCCCATCACAAGCACTCGTACTGGCATCGCTAACACCGGCATTTTCAATGCATGTGTCGCGAGAACTTCTTTGATGATAACTGCGATCGAGGCCTTATCCCAGGCAGCCGTCGTCAATTTTTCTGCGAGCGTTGCGATCGCTGGCTTCACTGCATCAGTGATGTGCTGCGCACGATCGGCATCGCTCACGTTGATGTCCGCATAGAACGCCGCAGCCCAGTCGGCCAATGCCACCGTGGTGTCACAACGGTCCTTGAACAGCGCGCAGATCGCAGGCAAACGCTCGTCGGCCGCGATGCCACGCTTTTGCAACTGTGCTGCAACAAGCGGTGCGAGTTCGTCGCCGCTCTTCGCCTTGATGTACTGCGCGTTGACCCATGCGAGCTTGGCTGCATCCCACTGCGCGGGGCTCTTCGACAGGTGCGAACCGTCGAACCAGCTCACCATCTGTTCGCGCGTGAAGAGCTCGTCGTCGCCGTGGCTCCAGCCGAGGCGCGCGAGGTAGTTGAGCATCGCCTCGGGCAGGTAGCCGTTGTCTTCATAGGCCGTGACGCTCACAGCGCCGCGGCGCTTCGACAGCTTCTGCCCGTCGTCGCCGAGGATCACGGGCACATGGCCGAACTCGGGCAACGGTGCGCCGAGCGCACGGAAGATGTTGATCTGCCACGGCGTGTTGTTGATGTGCTCGTCGCCACGGAACACGTGCGTGATGTTCATGTCCCAGTCGTCGACCACCACTGCGAAGTTGTAGGTGGGCACACCGTCGGGCCGCAGGATGATGAGGTCGTCGATCTCGCGATTGTTGATGGTGATCTCGCCCTTGACGAGGTCGTTCCACGTCACGTCGCCTTCGGGCGGATTGCAGAAGCGCACAACAGGCGGCACGCCTTCGGGCACGGGCGGCAGCACCTTGCCCGGCTCGGGACGCCAGCGGCGGTCGTACAGCGTCTTTTCGCCGCGTGCGCGTTGCGCCTCGCGCATCTCGTCGAGTTCGGCCGGCGTGCAGTAGCAGTGGTAGGCCGTGCCGGCCGCGAGCATCTGCGCGATCACTTCGCGATACCGCTCCAGGCGCTGCATCTGGTAGATCGGGCCTTCGTCGTAATCGAGGCCGAGCCAGTGCATCGATGCGAGGATCTGGTCGGTCGAGTCCTGCGTGGAGCGGGCCACGTCGGTGTCTTCGATGCGCAGCACGAACTCGCCGCCGTGGTGGCGCGCATAGGCCCACGAGTAGAGCGCAGTGCGGGCCGTGCCCAGGTGAAGAAAGCCGGTGGGAGACGGTGCGATGCGGGTGCGAACTTTGCCGGTCATGAATCAATCAGGTTGTCAGGGTGCTCAGGCCGCGCTGCAGGTCGGCCGTGATGTCGTCGATGTACTCGAGGCCGACCGCGAGGCGGATCAGCCCCTGGCTGATGCCTGCGGCCTGGCGCTGCACTTCGGTGAGGCGCCCGTGCGAGGTCGTACCGGGGTGCGTGATGATGGTCTTGGTGTCGCCGAGGTTGGTCGCGATGCTGACCACGCGCGTGCTGTTGATCACGTGGAAGGCATTGGCGCGCGCCGTCTCGGGGTCATTGCCGACCACGTCGAAGGACACGACCGCCCCGCCCTGCCCCGCCTGCTGGCGCATCGCCAGTTCATGCTGCGGATGCGAAGCGAGCCCCGGGTAATAGACGCGTGCGATGCCCGGCTGCGCTTCGAGCCATTTCGCAACGGCCAGTGCGTTCGCACATTGCGCCTGCATGCGGATGCCCAGCGTTTCCATGCCCTTGAGCACGACCCACGCATTGAACGGCGACAGCGCCATGCCGGCGGTGCGCACCACGGGGCCGAATACGTCGACGATGAGCTTCGATGGCCCGCAGATCGCGCCAGCCATCACTCGGCCCTGGCCGTCGAGGTACTTGGTGCCCGAATGGATGATGAGATCGGCGCCCAGTTCGGTGGGGCGCTGCAGCGCCGGCGTGCAGAAGCAGTTGTCTACGGCCAGGAGCGCGCCCGCGCCGTGTGCCAGATCGGCGAGCGCCCGGATGTCGCACACCTCGGTCAGCGGATTCGTCGGGGTTTCGGCGAACAACAGCTTGGTGTTGGGCTTCAGCGCCGCGCGCCATTCCGCCACGTCGGTCTGCGAGACGAAAGTGGTTTCGACGCCGAACTTGGCGAACTCCTTGCCGAACAGGTTCAGCGTGGAGCCGAACACCGAGCGCGAGCAGATCACATGGTCGCCGGCCTTCAGCAGGCCCATGCACATCATGAGAATCGCGCCCATGCCCGTCGATGCGCCGATGGCGGCCTCGGTGCCTTCGAGCGCTGCAAGGCGCTGCTCGAAGCTCGCCACCGTCGGGTTGGACGTGCGCGAATAAGTGAAGCCCGCTTCGGTGCCCGCAAAGCGGCGCGCCGAGGTTTCGGCGTCGGGCTGCACGAAGCCGCTCGTCAGGAACAGCGCCTCGGAGTGCTCGCCGTGCTGGCTCGGCGCCAGCCCGGTGCGCAGCGCGAGCGTGTCGCGATGCAGTCCGGGCGGCAGGGTTCGTTCGTCGGTCACTTCTTGGGCTCTTATTCGCTGTGGTTGGGGAGCGCGAGACGCGAAGAGTCTTCTTCGGTCTCTTCGACGCGGGGACGGTTGCCGTTCATGCGCGAGATGGCGTCGGTGTCGATGTCGCCGGTCACGTACACACCGTCGAAGCACGAGGCGTCGAAGCCGTCGAGCTTGGGGTTGAGCGAGCCAATGGCGCGCTTCATGGCGTCGACGTCCTGGTAGATCAGCGCGTCGCAGCCGATCAGTTCGCGGATTTCTTCAATGGTGCGGTCGTGCGCCACCAGTTCGTCCTTGGTCGGCATGTCGATACCGTAGACGTTGGGGTAGCGCACCGGCGGCGCGGCGCTGGCCAGGTAGACCTTGCGGGCGCCGGCGTCGCGCGCCATCTGCACGATTTCGCGGCTGGTGGTGCCGCGCACGATCGAGTCGTCGACCAGCAGCACGTTGCGGCCCTTGAACTCGCTGGCGATCACGTTGAGCTTCTGGCGCACCGACTTCTTGCGCACGCCCTGCCCCGGCATGATGAAAGTGCGGCCGACGTAGCGGTTCTTCACGAAGCCTTCGCGGTACGGCACGCCCAGCAGGTGCGCGAGCTGTGTGGCGCTCGGCCGGCTCGATTCGGGAATCGGGATGATCACGTCGATCTGGTTCGGCGGCACGGTCGACACCACGCGCTTGGCCAGCGTTTCGCCGAGGTTCAGACGCGCCTGGTAGACCGAGATGCCGTCGAGCACCGAGTCCGGACGCGCGAGGTACACGAATTCGAAGATGCAGGGGTTCAGCGTCGGCGCTTCGGCGCACTGCATCGAATGCACGTTGCCTTCGAGGTCGATGAACACGGCCTCGCCCGGGTTGATGTTGCGTTCGAACACATGGCCCGAGCCTTCCAGCGCGACCGATTCGCTCGCCACCATCACTGTGCCGTCGGCGCTGCGGCCCATGCACAGCGGGCGAATGCCGTACGGGTCGCGGAAAGCGAGCAGGCCGTGGCCGGCAATCAGCGACACCACGGCGTACGAGCCGCGCAGGCGCTTGTGCATGTTCTTGACCGCGGCGAACACTTCGGCCGGGTGCAGCGGCACGCCGCGCGAAGAGCGCTCGAGTTCGTGCGCCAGCACGTTGAGCAGCACTTCGGAGTCGCTCTCGGTGTTGGTGTGGCGGTGGTCGGTGGAGAACAGCTCCGAGCGCAGCGCATGCGCGTTGGTCAGGTTGCCGTTGTGCACGAGCACGATGCCGAACGGCGCGTTCACGTAGAAGGGCTGGGCCTCTTCCTCGCTGTACGCATTGCCGGCGGTCGGGTAGCGCACCTGACCCAGGCCCACGTTGCCCGGCAGCGCACGCATGTTGCGCGTGCGGAACACGTCGCGGACCATGCCCTTGGCCTTGTGCATGAAGAACTTGCGTTCGAGCAAGGTCACGATGCCAGCGGCATCCTGGCCGCGATGCTGCAGGAGCAGCAGCGCGTCATAGAGCAGCTGATTGACGGGTGCGCTGCTGACAACGCCGACGATTCCACACATGAACGATTCCTCTCAGGGCAGGTAGCTTGCCAACTTTTCAGGCAGCGAGGGTTTGAGGCCCTGCAATGCCGCATCGAGAACAATGGCGCTGCGCGACTCGTGCCACCAGGCACTGTCGCTCAACACCAGCAAATGAACAACGACGGCCAGCACGAGCAGGGCCACCGCACCCCGCGCCGCTCCGAACGCTGCTCCCAAAATCCGGTCCACCGGCCGCAGACCCACGACCGTGATCAACTTGCGCGTGAGCGCGGCCACCAGGCCCACGCCGAACACCACCGCCACGAACACCAGCACGAAGGCCAGCGGATAGCGCCACGCCCCCTGCGGATCACCGAACGGCAGCCATGCCGCCACACCGGAAGCCAGCCACTGGGCTGCAATGAAGGCTGCCACCCAGCCGATCAGCGAAATCACTTCGAACACCAGCCCGCGCATCAGGCCGAACAGCATCGACACCCCGATGAGCGCGACGGCGATCCAGTCGAGCAAGGCCACGGCAACAGCTGGCGACGGCTCTTACAACGTGAGGATCGCGGCCGACAAAGACAAGCCCTTGACCTTCTCCGCCGCGCGGTCGGCCTCGGCACGTGAACTGAAGGGGCCGACACGCACACGCGTGCGTTCGCCGTCGGCAGTCTTCGCCACGTGCACATAGGTCTTGAGGCCGGCTTTTTCGAGCTTCTGGCGCACTTCGCGCGCCTTGTCAGCATCGGCGAAAGCGCCCACCTGCACCACGAAGCGGCCACCTTCATCGGAAGCGGCGGGCTTGGCAGCAGTGGTGACGGGCTTGCCTTCGAGCAGCGCACGGGCTCGGGCGCCGTCGTCCGAGGCGGCCGACTTGGGCTTCGCTTCGGGCTTGGGGTCAGGCTTGGCTTCGGGCTTCGGCTTGGGCTCTGGTTTGGGTTCCGGCTTGTGTTCGGGCTTCGGCTCCGGTTTGGGCTCGGGCTTGGGCTTCGGTTCAGGCTTGGGCTCGGCGGCCGCGACGGGCGGCGTGCTGGGCACGGGCTTGCCGGAATCGATCACCGTGCCGTCGGCGGTCTCGGTGATCATGCCGCCGGACGAGGGCGATGCCGAGGCCACGCGCGAGCTGCTGTTGTCGGGTGCAACCGGCGCGGTGCTCGTGGCGGGTGCCGGCGTGGCGGGCACGGGCAGCGGCTTGACCTTGTTGCGGTCGGGAATCTCGATGGGAATGTCGACCGACACGGGCCGCGGCTGCGTATCGAACAGCAGCGGGAAACCGATCACGCCGAGCAGCACCAGCACCGCTGCACCGAGCAGCCGGTGGCGCGCACGCCGACGCATGGTTTCGACACTTTCCGCGGGGACAGCGGCCGGGGCGCTGCGTCCTTCGTTGCCTTGTGGGCCGCGCGTGCGGAACTTGAAAAACGCCATGAAGTTCGATCCCTGAAGGAGTGCAGCGAGGTGGTGCCAGATGGTATGGACAGCCCGACGATCAGCCGCCTGGCAGCAGGTGTTTGGCTTGCAGCCGGGGGGTGCCGTTTTCGACCACGCCACCCACGGTGAAGAACGATCCGAAGACCACGATTCTATCAGCGGGCCCCGCCTGCTCGATGGCTGCGCGCAACGCTTCCATCGGGCCCGCGTACACGCTGCCTGAGGCATCGGTGCGCGTGTTCTGCGCCTGCCAGCTGGCCAGCAGGTCGGCCGCCTTGGCCGCGCGCGGGGTGGGCAGGTCGGTGAAGTACCAGCGGTCGATCAGCGGCCCGATGCGCGCGAGGATCGGTGCGAGATCCTTGTCGGCCATCACACCGAACACGCCATGCGTGGTGGGGTAGAAGCCCATCGCATCGAGGTTCTCGGCCAGCGCGGCCACGGCATGGGCGTTGTGTGCCACATCGAGCACCAGCGCCGGCTCGCCCGGCACGATCTGGAAGCGGCCCGGCAACTCGACCATCGCGAGCCCGTTGCGCACGGCCTGCGCCGTGATCGGCAGTTGCGGGCGCAGCGCTTCGAGCGCCGCAAGCACGCCGGCCGCATTGATGAGCTGGTTGGCCCCGCGCAACGCCGGATAGGCCAGCCCGCTGTAGCGCCGCCCACGGCCCGACCAGCCCCACTGCTGCTTGTCGCCCGACACGTTGAAGTCGGTTCCGAAGCGCCAGAGGTCGGCGCCGATGGCGTTGGCATGGTCAATCACGCTCTGCGGCGGCATCGGGTCGCTCACGATGGCGGGCTTGCCCGGGCGCAGGATGCCGGCCTTCTCGAAGCCGATGCTTTCGCGGTCGGGTCCGAGGTATTCCATGTGGTCGAGGTCGATGCTGGTGATGACCGCGCAATCGGTGTCGATGATGTTGACCGCGTCGAGCCGCCCACCCAGGCCGACTTCGAGGATCGCTACGTCGGGCTTTTCCTCGATCATGCAATGCAGGATGCCGAGCGTGGTGAACTCGAAGTAGGTCAAGGGCATGTCGCCGCGCGCCTTTTCCACCACTTCGAAGCTTGCTATCAGTTTGGAAGCATCGACGGCTTCGCCCTTGAGCCGCAGCCGCTCTTCGAAGCGCACCAGGTGCGGCGAGGTAAACACCGCCGTGCGATAGCCCGCGTGCGTGAGGATCGATTCGAGCATCGCGCAGGTCGAGCCCTTGCCGTTGGTGCCCGCCACCGTGATGACGGGGCAGCCGAAGCGCAGGCCGAGGCGCTGCGCCATTTCTTTGGCGCGCTCGAGCCCGAGTTCGATGTTCTTGGGATGGAGTTGCTCGGCGCGCGCGAGCCAGTCGTTAAGGGTTTCCATGGAGGCCGGCATTGTCGCCGACCCGCCGCTCGGGGCATCATCGCGGCCATGACAACCCTATACGGCATCCCGAACTGCGACACCGTCAAGCGCGCCCGCGCCTGGCTCGATGAACATGGCGTGGCCTACACCTTCCACGACTTCAAGAAACAGGGCGTGCCCGAAACCGAGCTCGACCAGTGGCTGAAGAAGCCCGGCTGGGAGGCCCTGGTCAACCGCAAGGGCACCACCTGGCGCAAGCTGGACGACGCCACCCGAGAAGGCGTGGTCGACGCCGGTTCGGCCCGCGCGGTGCTGCTGGCCAACCCCAGCCTGATCAAGCGGCCGGTGGTCAACTGGGGCCCGAAAAAGCCCGTTACGACAGGGTTCGACGCCGAATCCTGGGCTGTCAACGCCGTGTAAACCCCGGAACCCGACCTACAGCCCGGCGTCAAACCGCGATCTGCAGGAGAGACACACCATGAACAAACTCGTTTTTCGCACCCTCGCCGGCATTTCCGTGGCCGGCACGCTGGCCGCGGGCACCGGCGTCGTGCACGCCCAGCAGAACCAGGTGGTCCAGGCCCGGGTGATTTCCGCCACCCCGATCCGCGAAACGACCGGCAGCGACGTGAACTACAACGTCACCTACGAATACAACGGACGCCAGTACACCACCCGCATGAACAGCCAGCCCGGCGCGACCATTCCGATCCAGGCCAGCGGCTACGGCGTGACGACCTCGCCGGTGGCGCCGCAGTCGCAGGTGCAGACCTATCCGGTCGAGGCCAACAACGGCGGCTACGCCCCGCAGTCCGGAGGCTCTCCCTGGGACAACGTAGTGCCCGAACCGGGCGTAGTGGTCTCCAACGCCCCCGCCCCGGTCTACCAGCCGGCGCCGGTATATGCCGACCCGGTCTACGTGCAGCCGGCCTATGCGTACCCCTATGCCTATCCTTACGTCTACCCGCCGGTCGGTATCTCGCTGAACCTCGGCTATTCGCGCGGCTGGGGCGGCGGCTACCGTGGCGGCTGGGGTGGCGGATACCGCGGCTGGCACCGCTGAGCCACCGGCCGGCGGCCCAAGCCGCCCGAGCCCCTAAAATCGAGGACTTTTCCAACCCTTGACGGGTGCGCCGCTGGTGCGGTGCGTCCTCGATTTGCCGACCGCCCAGGCGCCGGCGCCACCCAATGACGACGACTACCGACACTCTGAACAGCGCCGCAGTGGCCACCAAGGCCAATGTGTACTTCGACGGCAAATGCGTGAGCCACAGCCTCACGCTCGCGGACGGCACGAAGAAATCGGTCGGCGTGATCCTGCCGTCCACCCTCACCTTCAACACCGGCGCCCCCGAGATCATGGAAGGCACCGCCGGCAGCTGCGAATACCTGCTGTCGGGCACCAGCGAATGGGTGGCCTCGGGCCCCGGGCAGAAGTTCAGCGTGCCGGGCAACTCCACTTTCCAGATCCGCGTGAGCGGCGAGCCCTACAGCTACATCTGCCACTTCGGCTGAACCGCGAACCCGGGAAACCTGACATGTCGACCATCCTCCAAAACGTTCCCGCCGGCCAGAAAGTCGGCATTGCCTTCTCGGGCGGCCTGGACACCAGCGCGGCGCTCCACTGGATGCGCAACAAGGGCGCGATCCCCTACGCCTACACCGCCAACCTCGGCCAGCCCGACGAGCCCGACTACGACGAGATCCCGCGCAAGGCAATGCTCTACGGCGCCGAAAATGCCCGCCTGATCGACTGCCGCGTGCAACTGGCCAACGAAGGCATCGCCGCCCTGCAGGCCGGCGCCTTCCACGTGACCACCGCCGGTGTCACCTACTTCAACACCACGCCGCTGGGCCGCGCCGTCACCGGCACCATGCTGGTGTCGGCCATGAAGGAAGACGACGTCCACATCTGGGGCGACGGCAGCACCTACAAGGGCAACGACATCGAGCGCTTCTACCGCTACGGCCTGCTGACCAACCCCAACCTCAAGATCTACAAGCCCTGGCTCGACCAGGTCTTCATCGACGAGCTGGGCGGCCGCGCCGAAATGTCGGCGTTCATGCAGAAGGCCGGCTTCGCCTACAAGATGTCGGCCGAAAAGGCCTACTCGACCGACTCGAACATGCTCGGCGCCACGCACGAGGCCAAAGACCTCGAGCACCTGAACAGCGGCATCCAGATCGTGCAGCCCATCATGGGCGTGGCCTTCTGGAAGGACGAAGTCGAAGTCAAGCGCGAAACCGTCTCGGTGCGCTTCGAAGAAGGCGTGCCCGTTGCGCTGAACGGCGTTCGCTACGCCAACCTGGTCGACCTGATCCTCGAAGCCAACCGCATCGGCGGCCGCCACGGGCTGGGCATGAGCGACCAGATCGAAAACCGCATCATCGAGGCCAAGAGCCGCGGCATCTACGAGGCACCCGGCCTCGCGCTGCTGTTCATCGCCTACGAGCGCCTCGTGACCGGCATCCACAACGAAGACACCATCGAGCAGTACCGCGACAACGGCCGCCGCCTCGGCCGCCTGCTGTACCAGGGCCGCTGGTTCGACCCGCAGGCCATCATGCTGCGCGAAACGGCGCAGCGCTGGGTGGCGCGCGCCATCACCGGCGAAGTGACGGTCGAACTGCGCCGCGGCAACGACTACTCGATCCTGAACACCGAATCGGCCAACCTGACGTACAAGCCCGAGCGCCTGAGCATGGAAAAGGTCGAGGGCGCGTTCACGCCGCTGGACCGCATCGGCCAGCTCACGATGCGCAACCTCGACATCGTCGACACGCGCGAGAAGCTCGCGATCTACACCCGGGTCGGCCTGCTGTCGTCGGGCGAAGGCGCTTCGCTGCCGAAGCTGGCCAACGACGGCGACGCAAGCTGATCGTTGCCTCTCCAGCGAGGCAGAAACGACAACGGGCCCCTCGGGGCCCGTTTTTCATTGGTGCGCTGCGAGGGTCAGTCCCCACCGCCTCCGCCGCAGCCGCCGCCACACCCACCACCGCCGTCGGACGAGCCGCCCCCATCGCCGGAGCCACCATCGCCGCCACTGCTCGACGACTCGCTGCCGCCGAACCCGCCGGCATCACCCGCGCTGCCACCATCCGACGAAGACGATTCCCCGAAGCTGGTGCCGCACTGGGCGTCCGAGCCGATGTACCGCTCGACCGCCCGGCAGTCGGGCACGTAGTGAAAGCCGCCGTCGATCGCGAACTTGACGTCCAGCGCAAACAGCAACGGCAAGCGCGCCGGCTTGCGCGGATCGATGCTCTCCTCCTTGCAGGCCCAGTACCAGGTGCGGCGCAGGCCGTCGTTGCGCCGGGCATCCTTGCCCAGTACCTCGGCCGGGCTGTGGTGCAGCATGCCGCCGAAGGCCGCCTTGCACCAGTTCTGGTAGCCCTGCGTGTGCAGGATGAACTCGTGCCAGGCCGTGTCGACCACCTTCGAAGGCATCGCCACGAACTTGCGCTCGCTGCGCAGGTGCGCCATGAAGAACTGGCGCAGGCCGCGCAGCACCAGTTCGGCGTCGCGCCGGCTGAGCTGCGGATGCGCCTCGCACAGCTTGCCGACAAGGAATGGCGGCAGCCGCGCTTCGCGGATGAACTGGCGCCGCAAACTGGTTTCGAGGAACTTGAGCACCGCCGAGAACAGCAGCGCCACCACAATCACGGCCACCACCGAGCCCCAGCGGCGCGAGCCCAGGAACAACGCAAGCAGCGCAATAAGCGGCACCGCCCGCCGGGCCCATAGCAGCGCGCCGATGCGGCGGCGGAAATTCAGGTGCAGGAAGTCGAGATCCATGCTGTCGTCAGACCACCACCGGCTCCGGCTCCAGCCGGATGCCGAAGCGCTCGTACACGCTGGTCTGGATGGCCTTGGCCAGGGTCATCACCTCGCCGCCCGTCACCGGGTTCTCGCGGCCGCCGCGGTTGACCAGCACCAGCGCCTGCCGCTCGTACACGCCAGCGTTGCCCACCGACTTGCCCTTCCAGCCGCAAGCATCAATGAGCCAGCCGGCTGCCAGCTTGATGCTGCCGTCATCCATCGGGTAGTGAACGATCTTGGGGTCGCGCGCGATGATGTCCGCGCACTGCTCGGGCGTGACGGTCGGGTTCTTGAAGAAGCTACCGGCGTTGCCCAGCACGCGCCAGTCGGGCAGCTTGGCGCGGCGAATCGCGCAGATCCAGTCGAAGACGTCTTGAGCGCTCGGCGTGAAGTTGCCGGTTTCTTCCATCTTTCGTTCGAGGTCGAGGTAGCCGACCACGGCCTTCCACGGCTTGGGCAAGCGAAATCGCACCCGGGTGATCACCGCCCTGCCCGCCAGGCCGAAGTCGTTCGGGCCGCTGCGCACATGCTTGAACACTGAATCGCGATAGCCGAAGGCGCATTGGGCGGCGTCGAGCGTGAAGCTGCGGCCGGTTTCCAGGTCGAAGGCGTCGAGCGAATCGAAGCGGTCTTGCAACTCGACCCCGTAGGCGCCGATGTTCTGCACCGGAGAGCCGCCCACCGTGCCCGGAATGAGAGCCAGGTTTTCCAGCCCCGGGTAGCCGTTGCGCACCATCCACTCGACGGCGTCGTGCCAGATCTCGCCGGCACCGGCCTCGACGATCCAGGCGCGCGGCGTTTCTTCCACCAGCCGCAGGCCCTTGATCTCGATCTTCAGCACCAGCGGCTTGACGTCGCCCGTGAGCACGATGTTGCTGCCGCCGCCCAGCACGAACCGGGGCGCGTCGCGCCATGCCGGATCGGCGCGCAGCGCGACCAGGTCGGACTCGCCCGCAATGCGCGCCAGATGCTGCGCACGCGCGACGATGCCGAAGCTGTTGTAGGGCTGCAGCGGGACGTTGGACTCCACGATCATGGGAGAATTGTCGCATCCAGCACCAGTGAATTCAGGAGAGAGTCCATGCCGTCCTTCGATACCGTCTGCGAGCCCAACCTGCCCGAGGTGAAGAACGCGGTCGAGAACACCGCCAAGGAAATCGGAACGCGCTTCGATTTCAAGGGCACGGCCGCTGCCGTCGAGCTCAAGGACAAGGAGATCACCATGATCGGCGACGCCGAGTTCCAGCTCGTGCAGGTGGAAGACATCCTGCGCAGCAAGCTCACCAAGCGCAGCGTCGATGTACGCTTCCTCGACAAGGGCGATGTCCAGAAGATGGGCGGCGACAAGGTCAAGCAGGTCATCAAGGTCAAGAGCGGCATCGAAAGCGAGCAGGCCAAGAAGATCACCCGCATCGTCAAGGACAGCAAGCTCAAGGTGCAGGCAGCCATCCAGGGCGACGCGGTGCGCATCACCGGCGCCAAGCGCGACGATCTGCAAGCCGCCATGGCACTCATCAAGAAGGACGTGCCGGACATGCCGCTCACGTTCAACAACTTCCGCGACTGAGCGGCTCCCTTCATGAAAGCCCTTGTCGTCGCAGCGCAGCTGCTGGCTGCCGCTGCCGTGGCGCATGCCGCCGGCTCGGTCACCCTGACCGGCAGCATCGGTAGCCGCGCGATCCTGATCGTGAACGGCAACCCGCCCAAGACCGTGGCGGTCGGCGAGAGCTACCAGGGCGTGAAACTGCTCTCGCTGCAGGCCGAACAGGCCGTGGTCGAACTCGACGGCAAGCGCGTCAGCCTGCGCATGGACACGCCGGTCAGCATCGGCGGCGGTGGCAGCTCAGGCGGGGGCGGAAACCGTGTCGTGCTGTCGGCCGACAGCCGCGGGCATTTCATGACGCAAGGCGCCATAAACGGCCGGCCGGTCACGTTCATGCTCGACACGGGTGCGACGTCCATCGCGCTTTCGGCCGACGACGCCCAGCGCATCGGGCTCGACTACAGCAAGGGCCAGCGCGTCATGATGAACACCGCCAACGGCACGACTTCGGGCTACAAGCTGCGGCTGCAGTCGGTGCGCGTGGGCGACGTCGAGGTCTACGACATCGACGCCATCGTCTCGCCGCAGGCCATGCCCTTCGTGCTGCTGGGCAACAGCTTCATCAATCGCTTCTCGATGCGGCGCGACGCGGACCAGATGGTCCTCGAAAAACGCTATTGATTGAGCGTCAGGCCTGCGCGGCCGTCACCACGATCTCGATCTTGTAGGCCGCATTGGCCATCTTGGCCTGCACGGTGGCGCGCGGCGGCGTGTTGCCGGCCGGAATCCAGGCGTCCCACACCTCGTTCATCGCCGTGATGTCGGTGATGTCCGCCAGGAAGATCTGCGTCATGAGGATGCGCGACTTGTCGCTGCCGGCCTCGGCCAGCAGGCGATCGACCATGCCCAGCACCTGCGTGGTCTGGCCGCGGATGTCCTGCGAGGTGTCGTCAGGCACCTGGCCCGCGAGGTAGATGGTGCCGTTGTGCACGGCCGTCTCCGAGAGACGGGGGCCGACGTGGAAGCGGGTGATGGAGGCCATGGTGTTCTTTCTTCAGTCCTGTTTCTTCTTGGAGCCGAGCTTCGACTCCGTGCCGGCCGCGAGCCGGCGGATGTTTTCGCGGTGCCGCCAGATCAGCAGCAGGCTCATGACGATGAGCGCGATCAGCACTGTGCGATCGAGCGGCCACGCGATGCCGCCGCCGATCAGATAGTAGGCCGGTGCGAAGAAGGCCGCCACCAGCGAAGACAGCGACGAGTAGCGGAAGAAGACGGCGATGATCAGCCAGGTGGCGCCGGTGGCCAGCCCCAGCCAGGGCGCGACGCCCACCAGCACGCCTGCCGCCGTAGCCACGCCCTTGCCGCCCTGGAAGCCGAAGAACACCGGATACAGGTGACCAAGAAACGCTGCCAGGCCGGCCAGGGCGGCAACGCCCTCTCCCAGCCCCCACTGCGCGCCGAACCGGTGAATCAGGAACACCGGCACCCAGCCCTTGATAGCGTCGAGCAGCAGCGTGGCCAGCGCCGCACCTTTATTACCCGAGCGCAGCACATTGGTGGCGCCGGGATTCTTGCTGCCGTAGCTGCGCGGATCGGCCATGCCGAGTGCCTTGCTCACGATGACCGCGAAGGACAGCGAGCCGATCAGGTACGACGCCACGATGGCGATGAGGGAAGGCAAGTTGAAACTCAAGACGGCACTCCGCGGGGGATGGTTGTTGTTCTATTCGGCGACACGCGCCTGGGGCGGCGATTGGATCACAACATACTGCTTGCGAAACTCGAAGCCGCGGTCGGGCCACTGTGTCACATAGGCGCGCAGGGCCTCGGCGCCGGCGGGCCAGTCCTCGCCGTTGACGCGGCAGTCGGCCTGCACTTCACCCTCGGCGTCGCGCGCGGCATAGAGGCGCACGGCGTGGAGACTGTCCGATTCGATCTGCGGCTTGAAGGCGTCCCAGGTATTGGTGAACAGGCAGCAGGGGCAGAACGGGTGCTCTTCCTCAACCTCGGCCGCCGGCAACGCCGCCCGGTGCGCCACGGGGCCGAACAGCACGCGCCGCTGCCGCCCCTCCTTCCAGCTCATGTCCATCGACGTGCAGTGGGCGAGTTCACCGCCCAACGCATCCTGGAACACAACCAGATCGACCTGCGCCCACAGGTCGAACCCGCGGGTCAGGGCCTGCTCGGTGGTTTCGCCGCCCGAATGCTGGTACTCGAAGACGCCCTGCGGCAAGAGTCCGGCATGGGCCACCTCGATGGTGCTGGAGGTGCGCACGCTGCCGTCCTCGGCGCGCGAGTAGCTCAGGATCTGCGGCAGCAGCCAGAGTCCGTCGGACAGCGTGACCCAGCCATCGCGTGCGAGCGCGGCGGCCTGGCCGCGCGCCAGTAGTGCGTCGCGCAGCAACGCCGACAGGTCGAGCGATTCGGTCCATTCGCGCTCGTCGTTGCGAAAGGCAAGTGCGAACGCCGTGCCCTGGCCCGGGTTGCCAGCGGCTCGCAGGGGAAAGAAGTCGGAAGACGAGGATGTCGCCATGGCGCCGGCTATTCTGCCAGCGCACACTGCACGGGCTTCGCGCCCAGCAACCCCACGCACACCTGCGGATCGATGCCGATCAGGTAGCCGCGGCGCCCGCCGTTGAGCACGATCCTCGGCAGTTCGAGGATGGTCGATTCCACATACACCGGCATCTCGCGCCGCGTGCCGAACGGCGAAGTACCACCCACCATGTACCCGCTGTGCCGCTGCGCCACCTCGGGCTTGCAGGGCTCGACCGACTTGGCGCCGATCTGCCGCGCGAGGTTCTTGGTCGACACCGTGCGGTTGCCGTGCATCAGCACGATCAGCGGCTTGGCGTCCTGGTCCTGCATGACCAGCGTCTTGATGACGGTGAACGGGTCGAGCCCGAGCATCTCGGCGCCGCGCTGCGCACCGCCGTGCTCGACGTACTCGTAGGGGTGCTCGGTGAAGGTGATCTTGTGCGCGCGCAGCAACTGGGTGGCGGGCGTCTCGGAGGTGTGAGTGCTTTTCTTGGCCATCTCGGTGGCAATTGCGGGTTCAGGATCGCTTCAGAAAACCTGGTGTCCCATGGCAAAAAATCTGCCGTACTACATTGAATTCCGTTCCAGCCATGCAGCATACGCCAGCCCCGGTGGCCACGGCTTCGTTCTACCTCGGGCTGGTGCTGGCCGTGGTGGCGATGCACGCGGCGGTGCTCTGGCTGCTGCTGGTCGCCACGCAGCCGCACGGCCGCGAGACCGCCCCGGTGAAGCGAATGGTCATGGAGGTGGTGCAGGTCGAAGCCCCAGTGAAGGCCGTGCCTCCCGCACCGCGGGAAGCGGCGCCGCAAACCACGACTGCGACCACACGCGCGACAACCACGCGCATGCCCCGAACTGCTCGCGGCAAGGCGATCACCGTCCCCGCTACGCCAGCCACACAGCCGCCGCAAGCCACGACAACCCCCGCGCCGCTGATCCTTCATTCGGAAAGCACCCGCCGCGCCCTGCGCGACATCGGCCGCGAGCGCTCATTCGCGGAACGCGCCGGCCAGAACCTCAATGGCACCCCGCGCTCAGCCTTTGATTCCAGGTTGAGCGCAGGCGTCGCAAGCGCTGCACACGGCGACTGCATGAAGGGCCAGTTCAAAGGCGGCAACATGGGCCTGCTGAGCCTGCCAGCCCTCGCCCTGGCCGCCGCCCAGGGCGAATGTGGCCGTTGAATTACGCAGCAGGGTCGCGAATCTCCCAGCGGATCTTGTCGATCTCCGCCAGGATTTCCGCCGACAACGTGGTGCCGTACACGTCCAGGTCTTCTTCCAGCTGCGCCACCGAGGTCACGCCGATGATCGTGCTCGCCACCTGCCACTTCGTGTAGCAGAAGGCCAGCGCCAGCTGCGTCGGCGTCAGGCCGTTGTCGCGGGCCAGCTGGTTGTAGCGCTTGGCCGCGCGCAGCGAATCGGGACGGCCCCAACGCTGCTTGCGCACCGATTCGTAGCTCGAAATCCGCGCGCCCTTCGGCGCATCCGGCCCTTCGATGCCGCTCTGGTCGTACTTGCCCGTCAGCAGGCCGAAGGCCAGCGGCGAATACGCCAGCAGCGACACGCCCAGCCGGTGCATCGTCTCGTCCAGCGCGTTCTCGTGGCCGCGGCTGATGAGGCTGTACACGTTCTGGACCGTCGCTACGCGCGGCAGCCCGTGCTGTTCGGCCAGCCGAACGAACTCGTGCACGCCGTAAGGCGTTTCGTTCGACAGGCCGATGGCGCGCACCTTGCCCGCCTTCACCAGCTTGCCCAGCGCCTCGAGCTGCTCGTGGATCGGCGTCTTCGAGGTTTCCTTCGCCGGGTCGTAATACATGTTGCCGAACAGCGGCACGTGACGCTCCGGCCAGTGGATCTGGTAGAGGTCGATGACGTCCGTGCGCAGCCGCTTCAGGCTGGCGTTGCACGAGGCTTCGATGTCGGCCGCCGTCATGCCGCTGCCTTCGCGCACCCAGGGCATGCCGCGCGACGGGCCGGCCACCTTGGTCGCGACCACCAGCTTCTCGCGCGCACCGGGGTTGGCGGCGAACCAGTTGCCGATGATGGTCTCGGTGACGCTGTAGGTTTCCTTGCGCGTGGGCACCGAGTACATCTCGGCGGTGTCGATGAAGTCGACGCCGCGCTCGAGCGAGCGGCTCAGAATGGCGTGGGAGGTGGGCTCGTCGACCTGTTCGCCGAAGGTCATCGTGCCAAGGCAGATCGGGGTGACGTGCAGGTCGCTTTGACCGAGTTGGATCTTTTTCATGCGCGGGATGCTACCGCCCCGCCCCACAGCCTGCTGGCCGCCCCATCAAAACCCGAGCGTTCCACCCCCGCCCGCTGTCCTGTGCCGGACTGCGTCAGCACAAAGGCCTCTTTATCATCGACGCCCATGTACCAAGCCCTCCGCCCCTCCCGCAGCGAATTCGTGCCCGTGCGCAACCTCAGCTACCACGTGCGCCTCTGGGGCCAGCCCTCCGACGAGCGCCCGCCGCTGGTGCTGGTGCATGGCTGGATGGACGTGGCGGCGTCGTGGCAGTTCGTGGTCGATGCGATGGAGGAAGACCGCTTCATCATCGCCCCCGACTGGCGCGGCTTCGGCCTGACCGACGGCGGCGGCGTCGACAACTACTGGCTCGCCGACTACCTGGCAGACCTCGAATGGCTGCTCGACCATTACGCGGGCGAAGACGACAGCGCCCGGCAGGTCGACCTCGTCGGCCACAGCATGGGCGGCAACGTCGTCATGCACTACGCCGGCGTGCGGCCCCAGCGCATCCGCCGCCTCGTCAATCTCGAAGGCTTCGGCATGCCCGCGCGCAAGCCCGATGAAGCGCCCGCGCGCTACGGCCAGTGGATCGACGAGCTCAAGCGCCTGCATCGCGGCGAGATGGCGCTGGCCGGCTATTCGGCCGTGGACGGCGTGGCGCGCCGCCTCATGAAGACCAACCCGCGCCTCACGCCCGACAAGGCCAACTGGCTGGCCAGCCACTGGTCGGTGAACCACGCGCAGCCCGACGGCAGCGAACGCTGGCAGATCCTCGGCGAGGCGGCACACAAGATCGTCAACGCACACATCTTCCGCGTCGACGAAACGCTGGCGCTCTACGCGCGCATCACCGCTCCGTTGCTGATGGTCGAGGCATCCGACGACAGCCTGAAAGGCTGGTGGAAGAACCGCTACACGCTCGACGAATTCCACGAACGCCTGAGGTCGGTTGCCAACAGCCGCATCGAGCGCCTCGAAGACGCCGGTCACATGCTGCACCACGACCAGCCGCAGCGCGTGGCGCGGATGATCGAGGAATTCCTCGCGAACTGAGGCTCAGGCGCGGCGCGATTCGCTGTCCAGGCTCGCCATCTGCGCCGCCGCATAGCGGTCGCCGGCTGCAGCGCCCTTCGGCACCGCGCGCTCGATGGCTGCGAAGTCGTCGGCCGCCAGCTTCACGTTCAGCGCGCCCAGTGCCTCGTCGAGCCGCGTGCGCTGCCGCGCGCCGATCAGCGGCACGATGTCGTCGCCCTGCGCCGCCACCCATGCAATGGCGATCTGCGCGACGGTGACGCCCTTGGCCTCGGCAATCTTGCGCAGCGCATCGACCAGCGCGAGGTTGCGGTCCACGTTCTCGCCCTGGAAGCGCGGGCTGTGCGCCCGGAAATCCTTCTCGCCCGCCGCATCCTTCTTCCAGTGCCCGCTGATCAGGCCGCGCGAGAGCACGCCGTACGCGGTGATGCCGATGCCCAGCTTGCGGCAGGTCGCGAGGATGTCGTCCTCGATGCCGCGCGAGATCAGCGAATACTCGATCTGCAGGTCGCAGATCGGGTGCACGGCCGCCGCCTTGCGGATGGTCTGCGAGCCGACTTCCGACAGGCCGATGTGGCGCACGTAGCCCGCCTTCACCAGGTCGGCGATGGCGCCGATGGTGTCCTCGATCGGCACGTTCGGGTCGAGCCGCGCCGGGCGATAGATGTCGATGTGGTCCACGCCCAGGCGCTGCAGCGAGTAGGTGGCGAAATTCTTCACCGCCGCGGGCCGCGCGTCGTAGCCAACCCAGCCGCCGGCCGGGTCGCGCATGGCGCCGAACTTCACGCTGACCAGTGCAGCATCGCGCTGCGAGCCTTTGAGGTCCTTGAGCGCTTCACCGATCAGCATTTCGTTGTGGCCGCTGCCGTAGAAGTCGCCGGTGTCGAGCAGCGTGATGCCTGCGTCCATCGCGGCATGGATGGTGGCGATGCTTTCTGCGCGATCCGAAGGGCCGTACATGCCCGACATGCCCATGCAGCCGAGGCCGAAGGCGGAGACCTTGGGGCCGTTCATGGCCTTGGTGCCGAGTTGAAGTGTGTTCATTGCAGTGTCCTTTCTGACTTTCTGACTGTGGCCGGTCGCGATTGCGAACGCCATCGCGCTAGTCTGGAAGGAATCGGCCCGTTCGATAATCCGTCCGGCAGCGCACGGGTTGTGCAGAAAAACGCACAATCCCGCCATGACTGACCCCGATCTTTCCGATCTCGGCGCCTTCGTTGCCGTGACCCGGGCGCGCGGCTTTCGCGGCGCCGCCACGCTGCGCGGCGTATCGCCCTCCTCGCTCAGCGAGGCCATGCGGCGGCTCGAAGCGCAGCTTGGCGTGCGCCTGCTGAACCGCACGACGCGCAGCGTCACACCCACCGAAGCCGGCCAGCGGCTGCTGGACCGCATCTCGCCCGCGCTCGACGACATCGCGGGCGCGCTCGACACGCTCAACAGCTTTCGCGACAGTCCCACCGGCACGCTGCGGCTGAACGTACCGACGATCGTGACGCAGCGCGTGCTGCCGCCGCTGGCCAGCCGCTTCCTGGCGGAGCACCCGGGCATCACGCTGGAGATCACGACCAACGACACCTTCATCGACGTACTCGCCGCGGGCTTCGACGCCGGCATCCGCTACGACGAGAGCATTGCGCGCGACATGATCGCCGTGCCTCTGGGCCCTCGCACGCAGCGCTTCGTGGCCGCGGCGTCGCCTGCCTACCTGGCGAAGCACGGAACGCCCAAACACCCGACCGACCTGCTGCAGCACGCCTGCATCGCCCACCGTTTCCCGAGCGGCGTGCTCGCCACCTGGGGCTTCGTGCGCAAGGGCAAGGCCGTCAAGATCACGCCGGCAGGGCCGCTGATCGCGTCGATGCTCGACCTCGAACTGCACGCCGCCGAGTCGGGCCTGGGCCTGATCTACACCTTCGACGAATACCTGCGGCCCTCCATCGACCGCGGCACGCTGGTGCCCGTGCTCGAAGACTGGTGGCAGAGTTTTTCGGGGCCGTTCCTGTACTACCCTAGCCGTACGCACATGCCTGCGCCGCTGCGCGCGTTCGTCGACTTCCTGAAGAACGAAGGCCCACCCGCCTGATATTTGCCGAGCGGATATAGAAGCGCACGAATCTTCGTTCGCGCCGCAGGCACCGCGACCTAGAGTGCGCAGCTCCCTCTTGCCTCCCGGAGTTGCCTGTCATGCGCTTTTCTTCGCGCGCGCCCTCGCTGGCGCGCTGGTCCGCCCCACTGCTCGGCGGCCTTGCCCTGAGCCTGCTTCTTCAGGTTTCCGCCCACGCCGCCGACCTGCGCGTGGGCTTCATGCCCGGCCCGTACCGCGATGCCTTCACGAACGGCATCGAGCCCCAGCTGAAGAAGCTCGGCTACACCGTCAAGTACGTCGAGTTCAGCCAGGGCGTGCAGCCCAACGACGCAGTCGAGCGCGGGCAGATCGACGCCAACATCTTCCAGCACACGCTGTACCTCAACGCCACCAACAAGCAGCAGGGCTTCGACCTCGTGCCGGTGGTGCATGTGCCGACGCCGCCGATGGGCCTTTACTCGCAGCGCCACAAGTCGCTCGACACGGTGCCCGACGGCGCCACGGTCACGCTGCCTTCGGACCCGGTGAACGCGGCGCGCGCGCTCAACATCCTCGCGGCCGTCGGCTGGGTCACGCTCAAGCCGGGCGTGAGCCCGCTGGCCGTGTCGGAGCGCGACATCGCCACCAACCCGAAGCGCCTGAAGCTGGTGCCGCTCGAAGCCGCGCAGGCCCCGCGCTCGCTGGCCGATGCCGACATCGCGGCCGTGCAGGGCAACTTCGCGGTGGCCTCGGGCCTGAAGCTCACCGATGCGCTCAAGCTCGAGAACATGACGCTGCCCTACGTGAACGTGGTGGCCGTCAAGCGCAGCAATGAGCAAGCACAGTTCGCGAAAGACATTGCGGCGGCCTACCAGTCGGCCGAGTTCCAGCGCTTCTTCAGGGCCAACCCGACATGGGCCGGCTACCGGCTGCCCGACTACTTCTCCCAATGAGCCTTTCGACCAGCCCCAAGCCCCGGCAACTGCACCTCAACGTCAACATCCTGCATTCGGGCTTCGTGCCCTCGGCATGGCGCCTGCCGGAGAGCGATCCGCGGGCCTTTGCCGACATCCGGCACTACATCCGCACGGCGCAGATCGCCGAGGCGGCCAAGCTCGATGCGGTGTTTCTCGCCGACAACGCGGCCATCGTCGACCAGATCAACTTCCGCCCGATCACCGCACTGGAACCCACGGTGCTGCTGGCCTGCGTGGCCGCCGCCACCACGCACATCGGCCTGATCGCCACTGCCTCGACGAGCTACAACGAGCCCTACAACATCGCCCGCCGCTTCGCCACGCTCGACCATGTGAGCGGCGGCCGCGCGGGCTGGAACGTGGTGACCACGGCCGACCTGCCCTCAGCACGCAACTTCGGCCTCGACGCCACGCCCGACCATGCGAAGCGCTACGCACGCGCCTCGGAGTTCACCGACATCGTGAAGGCGCTGTGGGACAGCTGGGAAGACGACGCCTTCATCGGCGACAAGGCCACCGGCAGCTTCATCGACACAACGAAGGTGCACGCCATTGCGCACCGCGGCGAACACTTCGCGGTGCAGGGCCCGCTGAACCTGCCGCGCCCGCCGCAGGGGCACCCGGTGCTGGTGCAGGCCGGTGCTTCGGCCGACGGGCGCGAGCTGGCGTCGCGCCATGCGGAGGCAGTGTTCTCGGCCTCGCAGTCGTTCGAGGAATCTCTGGCGTATGCCCACGCACTGAAGACACGCGCCGCCGAACTGGGCCGCGGCCCCGACGCAGTGAAGGTGCTCGCGGGCCTGACCACCATCGTCGGCAGTACCGAGGCCGAAGCCCGCCGCCGGCGCGACGAGCTGGTCGACCTGATTCCGTGGGACTACAGCCTGACGCGCATCGCCGGCACGCTGGGCATTGCGCCCGACCGCCTGAAGCTCGACGAGCGCCTGCCTGAAGACCTTCCGTTGCCAGGCAATGGCAACGGTAACCACACCTTCTTCAATGCAGTGGTCGCGGCGGGCCGCACCCACGGCTACACGGTGCGGCAGTTGATTCGCGAACTGGCGGGCGGCGGTGGACACCGCGTGATCGTGGGCACGCCGGAGCAGATCGCGGACGACATCGAGCGCTGGTTCAGGGCCGGTGCGGCCGATGGGTTCAACCTGATGCCCGATGCGCTGCCGCATGGGCTGCAGGATTTTGTCGACGGCGTGGTGCCGATCCTGCAGAAGCGCGGGATCTTCCGCACCGAGTACGAAGGCCGCACGCTGCGCGACCATCTGGGGCTGGCGCGGCCCGCCGGTCGAGCGGCGCAACAGCGGCTGGCGGCCTGAGACCGGCCACGCCCTTCACTCTTCGTCGGCGTCGTTACCCGTAAGGGACAGCACTTCTTCGACAAAGGCTTCGAACAGCGGCAGCGCGGCAGGCAAGCCGTCGAGCGACTCGGCCTCGCCTGCATCGAAGAAATGCGGCTTGCCGGCCGGAATGGCAGCCCACTCGCCAGCCTCCAGCAGCAGCCCCAGGTAGCCGTCGGCAGTCGGCACGTAGAACAGCCCCGCGCTGTCGAGCACGCGCTGCCCCTTCTTCTTGCCACGCCCCCAACTCACGCCCTGCCCGGCCAGGTGTTCGGTGATCCAGCCGTCGCACACATGTGTGTCGCGCCAGCTTCCCTGAGCATCGAATACGGCCAGAACGGGCATGGGAGTCCTTTTCTTGCGGGAAGAGTTATTGCAGGAAGCTGGGCTTGGCGTAGCCCTGGAACTTGCTGTCGACCACGGCCTTGAACTCCTTCGAGCGGTAGGCATCGGCGATGTCCTTGGCCCACTGGGTGTTCTTGTCGGCGGTCTTCACGGCGACCACATTCAGGTAGTAGTCGGGCGTTTTCTCGAGCACCACGGCCTCGGTGAGCTTCAGGCCCGACGAGATCGCGAAGTTGCCGTTGACGATGGCGTATTCAGTGTCGCCCAGCGAGCGTGGCAGTTGCGCAGCTTCGAGCGGAATGAACTTCAGCTTCTTCGGGTTCTCGGCCACGTCCTTTTCGGACGCGCGCAACGGATCGATGCCGGTCTTGATGGTGATCAGCTTGTTCTGCTCCAGCAGCACCAGCGCGCGGGCCAGGTTGCTCGGATCGTTCGGCAGCGTCACGCGGTCGCCTTCCTTCACGTCGGCCAGCGTCTTGCGCTTGGTCGAGTACACGCCCATGGGCGCGATCGGGCCTTGCACCAGTTCGGAGAGGTCGAGCTTCTGGTCGGCCGCGAACTTCTTCAGGTACACCTGATGCTGGAAGAAATTGGCGTCGAGCGAGCCCTGGGCCAGCGCCAGGTTGGGCTGCACGTAGTCGTTGAACTCGACCAGCTTCACCTTGTAGCCCTTCTTTTCGAGGATGGGCACGATGCCGGCCTTGAGCTGGTCGGCGTTGGAGCCGGCGGTGCCGCCGATCACGAGGTTCTTCTTGGCGGGGTCTTGCGCGTGGGCCTGCAGCGAGAGGCCGCCGAACGAGACGGCAGCCAGGGACAGGGCGAGAACGGAACGGCGCAGGAATGCGGTTTTCATGAGATAGGGAAAGCAGGGAAGAAAAGAGAAGGAATCAACGCTTGTCGAGCCTGCTTGCCGTGGTGTTACCCACGAATTGCAGGATCTGTACCAGCACCACGAGCAGCGCCACGGTGAGCACCATCACATCGGTCTGGAAACGGTAGTAGCCGTAGCGGATGGCAAGGTCACCGATACCGCCGCCGCCCACCACGCCGGCCACCGCCGAGTACGAGAGAAAGCTCACGGCCAGCACCGTCAGCGCCAGCACCAGCCCCGAACGGGCCTCGACCAGCAGCACGCGCCAGACGATCTGCAGCTCGGTCGCGCCCATGGCATGCGCCGCCTCGATCACGCCGCGCGGCACTTCGCGCAGGCACTGGTCGACCAGCCGGGCCAGGTACGGAATGGCCGCGAACGACAGGGGCACCGCGGCCGCCAGCGGCCCGATCGACGTGCCCGCGATCACCCGCGTGAAGGGCACCAGCGCCACCAGCAAGATGATGAAAGGGAACGAACGCACCGTGTTCACCAGCCAGTTGAGCACCAGGAACGCGGGCTTGTTCTCGAGCGACTGGCCGGGACCCAGCAGGAACAGCAGGATGCCCAGCGGCCCGCCGATGAGCACGGCGGCCGACAGGCCGATGGCCAGCATCATGAAGGTCTGGCCGGTGGCGACCCACAGCTCGGGGAGGATGGGGGCGATGTTCTCAAACATAGGCCAGCTCCTGTGCGCCGAGCTGCGAGGGCGGGCGCGGCGAGTAGGGTTCGCGCGCCTCGCGTTCGCGGCGGCGCACCAGTTCGTCGATTTCGCGGCCCAGCGCGGTCTTGCGCTCCACGCTCGGTGCATCGACCGCGAACTGCTCCACCAGCCGGCCCTTTTCGAGGATGGCCACGTTGCGGCACAGCACCTCGACCACCGACAGCTCGTGCGTGACGATCACGATGGTCACGCCGATCTTCTGGTTGATTTCGCGCAGCGTTTCCAGCAGCGAGCGCGTGGTTTCGGAGTCGAGCGCCGAGGTGGGCTCGTCGCACAGCAGCACTTGCGGGCGCGGCGCCAGCGCGCGGGCAATGGCCACGCGCTGCTTCTGGCCGCCGGAGAGCTGGGCCGGGTAGGTGTCGATCTTCTCGGCCAGGCCCACGAGCACCAGGCATTCGCGCACCCGCGCGTTGATTTCGGCCTTCGAATGGCGACCGTGGATCTTCAGCGGGAAGGCCACGTTGTCGAACACCGTGGCGTTCTGCAGCAGGTTGAACTGCTGGAAGATCATGCCGATGTTCTGGCGCGTATCGCGCAGCTCGCGGCGCGAGAGCGTGGTGAGGTCGCGCCCGCCGACGAAGACCTGGCCCGAATCGGGCCGCTCCAGCAGGTTGATGAGGCGCAGCAGCGTCGATTTGCCGGCGCCGCTCTTGCCGATCAGGCCGAACACGTCGCCCTGCTGGATGTCGAGCGACAGCGACTGCACGGCGTCGAACACCTCGCCGTTGGGCAAGGCAAAAGACTTCTGCACCGATTGAAGACGGATGACTGGCGCCGCGTGGCCGCGGCCCGTGTCAGGCGTAGGGTGGGTCATGGAAAAGATGCGCAGCCCGCGCAAAGGCAGGTCGCGGAGGTTCGCAAAAAGGTGCCGAGTATGAAAAGAAACGCAGCGAAAGGGAACGAACAAAAAGGATGCTGTTTATACGCATATGCGCATAAGGAAATCCTGTAGCGAGCAAGACACGCCATATCGATATGCGCATTGGTTCGTTCCCAAACGCTGGCGGCAATGCCACATTCGCGCCTTCTTTTTTTGATTTCGCGCAACGACATGCATACCTCTTTCCGCCGCCGCACCCTCGCCCTTGCCACGCTGGCCGCCGCCCTCTTCGCCGGCAGCGCCGCCTTCGCGCAGGACAAGAACACGCTCAAGGTCGGTGTCTCCGTCGGCAACGGCGAGCAGATCTTCGAGGTGGTCAAGAAGGTCGCCGCCAAGGACGGCCTGAACATCCAGGTCGTGGTGTTCAACGACTACCAGCTGCCCAATGCGGCGCTGGCCTCGGGCGACCTCGACGCCAACGCCTTCCAGCACCAGCCCTTTCTCGACAACCAGAACAAGGCGCGCGGCTTCGACATCGTGCCCGTGGGCCTGACCATCACCGCGCCGCTGGGCTTCTACTCGCGCAAGATCAAGTCGATCGACCAGTTGCCCGATGGCGCCTCGGTCGGCATCCAGAACGACCCGTCGAACGGCAACCGCGCGCTGTTGCTGCTGCAGCAGGCCGGCCTGATCACGCTGAAACCCGAGGCGGTGAAGAACAACACGGCCACGCCGCTGGACGTGGTGACGAACCCCAAGAAGCTGAAGCTGGTGGCTCTCGACGCGGCCCAGCTGCCGCGCTCGCTCGACGACCTGACCATTGCCTCCATCAACAACGACTACGCCGAGAAGGCCGGCCTGTCGCTGAACAAGGACGCCGTGATCAAGGAATCGCCGAAGAGCCCGTACGCCAACCTGATCGCCGTGCGCCGCGCCGACAAGGACAAGCCCTGGGCCAAGCGCCTCGTGGCCGCCTACCAGTCGCCGGAGGTGAAGAGCTTCATCGAGACCCAGTTCAAGGGCTCGCTCGTGCCGGCGTTCTGATTTCGGGTCTTGCGCCTTCCCCCAGAGGGGAAAGGCGCAATACAGGGGCACTCCCTGGCTGGCTGGCGGACCGTGAGAAAATGCCCGGTTTCCCCGAACACAGTCAGGACACCCCATGGACGCAGAACAGATCAACCAAATCGGCGCAATGCTCGCGGACCTGAGCGTCCGTACGGTCGATTTACGGAGGTATCTTTGACTACGATGCCAAAGCCGAACGTCTGAGGACGGTCAACGCATCGCTCGAAGACCCGAACGTCTGGAACGACCCGAAGAAGGCCCAGGAACTGGGCAAGGAAAAGAAGTCGCTCGACGACGTGGTCGTCACGCTCGACCGGCTCACCAACGGGCTCTCGGACAACACCGAACTCTTCGAGATGTCGAAGGAAGACGGCGACATGGATGGCCTGCAGGCCATTGCCGATGACGCCGCCACGCTCGAAGCCGACATCAAGCAGCTCGAATTCCGCCGGATGTTCAACAACCCGGCCGATCCGCTGAACGCCTTCGTCGACATCCAGGCCGGCGCCGGCGGCACCGAGGCCTGTGACTGGGCCAGCATGCTGCTGCGCCAGTACCTGAAGTACGCCGAGCGCAAGGGCTTCAAGACGCAGATCGAAGACGAAACGCCCGGCGACACCGCCGGCATCAAGGGCGCGACCATCAAGGTCGAGGGCGACTACGCCTTCGGCCTGCTGCGCACCGAGACCGGCGTGCACCGCCTGGTGCGCAAGTCGCCGTTCGACTCGTCGGGCGGCCGCCACACGAGCTTTGCCAGCATCTTCGTGTACCCGGAAATCGACGACTCCATCGAGATCGAGATCAACCCGGCCGACGTGCGCACCGACACCTTCCGCGCCAGCGGCGCGGGCGGCCAGCACATCAACAAGACCGACTCGGCCGTGCGCCTGACGCACATCCCGACCGGCATCGTGGTGCAGTGCCAGGACGGCCGCAGCCAGCACAGCAACCGCGACGTGGCGTGGAAGCGCCTGCGCTCGCGCCTGTACGACCACGAGATGCGCAAGCGCCAGGAAGAGCAGCAAAAGCTCGAAGACAGCAAGACCGACGTGGGCTGGGGCCACCAGATCCGCAGCTACGTGCTGGACAACAGCCGCATCAAGGACCTGCGCACCAACGTGGAAGTTTCGGCCACGCAGAAGGTGCTGGACGGCGACCTCGACGTGTTCATCGAAGCCTCTCTCAAGCAGGGCGTGTAAAACCGATGAGCCTGAAAAGCCTGAAGGATGGTGGCAAGGTCGAAGCCTTCATCTTCGACATGGACGGCACCATGATCGACTCCATGCCCTGGCATGCGCGCTCGTGGGTGGAGTTCGTGGCGCGCCACGGGCTGAAGCTCGACGTGAGCGACATCCTTGCGCGCACCACGGGCCGCACCGGCACCGAGTGCATGCGCGAACTGTTCGAGCGCGAGCTCTCCGACGAGGAGTGCCAGGCGATGGTGCACGAGAAGGAAGAGATCTACCGCGCCATGTTCAGCGACAACTTCACCGAAGTGGCGGGCTTCACGGCCTTTGCCAAGGCCGCCGTTGCACGCGGCCTGAAGGTGGCGGTGGGCACGGCCGGCGACAAGGGCAACATCGAATTCGCCATGTCGCGCCTGAAGATGGACCCGCTGCCGCTGGCCATAGTGGGTGGCGACGAAGGCTTCACTGGCAAGCCTACGCCCGCCATTTTTCTCGAAGCCGCGCGCCGCATCGGCATTGCGCCCGAACGCTGCATCGTTTTTGAAGACGCACCCTTCGGCATAGAAGCCGCCCGCCGCGGCGGCATGCGCGCCGTGGCCGTGTGCAGCACCCATACCGCCGCCGAGCTTGCCGGCCCCCATGTGATTGCCGCGGTTCGCGACTACAACGAACTCGCCCATTCGAATTTTCTGGAGACACTCGATGCTGCTACGTGACGCTCAAGGGCAACCCATTGCCATCCGCCGCGAAGACTATGCCGCCCCGGCGTATTGGATCGACACCGTCGACCTCACCTTCGACCTCGACCCCGCCAAGACCCGCGTGCTCAACCGCATGCAGATGCGCCGCAACCCAGAGGTGCCGGTGCAGCCGCTGCGCCTGGACGGCGACGAGCTGAACCTGGCGCGCGTGCTGGTCAACGGCCAGGGCGCTTCCTTCCGCATGGAAGGCGAACAGCTCGTCATCGACGGCCTGCCCGACGCTTTCGAGCTCGAGATCTTCACCACCTGCTGCCCCATCAAGAACACCAAACTGATGGGCCTGTTCGTGAGCGAAGACACCTTCTTCACGCAGTGCGAGGCCGAGGGCTTCCGCCGCATCACCTACTTCCTCGACCGTCCGGACGTGATGGCGATGTACACCGTTACGCTGCGCGCCGCCAAGGCCTCCTACCCGGTGCTGCTGTCGAACGGCAACCTCGTCGAGCAGGGCGAACTGCCCGAAGGCCGCCACTTCGCCAAGTGGGTCGACCCCTTCAAGAAGCCCAGCTACCTGTTCGCACTGGTGGCGGGCAAGCTGGTGGCGCGCGAGCAGCGCATCAAGGCACGCAACGGCAAGGAGCATCTGCTGCAGGTGTACGTGCGCGCCGGCGACCTCGACAAGACCGAGCACGCGATGAACTCGCTCATCAACTCGGTGCTGTGGGACGAAACCCGCTTCGGCCTGCCGCTGGACCTTGACCGCTTCATGATCGTTGCCACCAGCGACTTCAACATGGGCGCGATGGAGAACAAGGGCCTGAACATCTTCAACACGAAGTACGTTCTGGCCAACCAGGCCACCGCCACCGACGCCGACTACAGCAACATCGAAAGCGTGGTTGGCCACGAGTACTTCCACAACTGGAGCGGCGACCGCGTGACCTGCCGCGACTGGTTCCAGCTCTCGCTGAAAGAAGGCCTCACCGTCTTCCGCGACCAGGAATTCAGCCAGGATTTGTGCGCCGACGCCTCGGCCCGCGCCGTGAAGCGCATCGAAGACGTTCGCGTGCTGCGCACCGCCCAGTTCCCCGAAGACGCGGGCCCCATGGCCCACCCGGTGCGGCCCGACAGCTACATCGAGATCAGCAACTTCTACACCGTCACCATCTACGAAAAGGGTGCCGAGGTGGTGCGCATGATGCAGACGCTGGTCGGCCGCAAGGGCTTTGAAAAGGGCATCACGCTCTACTTCGAACGCCACGACGGCCAGGCCGTGACCTGCGACGACTTTGCACAGGCCATTGCCGACGCCAACCCCGAGTCGGAACTGGCACGCCTGCTGCCCCAGTTCAAGCGCTGGTACAGCCAGGCCGGCACGCCCCGCCTTGCGGCCCACGGCGTGTACGACGCGCAGAGCCGCAGCTACACCCTGAGCGTGGTGCAGAGCTGCCCGCCCACGCCGGGCCAGCCGACGAAGGAGCCCTTCGTCATTCCGCTGAACATCGGCCTGCTTGACGCCAGCGGCCGCGAACTGCCGATGCAGCTCGAAGGCGAAAGCGACGTGACCCGCGGCACCCGCACGCTGGTGCTGTCGCGCGCCGGCGAGCAGATCACCTTCGTGGGCCTCGACGCCGAGCCCGTGCCTTCCATCTTGCGCGGCTTCAGCGCGCCGGTGATCCTCGACTTCGAGTACACCGACGCCCAACTGCTCACCCTGCTGGCCAACGACCCCGACCCGTTCAACCGCTGGGAGGCCGGCCAGCGCCTGGGCCTGCGCGCCGCGCTGCAAGGCATTGCCGCACTGGCCACCGACACCACGCCGGTGCTGAACGACGCGTACATCGACGCCATGCGCAGCGTGCTGCGCAACCCGCAGCTCGACGCCGCCTTCAAGGAACTGGTGCTCACGCTGCCGTCGGAAACCTACATTGCCGAACAGCTCGACGTGGTCGACCCGCAGCGCGTGCACCTCGTGCGCGAAGCCATGCGCGCCCAGCTGGCCACCGCCCTCTTTGCCGACTGGCAGTGGGCCTATGAAGAGAACCACGACACCGGCGCCTACAGCCCCGACCCGACCTCGTCGGGCCGTCGCGCGCTGGCCGGCATGGCGCTCAACTTCCTGTGCCTGGCGGCGCGCGCCTCGGGCGACGTCGTGTGGCCGGGCAAGACGCTGCAGCGCTTCAAGGACGCGGGCAACATGACCGACCGCTTCAACGCGCTCAACGCGCTGGTGTCGTCGGGCCACACCCTGGCGGCACAGGCGCTCGCGCGCTTCCACGCCATCTTCAAGGACGAGGCACTGGTCATCGACAAGTGGTTCTCGCTGCAGGCCGGCGCCAGCGACCGCGGCGGCGACATCCTGCCGCTGGTCAAGCAGCTGATGAAGCACCCCGACTTCTCGCTGAAGAACCCGAACCGGGCGCGCAGCGTGATCTTCAGCTACTGCAGCGCCAACCCCGGCGCATTCCACCGCCCCGACGCCGCCGGCTACGTGTTCTGGAGCGAGCGCGTGATCGAGCTCGACGCCATCAACCCGCAAGTGGCTGCCCGCCTCGCCCGCGCACTCGACCGCTGGAGCAAGCTGGCCGAGCCGTACCGCAGCGCCGCGCGCGAAGCCATCGCCCGCGTGGCCGCCAAGCCCGACCTGAGCAAGGACACGCATGAAGTCGTGACCCGCGCCCTGGCCGGAAACTGAAGCAACCGAACCCCACAAGACACATGGCTCAACAAAAGATTTCCCTCACCCGCTACCTCGTCGAACAGCAACGCGCCGACGGCCTTATTCCCGGCCAACTGCGCCTGCTGCTCGAAGTGGTCGCCCGCGCCTGCAAGAGCATCAGCCAGGCCGTCAACAAGGGCGCGCTGGGCGGCGTGCTCGGCACGGCCGAGAGCGAGAACGTGCAGGGCGAGATCCAGAAGAAGCTGGACATCATCGCCAACGAAGTGCTGATTGAGGCCAACGAATGGGGCGGCCACCTCGCGGCCATGGCCAGCGAGGAAATGGACAGCATCTACGTGGTGCCCAACCGCTACCCGCAGGGCGAATACCTGCTCATGTTCGACCCGCTCGACGGCAGCAGCAACATCGACGTGAACGTCAGCATCGGCACCATCTTCAGCGTGCTGAAGAAGCCCGACGACCACCCCGGCGTGCAGGAAGGCGACTTTCTGCAGGCAGGCACCCAGCAAGTGGCCGCCGGCTACTGCATCTACGGCCCGCAAACCACCCTGGTGCTGACCGTGGGCAACGGCGTGGCCATGTTCACGCTGGACCGCGAGCAAGGCAGCTTCGTGCTGACGCAGGAAGACATCCAGATTCCGGCCGATACGAAGGAATTTGCCATCAACATGAGCAACATGCGCCACTGGGACGAGCCCATGAAGCGCTACATCGACGAATGCCTGGCCGGCAAGGAAGGCCCGCGCGGCAAGGACTTCAACATGCGCTGGATTGCCAGCATGGTGGCCGACGTGCACCGCATCCTGATGCGCGGCGGCGTCTTCATGTACCCGTGGGACAAGCGCGAGCCCGAAAAGGCCGGCAAGCTGCGCCTGATGTACGAGGCCAACCCCATGAGCTGGCTGGTCGAGCAGGCCGGCGGCGCGGCCACCAACGGCAAGCAACGCATCCTGGACCTGCAGCCCACCAAACTGCATGAGCGGGTGAGCGTGATGTTGGGTTCGCGTAACGAAGTTGAGCGGCTGACCCAGTACCACGCCGAGAAGGCGTGATTTCTTGGCTATAATCTGAGGCTTCGCCGGTGTAGCTCAGTCGGTAGAGCAGCTCATTCGTAATGAGAAGGTCGGGTGTTCGATTCATCTCTCCGGCACCAAAAACTAAAAGCCCGCTATCTAAACGATAGCGGGCTTTTTTACTGCGGAGCGACAGAACAACAATTTTTCGCACACAGCCTCAAGAAAGGCTTGGCTAGCTCTCTGCTTGTTGAATTCCGCCGCTCTTTGACCCTAGGGGGGTGCGGATAAAAACTTGGACTGGTTTTATGTTGCAAGTCCAAGGCTCACCCGGTATTCGATAGGGCTGAGAGAGCCAAGGGAGATCTTGAT